>NZ_JAFGYL010000040.1:0-16647 GCF_017491835.1 Pseudomonas sp. 67(2021)
AACTCCACCAAGCCGCCGACTGCGCCCTCGACCACTACCTCTGCCCACCCGGCTCGACCCCACCACCGTTCAGCCCCCGCGCGATGTACGCCGTCACCGCCGACACCAAAAATGAAGACCTGCTGGCCAACGCCTGCGAAACCCTCGCCTCGGCCAAAACCATCGCCCAGGAATTCGCCGGGCTGGTCAAGCCATCGCAACGCCGGACGCTGATGGGGATTGCGCAACTGATCATGCTCGGAGAATTGGCGGTGAATCGGGTGCTGGATAATCTGGAGCTGCCGCAGTAGCGGAGCCCGATGATCGTTCCCACGCTCCTGCGTGGGAATGCCTCAACGGACGCTCCGCGTTCGGCTCCCGATGGGATCCGGAGCGTCCCGGCTGCATGCCTTTGCGCATGGGAACACTCTTCATGACCGTTCATCGCAAACCCCCTCCGACCTGTCAGAGTTGACACAGCACAAAGGCGCGCACAAAGGGGACGGATTTATTTAACCCGATGGATGTGCTCGGGCAGCAGATTCGGTCGCGGGTCTGAAAATGCAGCCTGCGGCAGTTCGAGTGATGTACGCATGAGCTGCCGAAGGCTGTGATTCGTTCTTGTAACGGCTAGGCTCATACTCGTTAGCGCACCATTAGTATGATAATTTGCGAAAAGTTCCCCACCCGCAAAAGGCCCGACCATGGCTACCGTACGAAAAACCATAACCGTGACTGACCAGCAAGACCATTGGATCAAAGCTCAAATAGAAGCGGGACATTACACCAACGACAGCGAATATATCCGCGATTTGATCCGTCGAGAGCAAGAGCGAAACGCTGAACTGGAAGCCGTCCGCGCAGCCCTTCGAGAAGGAGAATCCAGTGGTGCCCCCCGGCCATTCGATGCTGATGCTTTCAAAAAGAGAATGTTGAGGGCGCATGGCTGAATACCGACTTACCCCCGCCGCCGAAGCGGATCTTGAGGCTATCTGGACCTATACAGCTCAACAATGGGGTTTGGATCAGGCCAATCGCTACATCGACATCCTGACTGCGTCTTTCGAGCAGTTGGCTGATCGTCCCAAAACAGCACCCGCATGCGACGCGATCCGCCCCGGTTACCGACGCTGCAGCGTGGAGAGTCACGTGATTTATTTTCGAATCACCGCCTATGGGATCGCGATAATCAGAATCTTGCATGACCGGATGGAAGCGCAGCGTAATCTCTAACCTTCTTGTATCACCGAAAATCAAAAGATCGCAGCCTTCGGCAGCTCCTACAAATCGATGTAGAAGCTGCCGAAGGCTGCGATCTTTTGCTTTTGGGAGACTGGCGGAAGACAGCCGGAGTCGAACCTGCCCGGGAACGGATGCCGTCCCCAACCGGGTTTGAAGCCCGGCCGCGCCACCGGGCGCGATTGTCTTCCTGAACTCAGGGTGCGCAGGCGTTGGCCAGCGCGTTGTCGGGGCGGATCTGGCGGGATTCGCCGAGGCGGCGGGTCAGGCCGAGTCGGTCGAAATATTCCAGATACTGAATACAGCGTTTGCGTCCCAAGCCTAGCGCATCACGGAAAGTTGTCACCTCAATCGCTGGATTTTCTTCGGCGAGTTTCAGCAGCAGCGCCGCCATTTGCCGCAAGACAATGTCGCTGATGAACAGGTCGCGCACCACCTGGTGCATCAGGCCCAGCCGTGCGAGTTTGCGCAGCAGCAGGCGGACACGGACGTCGTCTTCGCCGAGCATTTTAGCCGCGTCGCGCACCCACGGCGGATCGAAACCGGCCTGTTCGAACAACGGCTGTAATTGCTGCCAGAGGATTTCATCGTCGGCATTCAGGCGCACCTGATGGTCGGGCAGGTGCAGCCAGGGGCCGCTGGCGAGGATCGAGCCGGCGCTGAGCAGTTCGTCGAGCAGGCTGATGAAGGTCGAGCGTTCCAGCGCCAGAGCGCTGAAGCGGCGCAGACGATCGCGGTCCGGGCCCATCTGGTCGGGTTCCTGTTCATGGAATCGCGCCAGTTGTGCGAGCAAGGTGAATTTCAACTGGCCCCAGCGCTGCACGTTGAACAGCAGCGGGCCTTGGCGGGTGTCGATCAGGCGGATGTTTTCCGCCAGCGTCCACTGCGCGCGCGGGCGGTTGAACTGGCGTTCCAGGCGTTGCGGGTCGAGGCCGCCGGGGCTGTGGTTGAGCAGTGCCGGCAAGGCTTGTTCGAGGCTGACACTCAGAGCGAGGGTTTGCAGTTGCGCGAGGCGTTCCGGGCTGCGACGTTGGCGCGCCGGGGCGAACGGGTCGAGGACTGTGCCGCCGCCGAGGGTGCGCTGGGCACTGGAGTCGCGCAGGATCAGCCGATCACCCTTCACCGCTTGCACCGGCGCGTTGATCAGCAGTTGCGCGAACATGCGCTCGCCGGGAGTCAGGCGCGGGCCTTGCAGCAAGGCGACCCGGGCGATGACATCTTGCGTGCCGAGGTGCAGATGCACCGGGTGAAAATGTTCAAAGGTGCGCTCGCCGGGCAACAGCTGAAAGTCGATGTCGATGCGCTGGGTCGGGGCGTGCAGCCAGTCCGCCAGCAGCCATTGGCCACGGTGGATTTGCGCCAGTTCCAGACGATCGCCGCTGAGGTTCAATGCCACGCGTTGGCCAGCGAACGCCTGTTCAGCGGCCTGATTTTGCGCGTGCAGGCCACGGATGCGCACCGATTTGCCCGCAGGCCCCAAGACAAGTTTGTCGCCCACCGCAACCGTGCCCGATAGCGCGGTGCCCGTGACCACAATCCCCGCACCGGGGACGCTGAACGCCCGATCAATCGCCAGACGAAAGCCGCCCTCACAACCGCGTGCCTGCACCTCGTTCTGTGCCTGCAATAACGCCGCGCGCAACTCACCGACGCCCTGCCCGTTCACGCTCGACACGGTAAAAATCGGCGCATCAGCAAATGGCCCGGGCGCCAGCAAATCGAGCACTTGGCGCTGCACCTCTTCCACCCTGCCCGCTCCCGCCCGGTCGCATTTAGTGATCGCCACCAGCGCGCGCGGGATGCCGAGCAGCTCAACGATCGCCAGGTGCTCGCGGGTCTGCGGCATCACCCCGTCATCCGCCGCGACTACCAGCAACACCAGATCGATGCCCTGTGCGCCGGCGAGCATGTTGTGAGTGAATTTTTCGTGCCCCGGCACGTCGATGAAGCCGGTCAGCCCGGCGCCCGCTGCGAGTTCGGCGTAGAGATAACCGAGGTCGATGGTCATGCCGCGTTCGCGCTCCTGCGGGCGGCGGTCGCCGGTTTGCCCGGTCAGCGCTTGCAACAGCGAAGTCTTGCCGTGGTCGATGTGCCCCGCTGTGCCGACGATCACCGGTCGACCTGCAATTGCGCCAACTGCGCCAGCCACGCTGGCTCATCGTCGAGCTGACGCAGATCGAGCCACAGCGCATCGTCGCCGATTCGCCCAAGCACAGGGATCGGCAATCCGCGCAACGCCGCTTCAAGATTGAGCAGATAGCGCCCGCGCCAGCGCTTGGACACTTGCGGGCGACAACACAGCGCTGCACTCGGCAGACGCGCCACCGGTTGGCTGCCGCTGCCGATCATGCCCAACGCCTCGACTGCACTGACCTGCCAGACCTCGCCCAAGACATCGGCGAGTAGCGGTTGCAAACGCACAGCCTGCGCGTGAATGTCGGCTTGCGGCCGGGTCAGCAGGCGCAGGCTCGGCAGGCGCTCGACGAGGCGATCCGGATCGCGGTACAGACCGAGCACCGCTTCCAGCGCGGCCAAGGTCAACTTGTCGACCCGCAGCGCACGCTTCAATGGATTTTTCTTGATCTTCGCGATCAGTTCTTTGCGCCCGACAATCAATCCGGCCTGCGGCCCGCCGAGCAATTTGTCGCCGCTGAAGGTGACGATGTCGGCGCCATCGAGCAAGGCCTGCCGCACCGTCGGTTCCGCCGGCAGGCCCCAGCGCGTCAGGTCGAGCAGACTGCCGCTGCCCAGATCTTCCAACAACGGCAAGCCATGAGCGTGCGCCAACTCGGCCAGTTCCGCAGTCGGCACCCGCGCGGTGAAGCCTTCGATGCTGTAGTTGCTGGCATGCACGCGCATGATCAAACCGCTGCGCGGACTGATCGCCGCTTGGTAATCCCGGGCATGGGTGCGGTTGGTGGTGCCGACTTCATGCAGCCGCACGCCGGCGCGGGCCATGATGTCGGGGATGCGGAAGGCGCCGCCGATTTCGATCAGCTCACCGCGCGAGATGATGCCTTCCTTGCGCGCGCCGAGGCTGTTCAGCGTCAGCAGCACGGCAGCGGCGTTGTTGTTGACCACGGTCACCGCTTCAGCGCCGGTCAGTTCGCGGATCAGGCCTTCGATCAGATCGTCACGATCACCGCGCTTGCCGCTGGCCAGATCGAACTCGAGATTGAGCGGATAGCGTGCGGCCATTTGCACCGCTTCGATGGCTTCCTCCGGCAGCAAGGCGCGGCCGAGATTGGTGTGCAGCACCGTGCCGGTCAGGTTGAATACCCGGCGTACCTGACTGCGCTGCTGTTGCGCCAAGCGTTCGCCGACGCGGCCGGCGAGCACTTCGGGGCCAATTTCCACTGCCGCCAATTGCCCGCTCAACACGCCGGGCCTTAGCTCATCGAGCAACTGACGCAGACCCGTCAGCAACGAATCTCGGCCGTAACGCTCGGCCAACGGCGCGCACGCCGGATGACGCAACAAGCCATCAATAGACGGCAACCGCAGGGCAACGCTGGAAGACATCAGCCACTCCTGATTTCACTGAAACAATCCCTTTTGGGAGCAAGCTTGCTCCCAAAAGGGTTTCAGAAGTGTAGACGCACTGCCGGAGCGAGCCTGCTCGCGAATGCGGTGTGTCAGTCAATGTGGATGTGGCTGGCCTGACGCCTTCGCGAGCAGGCTCGCTCCCACAGAGAAATCCGGGGCTGACCGGGCTTTGTGATTCGGCACACAAATCTGTGGGAGCTGGCTTCCCAGCGATTGCGGTGGGTCAGTCAAAGAAGGCGGTGGATGTGCCGACCGAATCGCTGGCAAGCCAGCTCCCACAGGGATTCGGGGTGGAATGAACATTGTTGGTCACCACAAAAAACCTGTGGGAGCGAGCCTGCTCGCGAATGCGGTGTGTCAGTTAGTGTGGTTGTCGCTGACCAGACGCCTTCGCGAGCAAGCTCGCTCCCACAGAGAAATCCGGGGCTGACCGGGCTTTGTGATTCGGCACACAAATCTGTGGCTGGCTTGCCAGCGATTGCGGTGGGTCAGTCAAAGAAGGCGGTGGATGTGCCGACCGAATCGCTGGCAAGCCAGCTCCCACAGGGATTCGGGGCTGAATGAACATTGTTGGTCACCACAAAAATCTGTGGGAGCGAGCCTGCTCGCGAATGCGGTGTGTCAGTCAATGTGGAGGTGGCTGACCTGACGCCTTCGCGAGCAGGCTCGCTCCCACAGAGAAATCCGGGGCGGACCGGGCTTTGTAACCGGCACACAAGCCAGCTCCCACAGGGATTCGGGGTGGAATGAACATTGTTGGTCACCACAAAAACCTGTGGGAGCGAGCCTGCTCGCGAATGCGGTGTGTCAGTCAATGTGGAGGTGGCTGACCTGACGCCTTCGCGAGCAAGCTCGCTCCCACAGAGAAATCCGTGGCTGACCGGGCTTTGTGATTCGGCACATAGACTTGTGGGAGCACACCCCCTCCCACAATTTTGCTCTGGTCAGTCGTCTCCCGGCGCCAGCAGCAGATTGGGCGCCAGACGCTGATAGCCGTCCTGGGCCAGACGCATGTCCAGCAGTAAACTGCCGAGATCTGCCGACAACGCTTCGGCTTCGGCGTCGTTCTCCAGGTAGAGCAATTTCAGGTAGCTGTTGCAGCTCGGGCAGACTTCGGCGCGCAGCGGGGCCTGTTCCGCGCTGTGCCGATCATCTTCCTGGCTCAGGTACTCGAGGCCTTTGCTCTGCTCGCAATACACGCACTTGACCCGCACCACATGCCATTCGCAGGCGCACAGCGAACACACCAGATAGCGCAAACCGTTGTGCTTGCCGCGATGGCGAATCACCCCGGCCATGGCCGGTGAACCACAGGCCGGGCATTGGCTGAGGCTGTCGCCGGGTTTCAGTTGCAGTTGCGGCACGCTGAGCAGCCAGTGGCTCCAGGCGGTTTGCAGCGCCGCGCCGAGAAACGGCACCAGCGCCGCTGGCACCAGCGAATATTGACCGCTGACCAGCGCCACTGCCCACGCGCGCAACTGGCCGGGACTGGCGCCGCGCAAAGTATCCAGCGCGTCGATCACCGCAGGCTGATCCGCTGGCGCATAGCGCTGCAGCAAAGCATCCAGCCACGGCTGCCAGGCATCCTCGCGCACCAAGGTGTCTGCGGCGAACGGCGGCAGACCGTGCTGCTGACAGGCCTCGAAACGCTGTGCATCGAATGGCGCCATCAGCGGCGGATCGTCGAACACCTGCTGCTGCGCCCGGCACAACCCGGCCATCAGCCGCAGATAATCCGCCAACCCATTGCCCTCGGCCAGACGCTCAAGGCGCTCGGCGCGCAGGGCAAACAGGTTACGTGGCGGCAGATACAGAAACGGCGGCGAACTTGCCGCCGCCTCGATTTCCCCAGGTTCAAGAATGCTTGGCAAAAGTCAGCCCTTTTTCGTCAGCGGTCGCTCGGGCACGTCCCGAGACTGTTCGTCGCGGGTCACCTCGCGGTACCACAGTGCATGGTGTTTCTTCGCCCACGGCCGACTGACCCAGCCATGCAACATGGCGTCGACCGAACCCTTGATCCACAAACCGGCGTAGATGTGCACGATGATGCTCAGCACCAGCACGAACCCGGCCAGTGCATGCAACAGCATGGCCCAGCGGATCGTGGTGATGCCGAAATACGCGCTGAACCACGCGCGCCAGATCACCAGCCCGGTGAACAGCAACGCGAGCATGCACAGCAGTAAAGTCCAGAACAGCAACTTCTGTCCGGCGTTGTATTTGCCCACCGGCGGCACGCTTTCCTCGTCGTTGACCATCACCCGATTGATCCGCCGCAGCCACTGGCGGTCATTGGCGATGAAGAAGTTGGTGCGCCAGAAGCTGAACACCAGGCCGAGGAACAGCACGAACATGGCGATGCCCATGTACGGGTGCAGGATCCGCGTCCAGGTGCCGCCGCCGAACAGGTTACTCAGCCAGAACAGCGACGGATGAAACAACGCCAGCCCGGACAACCCGGCCATGAAAAACAGGATCGCCACCAGCCAGTGATTGGTCCGCTGGTTGGCGCTGTAACGCAGGATCGTCTTGTTGCTCATGGCCGCTCCTCCCCGCGTGGATCGAAGGTGTGCACCGCCGGGTCGACCACGTGCACCGAGGTGTCGGGTGGCGTCGGATGTTCATCCTCCTCGACGCGATTCGGGCCGATGCGCACGTAGTGGAAGAACCCGGCCAGCACCGCCGCGCCCATCGCCAGCAGGCCGAGGGGTTTGCTGATGCCTTTCCACAAACCCACCAGCGGACTGATCGCCGGGTGATCCGGCAAGCCGGCGTAGATTTTTGGCGTATCGGCGTGATGCAGCACGTACATCACGTGGGTGCCGCCGACGCCTGCCGGGTCGTACAAACCAGCGTTTTCAAAGCCACGGCTTTTCAGGTCGACGATGCGTTCAGCGGCGTGTTCCTTCATGTCTTCCTTGGTGCCGAAGACGATCGCGCCGGTCGGGCAGGTTTTCACGCAGGCCGGCTCCAGCCCTACCGCGACCCGATCGGAACACAGCGTGCATTTGTAGGCCTTGTGATCCTTCTGCGAAATGCGCGGGATGTTGAACGGGCAACCGGTGATGCAATAGCCGCAACCGATGCAGTGATCCTGATCGAAATCAACGATGCCATTGGCGTGCTGAATGATCGCCCCGGGGCTCGGGCACGCGGCCAGGCAACCGGGCTCGGCGCAGTGCATGCAGCCATCCTTGCGGATCAGCCACTCAAGGTTGCCGGCGTCGGTTTCGTGCTCGGTGAAGCGCATCAGCGTCCACGAATCCGCCGTCAGATCCTGCGGATTGTCGTAGGTGCCGTGGTTGTGGCCGACCTCGTCGCGCAGCTCGTTCCATTCCGAGCAGGCGACCTGGCAGGCCTTGCAACCGATGCATTTGGTCGTGTCGATCAGCTTGGCAACGCCCTGCTGAGTCCTCACCGACGGCGGCACGGTGGTGGTGGCCGAGCGGGCAATGATGTCTTGGCTGGCCATTTACAGTTTCTCCACGTTGACCAGGAATGACTTGGATTCCGGGGTCTGAGTGTTGCCATCGCCGAGGAACGGCACCAGGGTGTTGGTCAGGTAACCGTGCCGCGTCAGGCCGGTGAAACCCCAGTGCAGCGGGATTCCGATCTGATGCACGACCTGGCCGTTGACCTGCAGCGGCCGGATCCTTTTCGTCACTACCGCCACCGCCTCGATAAAGCCGCGCTTGCAGCTGACCCGCACGCGATCACCGGCAGCGATGCCCTTCTCGTTCGCCAGCACCTCGCCGATTTCGACGAATTGCTCGGGCTGAGCGATCGCGTTCAACTTGCAGTGCTTGCTCCAGAAGTGGAAATGCTCGGTAAGCCGGTAGCTAGTGCCGGCGTACGGGAAGTCCTTGGCCTCGCCCAGGGTTTCCCAGACCGAATCAAAGATCCGCGCCGCCGGGTTGCTGGTGGCCTTCTTGTTCTGCGGGTGCAGCGGGTTGATGCCGATCGGCGTTTCGAACGGCTCGTAGTGCTCAGGGAATGGACCTTCGTTCATCTTGTCGACGGCGAAGAACCGCGCGACGCCTTCGGGGTTCATGATGAATGGGTTCATCCCGGCTTCCGGCGGCACGTCGGCCTTGTAGTCAGGGACGTCGGTGCCGGTCCAGGCCTTGCCGCTCCACCACACCAGCCGCTTTTTCGGGTCCCACGGTTTGCCCGCCGGATCCGCCGAGGCGCGGTTGTAGAGAATCCGCCGATTGGCCGGCCATGCCCACGCCCAGCCTTGATGCTGGTGCATGCCAAATGGGTCGGCGTTATCACGACGGGCCATCTGATTGCCGGCTTCGGTCCAGCTGCCGGCGAAAATCCAGCAACCGGACGCGGTGCTGCCGTCATCTTTGAGCAAACCGAAGCCGGCCAGTTGCGTACCGGCCTTGACCGTGACGCCGCTGGCATCGGTGAAATCGCTGACAGCGGTGCCGTTGATTTCCCGCGCCAGTTCTTCCGGCGAAGGCTCGTCGGGGATCTTGTACGGCCACGACAGTTTCAGCAGCGGATCAGGAAACTTGCCGCCTTCGGTCTGATAACGCTGGCGCAGGCGCAGGAACAATTCGCTCATGATGCGAATGTCAGTCTGCGCTTCGCCGGGGCCGTCGGCACCCTTCCAGTGCCATTGCAGCCAGCGGCTGCTGTTGACCAGCGAGCCGTCCTCCTCGGCAAAGCAAGTGGTCGGCAGGCGAATGACTTCGGTCTGGATTTCAGCGGTTTTCACGTCGTTGTACGGTCCGACGTTCTGCCAGAACTCCGAGGTTTCCGTGGCCAGCGGGTCCATCACCACCAGCCACTTGAGCTTGGCCAATGCGCCCATCACGCGGTTCTTGTCCGGCAACGCGGCGATCGGATTGAAGCCTTGGCAGAAGTAGCCGTTAACCTTGCCCTGGCTCATCAGGTCGAACATTTTCAGCACGTCGTAATTAGGGATGTCGAGCTTCGGCAAATGGTCGAACAGCCAGTTGTTCTCGGCGGTGGCATTGGCGCCGTACCAGGATTTCATCAGGCTGACGTGGAATTTGCTGTAGTTCTGCCAATACGAGAGCTGCCCCGGTCTTAGCGGAACCTGTGTGCGTTTGAAGATGAACTGACCGTAGTCCTGCTCGCTGTCGCTGGGCAGCGTGAGGTAGCCGGGCAAGGCGTTGGACAGCAGACCGAGGTCGGTCAGGCCCTGGATGTTCGAGTGCCCGCGCAGCGCATTGACGCCACCGCCGGGCATGCCGACGTTGCCCAACAGCAGCTGCACCATCGCCGCGCTGCGGATGATCTGCGCGCCGATCGAGTGCTGCGTCCAGCCGAGGGCATAGAGAATCGTCATGGTCTTGCCCGGTGTCGAGCAGGTGGCGATCTCTTCCCAGATTTTCTGCATCGCGTCGACCGGCATGCCGCAGATCTGGCTGGCCAGCTCAATGTTGTAGCGGCTGTAATGCTGCTTCATCAGTTGATAGACGCAGCGCGGGTCTTGCAGGGTCGGGTCGACGCGGACGAAACCGTCCTCGGCGAACTCGTAGCCCCAGCCGGACTTGTCGGTATAGCTGCGTTTTTCCGCGTCATAGCCGCTGAACAGGCCGTCTTCGAAGCCATAACCGGCTTTGACGATGAACGACACGTCGGTGTAATTGCGCACGTATTCGTGCTGGATCTTGTCCTCGGTCAGCAGGTAATTGATCAGCCCGCCCATGAAGGCGATGTCGGTGCCGGTGCGGATCGGCGCGTAATAGTCGGCCACCGAAGCGGTCCGGGTAAAACGCGGATCGACCACGATCAGCCGCGCGGCGTTGTGCGCCTTGGCCTCGGTCACCCATTTGAAGCCGCACGGATGCGCTTCTGCTGCGTTGCCGCCCATTACCAGGATCAGATTCGCGTTGGCGATATCGGTCCAGGTGTTGGTCATGGCACCACGGCCGTACGTCGGGGCAAGACTTGCCACCGTCGGGCCGTGTCAGACACGCGCCTGGTTATCGAACCCCAGCAGGCCGAGGCTGCGAATCACCTTCTGGGTGATGTAGCCGGCTTCGTTGGATGCCGCCGATGCCGCGAGGAAACCGGTGGTCAGCCAGCGATTTACCGTCTGCCCGTTGGCATTTTTCTCGATGAAGTTGGCGTCGCGGTCGGCTTTCATCAGGTCGGCGATGCGATCGAGGGCTTCGTCCCAGCCGATACGCGTCCATTCATTGCTGCCGGGCTTGCGCACCTGCGGATACTGCAAGCGGCCGGGGCTGTGAATGAAGTCGAGCAGGCCCGCGCCTTTCGGGCACAGCGTGCCGCGATTGACCGGGTGGTCGGCGTCGCCTTCGATGTGAATGATGTTTTGCGCCACGTTCTTGCCGGCATCGCCCTGGCTGTACATGATCAAACCGCAACCGACCGAGCAATACGGGCAGGTGTTGCGGGTTTCACGGGTGTGGGCGAGCTTGAAGTGACGCACCTGCTCGGCGAAGGCCGCCGTCGGGGCCATGCCCAACGCGCCCAGGCTTGAGCCTGCAAGGCCGATACCGGCGACCTTGAAGAACTGACGACGGCTGAGATCCATCGTGCACTCCTGATCAGGTGGAACCCGGTACTTGTGCCGGGCTTTATCTGGACAATCACGGTTGCGACGCCTTGGCGCCGACTTTTTCACTGTAGACAAAGACCTTGCCGATTGTGTGAAAACCGACCGTCGGGTGTTTCATCTGCAATCTCGAGGTGTTGATCGTTCCCACGCTCCGCGTGGGAATGCCTCAAGGGACGCTCCGCGTTCCACTGGGACGCAGAGCGTCCCGGGCTGCATTCCCACGCGGAGCGTGGGAACGATCAGTCAGATCGCTATTGCGAGCAGGCTCACTCCTACAGGGAACGAGTTGCGCATAGAATGTCCGGCAGAACCAATCCCGCCTTGACGAGACCGCGCATGACTTTCGATTTTGATCAGCTGTTCGACCGCCACCACACTGGCAGCACCAAGTGGAGCCGCTACCCGGCCGATGTGTTGCCGATGTGGGTCGCTGACATGGATTTTGCTGCGCCGCCGGTCATCGTCGAAGCCTTGCAACAGCGCCTGCTGCACCCGTTGCTCGGTTACAGCGTGGCCCAGGACAACCTGCGTGAAGCGATCGTCGCCGACCTGTGGAACAAGTATTCATGGCAGGTCAAACCGCAGGAGCTGATCTTCCTGCCGGGTGTGGAATCGGGCTTCAACATGGCGCTGAAGGCTTTGGTCCAGGCGCAGCAGAATGTCGTCGTGCAAGTGCCTAACTACCCGCCGCTGCGCCATGCGCCGGGGCATTGGGGCCTGAACAAGGTCGAGCTGGAATTCAACGCCCAGGCCGATGGCACCTACGCCACGCCATTGGACGCACTGCGCGAGTCGCTGAAAGGCGGCGGCGCCCTGCTGTTGAGCAACCCGCACAACCCGATCGGCAAGGTCTTCGCCCGCGAAGAATTGCAGGCAGTGGCGGATATCTGCGCAGCGCAGGACGCGTGGATCATCTCCGACGAGATTCACGCCGAACTGTGCTTCGACGGCCGCGTGCACATTCCCACCGCATCGCTGAGCCCCGAGATTTCCAAACGCACGATCACCCTGATGTCGGCGAGCAAGGCCTACAACATCGCCGGGCTCAAGACCTCGTTCATGATCATCCAGGACGCCGGTCTGCGCGAACGCGTCAACCACGCTCGCTGCGGCATGGTCGACAGCGTCAACCCGCTGGGCATGGAAGCCACCCGCGTCGCCTACAGCGAAGCCGCGCCGTGGCTCGCCGAACTGAAAACCTACCTGCAGGCCAACCGCGACTGGCTGGTAGACGCGGTGCGCACGCGCCTGCCGGGCGTGACCATCAATGTGCCGCAGGGCACGTATCTGGCGTGGCTCGATTGCACCGCGCTGGACCTGCCGGATCCGCAGCGGTTCTTCCTCGAACAGGGCAAGGTCGGCCTGAGCGCGGGATTGGATTTTGGCGACCGGCATCAGCAGTTTGTGCGTTTGAACTTCGGTTGCCCGAGGGCGTTGCTGGAAGAAGGGATTGCGCGGATGGAGCGGGCTTTGGCTAACCGCAATCTCTGATCCTGCCCCGAGATTCCCCTGTGTAAGTGATCCCCTGTGGGAGCGAGCCTGCTCGCGAAAGCGTACTGTCAGTCGACATATTTATCGTCTGACAGACGCTTTCGCGAGCAGGCTCGCTCCCACATTGGTTTTGCATAGCCAACCAAAATCCAGCGCAAATCCGATCGAACTCAAGGCAAAGCCACCGGGTCAACCCGGAACACTGGCCTTGAAATCAGGAGACCCTGTGATGACTGACTATCCAAAACCACCCTTCCCGAAACAAGCCCAACCGGTGCCCGGCTCGCAACGCAAGATGGAGCCGTATCCAGACTGCGGCGAGCAAAGTTACGTCGGTTCCGGCCGTCTGGCCGGCAAGATTGCGCTGATCACCGGCGCTGACAGCGGCATCGGTCGCGCAGTGGCGATTGCCTTCGCCCGTGAAGGCGCCGATGTCGCCGTGGCTTACCTGAATGAACACGAAGACGCCAAGGAAACCGCACGCTGGGTCGAGCAGGCCGGGCGTCAGTGCATCCTGCTGCCGGGCGATATCGCCGAGAAAGCGCAGTGCCAAGCGCTGGTCGACAAGACTGTCGAGCGCTTTGGCCGCATCGACATTCTGGTCAACAACGCCGCGTTCCAGATGACCCATGAAAACTTTGAAGAAATCCCCGATGACGAATGGGTGATGACCTTCGACGTGAATATCACTGCCATGTTCAGGATCTGCCAGGCGGCGATCAAACACATGCGCCCCGGTTCGTCGATCATCAACACCAGCTCGGTCAACTCGGACATGCCCAAGCCGACCCTGCTGGCCTACGCCACCACCAAAGGCGCGATCGCCAACTTCACCGGTGGCCTGGCGCAGATGCTCGGACCGAAGGAAATTCGCGTCAACAGCGTCGCACCCGGCCCGATCTGGACGCCGCTGATCGTCTCGACCATGCCCGATGAAGAAGTGCAGAACTTCGGCGGCAGCACCCCGCTCGGCCGTCCCGGCCAACCGGTGGAAGTCGCGCCGATTTACGTGCTGCTGGCCTCCGACGAAGCCAGCTACATCACCGGCCAGCGCTACGGCGTGACCGGCGGCAAACCGATGCTGTAACCGTGCAGCAGAAAAACTGAACCCGAGCGGCATGGCATCTCTCCATACCTGTATGCGCCTACGGGCCAACAGGAACAGGAGGTTGTCATGTCCGCCCCCCTCGTCAGACTCTTCACCCAACCCAACTTCGCCTGGACCGATATCCGCCGCGAAGAAGAAACCCATCCCCGCCACTATCTCGCGCATCTGCTGCTGCTCGCGCTGATTCCGGCCGTGTGCCTGTTCATCGGCACCACCCAGGTCGGCTGGAGCCTCGCCGTGGGTGAAAACGTGCGATTGAGCACGGCCAGCGCCTTGCAACTGAGCGTGTTGCTGTACGTGACGATCGTCGCGGGTGTCGCGATTATCGGCGGGTTTATCAGATGGATGTCGCGATCATTCGATGCGCGGCCAACGCTCAATCAATGCATCGGTTTTGCCGCCTACACGGTGACGCCGTTTTTCCTCGCCGGGATTGCCGGGCTGTACCCGAGCCGCTGGCTGGCGATTCTGGTGCTCGGCGCCGCGTCGATCTATTCGACGTTTCTGCTGTTCGTCGGCTTGCCGACCTTCATGCATGAGCGCAAGGAGCAAGGCCTGCTGTATTCGGCGTGCGTGTGGGGCGTCGGCCTGCTGGTGCTGGTGACCATGCTGGTGTCGATGATTCTGCTGTGGTTCAACGTGCTCATCCCCGAGTACCTGCGCACGACCGTGAGCTGACCCGGTGCGCCTGCCCTTGGAAATTCGCTGCTGTGAGCCGTCATGAGTTTCGGCGTATGGGTCGCGGTGCTCGGCGCCGTGCTGCTGACGCTGGCCCTGACCTCCTCATGGTTGCGTTGGATGCCGGTCACCACCTCGGCGGTGTGCCTGCTGCTGGGCATCGCCATCGGCCCCAGCGGCCTCGACCTGCTGCAATTGCCGCTGGAAGAATCGTCGTTGTGGATGGAGCACCTGACGGAAGTCGCGGTGCTGTTTTCCTTGTTCGTCTGCGGTTTGAAATTGCGCCTGCCGCTGGGCAACAAGACCTGGCGCATCGCTTTTGGTCTGGCCGGGCCGGTGATGATTCTGACGATTATCGGCGTGTGTCTGCTGTTGCACTGGGGCCTGCAATTGCCGTGGGGGCCTTCCCTGCTGATCGGCGCGATTCTGGCTCCGACCGACCCGGTGCTCGCCGCACTGGTGCAGGTCAATGATGCCCAGGACGTCGACAGCGTACGTTTCGGCCTCTCCGGAGAGGCCGGGCTCAACGATGGCGTGGCTTTCCCTTTCGTGATTCTCGGTCTGCTTTTGCTGCACGGTGACGGAAGTGCTGGCGAATGGCAGCACTGGGTGGTTCGCAGCCTTTTGTGGGCGGTGCCGGCGGGTTTGCTCACCGGTTACTGGATGGGGCGCGGCATCGGCCGCATCGCCCTGCTGCTGCGCATTCACAACGAGGACAGCACCCTCGGCCCCAACGATTACCTGACCCTCGCGCTGATCGCGCTGTCCTACGTGGTCGCCGACGCCATTGGCGGCTACGGCTTTCTCGCGGTCTTCGCTGCTGGCCTTGGGCTGCGTCAGGAGGAAGTCAAATCCACGGGCATCACCCAGGCACCTGCCGAGCATCTGGTGCAGCCGGTGGTCGGTCATCAGAACGTCGAACCGCAGAACGCCGTGCATGGCGACACGGAGAAGCTGGAAGACAGCCAGGTCGCGGCCGGGATCATGATGGGTGACATGTTGGCGTTCGGCAGTCTGGTCGAGCGGGCGATGGAAGTATTTCTGGTAACCCTGCTTGGTGTTGTGCTGATTGCCCACTGGGACTGGCGGGCGTTGTGGATCGGCGCCGTGCTGTTTTGCCTGATCCGCCCGCTGAGCGTGGCACTGATGCCATGGGGCAATTTGCTCAACGGACCGCAGCGTTTGTTGATCGGCTGGTTTGGCATACGCGGCATCGGCAGCCTGTTCTATCTGTTCTTCGCCTTGAACCACGGTCTGGATTCAGACGTGGCCAAGGTCTGTACCGACATCACTTTGTCAGTAGTGGCCCTGAGCATTCTGCTGCATGGCATCAGCACACAACCGATGCTGGCGCGCTATGAACGCCTGAAGCAACGAAAAAGCTGATTCTTCGGCCGCTGCGCTTGGCTGGAAATGATCGAAGATTTTTCTGCAAAAAAATGGATCGCCGGGCGCGACCCAAGGGTCACAACTTTAACCGCGCCAATCATCAGCGCGGCCCGGCAGGTTAGGTTCCCCTGCGGTGAACAGCCTATTAAACGGAACCCCGACACAAACAAGGTCACGGTCATGAACGAATGCTCGACTCCTGCGCAAATCAAGGCTTGCAGAGCACTGGCTCTGGAACGCAATCGTCAACTGTTCGAAGAAGCCCACGAACTGAACCGAGCGGCCAACGCGCTGCTGGAACAGACGCCGACCGACTTCGAACGCTTTGAGCAATACCGGGCACTGCGCAAGAAAGCCGATGCGAAATTTGAAGATGCGATTGATCATCTGTGTGTGCTGAATGAGGATTTCCCGCCGATTCCGGCGGCGGTGCAGAATGCTGTAACTGCGCGGCGTGAGCTGGAAACTGCGTAATAAAAGTCAAAAGCCCCTCACCCTAGCCCTCTCCCCGAGGGAGAGGGGACTGACCGGGGTGTGTTTCGTTATTCATCGACCTGAAAAATCGAGTCGAATACAAATTTTGAAAAGCGTGAAAATCTGCTCCCTTTCCCCCTCGCCCCCTTGGGGGCGGTCCGACGTTTCGGGAGGGCTGGGG
>NZ_JAFGYL010000041.1:0-15888 GCF_017491835.1 Pseudomonas sp. 67(2021)
GCTCAGAAAGAGATACGCCCAGTCCTTCAGCAAGCACTTGGGCAGCATCTAAGCTGGGGTTGGCTGTGCCCGTTTCAATTCGTGACATGTAAGTTCGAACGAACCCGCACTTATCAGCGAAAGCCTCCTGACTGAAGCCCTGACTGGTGCGTAGCTCTCGAATGCGTTGGCCGAAGCCCTTTCTCAGATTCTGATTTGGCTGCATACCCAAATGATGGTCGGGCGCACCCCAATCGTGAACACACCAACTGATGACACACCAAATGATACATTGATATCCTCGCTGCTCACCCAGCTAGCACCTAACAGGGATGCCCATGAACGAAAAACTGTTTGTACTCACCAACCAGAAGAAGACGACAAATCACATCCTGCACGTGATTCTGACGGTGCTGACAGGAGGACTATGGCTGCTGGTGTGGGGGATAACCATGCGCAGCAATGACGCCCACAACAAGAGAGTCGACAAGCAGATTAATCAGATCATGCTTTACAAAACACAGGGGCTGAGTGACACCGATACGTACCAGCAGATCAAGAAAGACGAACTAAACTACGACGTACTTCAAGGCCGAGTGATATTCGTGATTCTGGTTGTCGTGTTCCTCTACTTCTATCTCCGGTAAGCCAGCACCTTCGAAAGGACACATGACTCGATGAAAAAACTGATTCTTTCAGCAGCCCTGCTTGCACTCAGCACCTCCAGCCTTGCAGGGGGGCTATCCGAAGAAGAAAACGACATATCGAAATGCGTTGGATTCATTGCATCACAAAAGTACATAAACCCAAAGATGATGGATAATTCTAGCGATATCGCTGGAGTCAAGATGAAAGCAGTAGCTGCGAAGAACAAGTATCCAGCAACCACGCTGAGGATAATGACAGATACCTCAAGCAACACCGCCAGCATAATAGTCAACTACTTCACAACAGCCGCAAAGAACAATGACAAAGAGAAAATCAATGACATCTATCGACGTGGTATTGCCACCTGCAAGAAGTCGGGACTAACCATAAGCCAAGTAAACGATAAATTCACTGTCACAGTGGACGATATAGATGATGCACTATAACCACACAACTTCAAATGGAACGTTTGTAGCACAGTGGCCAGTTCAACAGATGATGTGTGTTAGCCAAGCGGAGCTTGAAGGGATAATACCTCCAGGCTTCGCCAGTGTTCTCGCACCGAAAACTTGAGTTTTCAACAATTCATCCAAACATGCGAATCAACCCATGACCTACCGGTCAAGCAACACAACAAAACACCAAAATCAAATCAAGCTCTTGTCTTTGATCTTGACTCTATTTTTTGGTGCAAGGTTCTTGTTAATCGTTTTTGTTATTCGTTCTTGTTAAATATCGTTCTTACTACAAGCTCATCCTGACCTACCCCACGAGGTTCAATGTGACCTACCGCAGGTGTCAGGATGAGCTATGACAGGTATCAGGACGAGCTACGGCAGGTGTCAACCTGAGCTTCGGATTTCCCACTGAGGCTCGTCATCAGAATAGTCTTGTACGCACGGATGGAAGCTTACCGGTTCAGAAGGCACAACCACTGGCTTGACGTATGTCACCGCCACAGGGAATATGATTGGTGCATATCCTGAACGCTCTTCCTGCATCTCCTGCACCAATGGCAGTGGCGGAGGCGTAGCCTTTACAACAGGCGCCAGCATCAAGTCTTGGACAATGGTGTAACTGTTCGAGTGAGCACACCCATGCATCCGACGCTGAGTCTTTTTCATATAACCATGTTTACTCAAGAGACCAATGAATCGCTTCACCGTGCTGACACTGCAACCAGTGAACTTGGCGATTTCCTCTTGGTTATCAAACCAGTCCTTGCGTTGGGCGGTAAAGAAGTCGTATCGGTCTTTCATCCAGACCCAAAGAATCTTGTCTTGACCACTGAGAGCCAAGTGTTCACCAGTTGTTAAGCTAACCCATTGCGTGGCAGCCATTAAGGGGCGTGGCATTTTGCAAAATGATTCGGTCATGCGATTGTTCTCCTGTGGTTAGTTCGATCTATAGGCGTTACCTCGGGTATTGCCGGTTAGTGGATAATTGCAGACAACACTTTACCGATCATCTGGCACTGTATGGGTGCAGGACGCATTCGGATGTTTGGCTTAGTTGCGAACTCTACACAAAAGTGCACTTCTCGTCAACCAAAACAGTTGACGTGGCGTGAGTTTGTTGATCTTGATAGTGGCTCTCGCAACATTGGTGCTCAGTCTCATCCTCGAACTTTTCGCTGCGAATCTGTAGAAACTGATTTCCGGTGCGGAACACGCCCTTTGCTTGGTTCGGAGGCTCGTTAGTCCCGTAAACACTGGATGAAACTCATATCCGAGATTGAAGTGTGGCGAAAGCAGGTTGCGTTTTTAACGAGTTTTTCGAGGGTTTTGACGGGGTTTTCGAGGCCACCAATACGGTCACTGCCGCCCGCCAACGAACAATTTCTTAAGCATCTCCGCGATGGTCTCAACGGGCACACCTGAACCGTAGACGTCAAAAGTGACCGTGCCTGAGGCGTGGCCCATGACAGCCTGTGCGTACGCCGTAGGAACGCCTTTGGCTTGCATCAAGGACGCCAGCGAGTGTCGCATGGAATGAAACACCAAGCCGGGTTCAAAGGATTCCCCGAGAGCCGCAGGGATCGCATGTTGGTTAGCCCATTCTCCGCCTGTCTTGTAGCCAATCTGAGCTAATGACTCCGATCCACTGAGCTTGCACGCCTCGACGTACCGCAAGAATGCTGCAAGGTCGAACCCATAGGCACCGTCAGTCAACGGCACCAGACGCTCACTGCGTTTGTTCTTGATTGACTTGCCTTCGCCTGCTTCGTTGATGTGAATCGCGGTGAAGCCTGAAGCAAGGTTTTGAACATCACTTACCGTCAACTGTGAGATTTCGTTGAGACGCCCACCAGTGATAGCCCCAAGGCTCAATAGCCAGCGCTTCCACGAGGTTTCAGGCAACGTATTGGAGTAGGTCACCAACTTGCCTACCTGATGCTGTGTGAACGCCTTACGGCTCGACTCAGTGCCCTTAGTGAGCTTGAGTTTTTTATCGTATGACTTGGGTATGTGACCATTTTCAACCGACCAAGCAAGAACAGCCGACATCTTCACAATCAGCTTGTTCACCGTTGAGGGCATGCGCCCATCTGAAAGACGATCCCGCAAGGCAACGAGGTCGGCCCGTGAGTGACTCCGCATATCCAGCTCACCGAGAGCCGAAGAGATGGTCCCGTGGCAAATCTTGGTCTCCTTCAGGGTAGAGGCCTTTTGGTCTTGCCCACGATCAGCCAAGTAGAGTGCTGAAAGGGCCTCGAAGGTTATTGCTGGAGTGATTACAGTTAGTGGCATAGGTGCGTTCTTTACGGACGTCAGGGAGCTGATAGAGCCTCTCACAGAGCCTGAGTGGCTATCATGCAACCCACCCCACACCTGCGTTACGTTGTCATCATGCCCGGCCTCAAACAGCTCCACCGAGACAACACGGAAATGTTCTTTCAGCTTGCTCCAAGGGGCATCTGGGTTCTCCAAATGGAACGCCCTGACGAAGCCCGCAAGGTGTTCTGATGCTTCCAATGCGTCCCGCCTGTTGCTGGTCTTGAGGGAAACAGAAGCGAAGTCAGTGGTGCTACCGGTGGCCCTGAGACGCATGTAGTAAATCCCGTTACGCCTGAAGTGATACGGCTTGGCGAGCCTTGTCGTCGGTTTCTCGGGAAAAGCGAGGTTTGTACCAGTGTTTGTAACAACAGATTGAGCTGCAAGGATGCTCATAGCGGTTAGCCCCTGTATTCATTGGGTTAACCCGAGTTCCTTGAAGTTCTGGATGTACTGCCGGGAGGATTTGCGCAAGTTGAAGCGGATTACCTTGTTGTGGGATTACATCCGTGAGGTGACTGAACGCAACCAGGCGTTGTTGATGGGTGAAACGCGGGAGATGCGCTTTGCCGATTAATCGGCGCTGACCACGATCGACACCCGGCGATTTTCCGTGCGCCCCGCTGCGGTGTCGTTGGAAGCCACCGGTTCGCTGCTGCCCAGGCCTTGCAGCTGGATGTTTTCCGGCTTCATGCCGACCGTGCCGAGGACGTTGGCGACGCTCTTGGCCCGACGCAGCGACAGTTGCTGATTGTAGGTTTCCTTGCCCGACGCATCGGTGTGGCCATCTACCCGAACGCGCTCGATACCCACGCCGAGCAGCGCCTTGCCGATGCGTTCGACGATTTCCGTGCTGGCTGCGTTCAGGCTTTCGACATCGCTGCCAAACAACACTTTGCCCGACAGGCCGAACTCCCAACCGTCGTCGGTCAACTCGAAACCCTGCTGTTTGAGCACGGCGACCTGCGCCGGTGTCAGGCCTTTCTGCGGGGCGGTCTGGCAACCGCTCAGGGTCAGCGCGGTGATCAGCAACAATGCGGAAAACAGTCGAAAGGGAAGTGTGAACACGGGCATCAGCTCCTGGTGTGAACGGAATCGACCGGGCGCTCCGACCCGGCGGTGAATTGCGCGCCACGCGACAGGCGCTTGGCCTGATACATCGCCGCGTCGG
Source organism: Pseudomonas sp. 67(2021) (assembly GCF_017491835.1). Taxonomy (NCBI): domain Bacteria; kingdom Pseudomonadati; phylum Pseudomonadota; class Gammaproteobacteria; order Pseudomonadales; family Pseudomonadaceae; genus Pseudomonas; species Pseudomonas sp. 67(2021). The sequence goes on from NZ_JAFGYL010000041.1 coordinate 4,573, forward strand.
CTGCGTTGAGCAAGGCACCCGGCGTGGCGCCATGATCGGGGTAAACGGCGATGCCGATACTCAGCGAGGTCACTACACTGCTGTCGCCGGGCAGGGTGATCGGCATGTCCATGCTGGCGAGAATCTTGTCTGCGATGTGCTCAGCGTCTTCGACCGTGTGCAGCGGCGCGAGCAGCACGGCGAACTCGTCGCCGCCCAGCCGCGCGACCAGATCATCCTCGCGCAATTGCGCTCGCACGCGATTGGCGATCGCCACCAGCACGGCGTCGCCCGAGGCGTGGCCGAAGTTATCGTTGATGCCTTTGAAGCGGTCGCTGTCGAGAAACAGCACGGCGACCCGCTCATCGTGTTTTTTGCCGTTGCGCAAGGCGCGCATCAAGCGGCCTTCGAAAAACGCGCGGTTGGGCAAACCGGTGAGGCTGTCGTGGGTCGCTTGATGGGCGAGGGTTTCGTTTTCGTTCTGCAGGTGGGTTTGCCAGGACTCGAGTTCGCCGAGCAAGGCATTGAAGTCGTTGCCCAGATTGTCCAGTTCGGCGATTTGCGCCGGCGGCACGCGCCGATCCAGCGCTCGTTCGCTACGAGCGGCGTGGGCGACGGCGGCGAGGCTGTGCAACGGGCCGATGATCGCGCGCAACTGCCGCCGCGCCAGATAGAGCGCGACCCAGGCGCTGATCGCGGTGCACAGCACAATCCCGGCCAGGCCGCTGAGCAGGAAGCGCATCAGGCTGCCGCCGTGGCCGATGAGCAGGACGCGACCGATTTCGCGGTCCTGATGTTCGATCGGCAGGCTGACCGGTTTTTCCAGAATGGCGCGGGTGATCTGCATTTCCAGCTCGGAGAACAAACCGGTCTCAGCGCGCTGCCATTGCGCGATCAATTGGCCTTGCGCGTCCAGCACTCGGGCATCTGCCACTTCCTCGGTAGCGGCAATGATCGCCAGCGCCTCGGTTGCCGCCGCTTTGTCATTGAACACGACGGCTGCCTCGACGGTGTAGCTGATCGAACGGGCGATCAAGTGCAGGTTGTGATCGGCATAGACCCGCAGCGCGAGCACGCCCAAAAAGGTCAGCGAAACACTGGCCATCGCCACCGCCACCAGCGCGACAATCAAATGCCCACGGCCAATGACCGAACCAAGGGTGGGGCGAGCCTTCCAACTGAACAGCTTCATGGCGCTGCCGCTTTGCGACGGGACAACTGCAACACGCTGGGGTGTATGCGCACACCACTGCGAGCCACGGAGTCGAGATTGACCTCGAACGACACTTGCTCATCGCCAACGCGCAGGCAGAACAGACTGCCGACGGTGCATTGATCGTCGGCTTCGCTGATGCTCAGCACCGGGTGCCCGATCAACGATGCAAACAGACGACTGCGTTCATCGGCGGTGAGCTTGCCGATGTACACCGCATCGCATTCGCTGACGATGCCCGGGTTGTCCGCCAGCAGACGCCGCACAGCCACCGGCCGGCCCGTGGCTTGGGTGGTGCCTTTGACCAGGTCATCGGTGTATTCGGTGGGGCCGACGATGCACAGGCGCAACTGCGCCGGTTCCACCGGCCAGCGTGCATAGCTGAGAATGCCAAGCACCACTTGCGTGACCGCTTTAGCCCGTTGCTCGGCCGGCCCGGTTTGCGCTTGGGCGATGGCGCTGCCCGTGAACAACCAGAGCAAAACGATCAGCAATGCGTGCTGGCAGGCCACCACACGCTGTGTCGCCCAGACGGCCACCTTCATGGAGGGATACTCTTGGAGCGTAACGAAATGATGCCGCAACGATAGCACAGCGCCAGAACACCAGCGAGGCGCCTGCCTCTGACCGGTTGGTCAGTATTCGTTGTCGGTCATTCAGCACTTCATCCCTGAGACTCGGTGCTCTCCTCCAGTTCCAGCATCAGCCCGCTCAGACGCTTGACCTTGCGCTGCACCGCTTCCTCAAACACGCCGGCACGTGGCTCGATCAAGGTGAACCAGTGCCGGGCGCGAGTAATTCCGGTGTAGATCAGTTCTTTGGTCAGCACGGGGTTCAACGCATCCGGCAGGATCAGCGCCGTATGGGCGAACTCCGAGCCCTGGGACTTGTGCACCGTCATGGCGTACACGGTTTCAACATCATTGAGCCGACTCGGCAACACGAAGCGCACGCCGCCCTGTCCATCGTTACGCGGAAAAGCCACGCGCAGAACCGTTTTGCCGATCTCTGCGCCTTCACGCTCGGGTAGTTTCAGGGCGATGCCGATGTCGCCGTTCATCAGGCCCAGACCATAGTCATTACGAGTCATCAGCACGGGCCGACCTTCATACCACTGCTGATCGCTCTCGATCAGACGCGCCTTGAGCAACGCAGCGGTGATGCGCTGGTTCAGACCTTCAACGCCCCACGGCCCTTTGCGCACCGCGCACAGCAACTGGAACGTATCGAACGCCTGCAAGACTTCCCGCGCCCAATCGGTCCAGTCCGCATGCTCAAGAGGCCGCGTCGATGATGGACGCTGATCGCGCAGTACGCTCAAGTAATGGCGATAACCTTGCGGGCCGTTGCCGTGACCTTCGAGCAACAGGCGTTCGAGCTTCTGATCATGTTCGCCTTTGAGCGGCAGCGAATACACGTCGTCGTAGCTGCCGGCCGCGAGCAACTGTCGCGCCTCGTCGGCCAATTGCTGATTGACCCGACGCGCGAGCTGACCGATGCCACTGCCCTCGCCGAAACGGCGCGAGTGCCGCAGCATCACCACTTGCTGCGCCAGCGGATGGGTGCCGTCGCGGTCCTCATGCATACCGCTGCCCTGCAACGACTCGCCACTGACCGACTCCAGCCATTGCCGCGTCTGCGGGCTGTACCAACCGCCCTCGGCGTCACGGCACAGATCGCCCAACACCGCACCGGCCTCGACCGAGGCCAACTGATCCTTGTCGCCCAGCAGCACCAGCCGAGCATGGGCCGGCATGGCGTCGAGCAAGTTCGCCATCATTTCCAGGTCGATCATCGACGCTTCATCGACCACCAGCACATCCAGCGGCAGGCGGTTGCCGGCATGATGACGGAAATGCCGGGTGCCCGGTCGACTGCCGAGCAAACGGTGCACGGTGGTCACATCGCTGGGGATCGCCGCGCGCACCGCTTCGGCGACTTGCAGTGATTGCACTTGCTGACTGATCGACTCGGTCAAACGTGCAGCGGCCTTGCCGGTCGGGGCGGCCAGACGAATGCGCAGCGGATGGCCAGCCTCGACGGCCGGTGCCTGCAGCAACGCGAGCAAGCGCACCACCGTAGTGGTTTTCCCCGTGCCCGGGCCGCCAGTGATTATGCTGAAGGCGCTGCGCGTAGCGAGAGCACAGGCGAGTTTCTGCCAATCGATGACAGCTGCGGATTCCGCGCCGCCGAACAATTCATCCAGACGCTGCGGCAGGTCATCTGGCGTCGGCTCCTGTTGCACCAAGCGTTGGCGCAACGCTGCATCGATGCGGCGTTCGTAGGTCCAGTAGCGGCGCAAGTACAGGCGTTTCGAGGACAGCACCAACGGACGTGTCTGCGCTGTTTCACTCGGGTCAGCAGCCAACGCCACCAATGGACTGCTTGCCAGCACTTTGCACCAATGGGCTCCATCGAGCGTTTCGAGCAATTGCGAGGGAAGCAACAACACACCGCCCTGCACATCGCCTTCGGGCGGCAATGACAGTGCAAAATCCGGTGCCTTGAGTGTTTCAAACAGGTCCAGACACACATGACCATGGCCGAGCTGGTGACTGGTCAACGCCGCAGCCAGCAGCACCAACGGGTCGGTCTCGGGCTCGAGTTCATGCAGGAAAGCGACAAAGGCGCGGTCCAACGCGCGCAGCCAGCCGCGCTCAACCCAACGGCTCAGCAACAACAGCAAATCATCGGCGCGGGTCAGCGGCGAGAGTTTCGACAGGCTGTCCGCTTCCAGCGGCGTCGGCAGCAGATCGGCGAATGTGCGGCTCATAGCAGGACTCCCTGTTCCCAGGCGGGTTCGGACTTGGGTTCGGGTTTGCCTTGGAACATCCGGTCGAGGCGTTCGATCAATTCCCGTGGTGGACGCACGAAGTACACACCGCTACTCTCCGCACGCGTACCGCGCAGGAACAGATAAAGCGCCCCACCGACATGGCGGTCGTAATCGTAATCCGCCAGCCGCGCCTTCAACTGGCGATGCAGTGCCAGCAGATACAACACGTATTGCAAGTCGTAACGGTTGTCGAGGATCGACTGCTCCATTGCCTGCACGGTGTAGGCCTGATCATCCACGCCGAGCCAGTTGGATTTGTAATCGGCGACGTAATAACGGCCAGCGTGCTCGAAGGTCAGGTCGATAAAGCCCTTGAACATGCCGTTGAGTTGTACCGGCTCCGCCGCCACCCGGGCGACGCCATTGTGGGTGTGCTGGCGCACCTGTTCATCGAGCTTGAGCACGTCGACTTTGTGGCTGGCGAACCAGAATTCCATCTCGACGCGGTATTGCTTCAGTTGCTCAAGAACCACCGGCGGTTGCCCGCCAGCGATTGGCAACGGCGACTTGAGCAAATGCTGCAGCCAGTCAGTCAGCGTGGTAATCCAGCCTTGCCAGCCGCGCAGGTTGCAACGCCGGGCTATCGCATCTTCCAGCGCTTCGCGGGTAACCGAAAAACCTTCAGCGCCCGCCCATTCGAGCAAGCCATGCAGAAAGGTGCCGGGATTGGGGCCACGGGGAAAACGGTGGATATTGGCGCCACCGCTGATGATTTCGCGGGGTGCGTCGGGATCGAGGCGCTCGTCGTCGAAGAGCTTTTGCGCCTGCGGACTGTCCGGTGCTTCGTCGCTGCCGACGCTCAATACGTCGCTGATGCGCAAAGCGCTATAGGAAGCGATCCACCAGTTTTCACTGGCTTTGCGCTTGGGCCGTAGCGTCGCTCGCAGCACTGCTTCATTGCGCGGCGGCTGGTAATGCTCATCAGTGGGCTGAGGCATTTCGCCGATGCCAATCGCCGCGCAGTCTTGCTGCATATCCCGCAGCCAGCGATTCAATTCGCTGGACTCGCCCAAAGCGGCACCGCCCCCCAGCAAATAACCCAGCGCCGACAGGTGCAACACCGAGCTGTTGTTATTGCCGCGCTTGAGATCGGTGACGCCCAGCCAGCAGGCATGCTGCGCGCGCGTTAATGCGACATACAGAAGACGCAGATCTTCGGCCAGACGCTCATCGTCAGCCAGAGCGATCAACTCGGGAGTCGGCTTGAGGCTGATCTGCGCCTTGCCCGCAGCGTCGTGGTAATGCAGCGGCAAGCGGCTGCCATCCACCGGTTTCGCCGAGCAAATGAATGGCAGGAATACCAGCGGATATTCCAGACCCTTGGATTTGTGGATGGTCACCACTTTGACCAGTTGCTCGTCGCTTTCCAGACGCAGAATCTGCTCTTCACCGGCCTGACCGGACAGTGCCAGCAGCTCGGCCAGATGGCGGATCAATGCTTGCTCGCCGTCCAGTTCAGCGGCGGCTTGCTGCATCAGTTCCGAGAGGTGCAAAAGGTTGGTCAGCACGCGCTCGCCGTCACTGCGCTGCATCAGGGTCTGCGGCAAATGGAAATCGTGAAGCAGGCGGCGCAACATCGGTAACACGCCCTGTTTGCGCCAGAGCTCGCGATAGCCGCGGAACTGCATGACCCGGGCTTCCCAGACCATTTCATCCTGGTTCAGGCGCTCCAGCTCGATCAGCGGCAGGTTAAGGGTGGTGCAGGCCAGCGCAGCCTTGAGCGAGCGTTCGACATCGGGTTCGGCGCAAGCCTTTAGCCACGCCAGCAGGTCGTGCGCCTCTTGCGCGGCGAACACCGAATCCTTGTCCGACAGATAAACACTGCGCACCCCTCTGGCAGCGAGTTCGGCGCGTACGGCCTGGGCCTCTTTACCGTCACGGACGAGGATCGCGATGTCCGAAGGACGCAGACCTCTGAAGTCATCTTCCTGAACGAAACCAGCACTGCCGGTCTGCCCGCCATTGAGCAGTGCGGTGATTACACTGGCGCAGGCGGCGGCCATTTGCTGGCGATAGATCGCGCCGGACAGCGGCTGATCGCTGGGCAATTGCCAGACATTCAGTGCCGCCACGTCTTGCCCGGCAATCCGCAGCGTTTCCTTGCGCCCCTGAGACTCGACGGGGAGGAACGGCACCGGGTTCTCGCCATTTCTTTCGCGAAACAAAAACGCGCCGCGTCCCTGTTCTCGGGACTCGGCGCGTTCAAATACGTGATTGACCGCTGTGACCATACCGTGGCTGGAGCGGAAGTTAGTGCCGAGCGTATGCAAGCGGCCGGTAGTGGCCTGGCGTGCGCGCAAGTAGGTGTAGATGTCGGCACCGCGAAAGGCGTAGATCGCCTGTTTGGGATCGCCGATCAGGAACAGGCCGGTGTCAGGGTGATTGTCTTCGATGCGGTAGATGCTTTCGAAGATGCGGTATTGCACCGGATCGGTGTCTTGGAATTCGTCGATCAGCGCGACCGGGAACTGCTCGCGGATCAGCGTTGCCAGACGCTCGCCGCCCTCCGATTGCAGCGCTGCATCCAGACGCAGCAGCATGTCGTCGAATCCCATTTCTGCGCGGCGACGCTTCTCTTCTTCGAAGCGTGCACCGACCCACTTGGCAGCGTGTTGCAGAACAGCGGCATCGGGCGTCGGCAATACGTCGAGGCTCGATTTAAGTGCGGACATGGCGTCCAGCCCCGGATGACTCGGGGCCTGGCCTTTCCAGGCCTCGGCCATGCCTTCGGGTGTCAGACGGGTGAAGCCGGTGCCAATGTCCAGTTGCTCAAGCGCCTCGTCTTCGGCCCAGGTCTTGAGCTTGTCGAACCAGGGCTCGAAATAACGCGCCTGCATCTTGCGGCCATCGACGGTTTTGCTGGCGACTCCTTCATGGCAGAGCGCGAGCAGTTCGTCTGCCCAATCATGCCAAGGCGCTTTCAGTTCAACCAACGCCGCTCGCCGCTCCAGCAAACATTCGGCGATCAGCTCCGCAGGCACCTTGCCTTCATCGGTGTCACGCTCGCTGGCGAACAAGCCGCGTACTCGAGGCAGCAACGCTGCGGGGCCACCCCAATTGCTGCGCACCCAGTTCAGCGCATCGCCCTGCATCGGGTAGCAGAACAGCCGCCAGTAATCGCGCAGCACCTCGCCGAGCAAATCGCTGTGATCGGTTTCCAGCGACTGCGTGAACAGGCTACCACTGTCGAACGCATGCTCGCGCAGCATGCGCTGACACCAGCTGTGAATGGTCGAGACGGCGGCTTCGTCCATCCACTGCGCGGCGATATCGAGGCGGTTGGCACAGCCCGGCCATTGTTGCGGATCAAACTGATCGCGCAACTCGGCAATCAGTCCGTCGGGGGCAGTGATTTCATCGCGGAAGAATCGCGCGGCCTCAGCCAAGCGTGTCCGAATGCGTTCACGCAGCTCTTTGGTAGCAGCGTCGGTAAACGTCACTACGAGGATTTGCGGCGGCAGTAATTCGCGTAAAAACCCGCTTGTCTCGCCGCCATGGCCGAGAATCAACCGCAGATAAAGTGCCGAAATCGTGAAGGTTTTGCCGGTGCCTGCGCTTGCTTCGATCAACTGACTGCCGCGCAGCGGGAAGGCCAGAGCCAACGGTGTTTTCGTACTCATGCGCGCGCACCTTCGCTGGACAAGGAACGCCACGGCGCTTCGAATAATGGGCGGTACAACGCGTCGCACCAGCCGGTGAAGGTTTCGTCTGCCAACAATGCATCGAAGTCGGGATATTGCCGGAGCAGTGCCGGGCTTTCACGCCGCTCGCCGTTGCTGGTCTGGCCGTCACCGTCATAGGCTTTTCGTGCAGCGGCTTCGGCTTTGACCGGGTCAGTTTGAGACAACCAGGCGAACGCGGTTTTTATCGCAATCGGCAAGGGTTGGCGCATGCCGGATTGCCACGCAAGAAGCAGGTCACCGAGCAAACGCAGCGCTCGGTCTCGCTCCATTGGCTGCAGCAACAATGTGTCATCACTGGCGACCAATGCCGTGGTCAACGCATGCTCGCTGGCGCAGGCGACCAGATGGGTGACCCACGGTTTGGTCAGCCGATGCCACTTGCGAGTTTTGATCGAGCCGATGCTGTTGGGAATGGTCGTGACCGACAGCAGACCGCCATCGGCGCGTTGATGCAGGTTTGCGAGCCAACCCTCCAGCCGCAAACCTTGCAGGTCGAGACTGACCGGGATCGCACTGGTCAACGGCGTCGGCCATAACGTCAGCAACTGTTGATAACGCTGCAGAAGATCCGGTAGCGGTTCGATCAGTTCACGCTGTAGGCATTCGCCAAAACCGGCCATAGGCAGCAGACCACTGTTTTGCAGGCGCAGCGCCCGGGCTTGCAGCGCCTGATCGATATTGTCCGGCTGGCTGAGTGCGGCTTCCAGCAAGCTGTCGCTGAGCGTGTAGCGCTGCAGCGCGTCCAGCACAAAAGGTTCTTCATCGGCCAGCGGTGCTTGCGCGGCCTCGAAATACACCTTTAGGCGTTGAGTGAAAAAATGCCGAACCGGGTTCCGCAGAAAGTCCTGCAGCAATGCCAGCGTCAGCGGTTCCTCTTGAACATATGGCGCGAGTAAGGGTGCTTCACTTTGCTGCGCTTTCTCTTGATGCAACACCTGCCACTCGCTGGCGTAGCTGAACAGTTGCTCGCCTTCGTGGAAATAGCGGGCGCTGAAAGGTTGCAGGGGATGTTCTTCGGTCAGCGCGTCTAACAGATCCTGGCTTGGGTCGATTGAACGCCAGCCGCTGGCGAGGTGATCGCGCAACTGGCCGATGAGCACCGAGGCAGGTCGTTCGCTGTTGTCACGGATGCTGCGACCGACCCAACTGATATAGAGCTGAGAGCGTGCGGACAACAGCGCTTCGAGTAACAGGTAGCGATCGTCTTCACGTCGTGAGCGGTCGCCTGGGCGGTAATCACTGCCCATCAGATCGAAGTCCAGCGGCGGCTGCGCGCGGGGATAATCGCCGTCGTTCATGCCCAGCAGACAAACCAGTCTGAAAGGGATGGCACGCATCGGCATCAAGGTGCAGAAATTCACCGCACCGGCGAGGAATCGTTGCGACAAACGGCCCTGATCCAGCCCGGCGAGCCAGGCTTCGCGCACGACAGTCAGCGGCAGTTCGTCAGTCAGCCCGACCGCATCGCAGGTCTCGAGCCAGGTTTCGCGAAGCTCTTCCAGTTGGGTCAGCAGGTGGTCGTCGTGCTCGTTGCTCGCCTGAAAGAACACCTGCATCAGCGCTTGCAAACGCAGCCCCCACTCTTTCGGTTGAGCCGGTTGCGTGAGTTGCTGATGAGCGATTTCCAGGGCATCCAGCAGCGCAACCAATGGCCCGATCAGGGCAGCATCCAGCCCACCAATTTCGTCGTAAGGCTCGATACCTGCACATGCGTCGGCACTGCCGACGGCGTAGCCCAGCAGCATTCGGCGTAGACCGAAATGCCAGCTGTTCTGCTCCAGTTCCTCAGGCAATCCGAGACCGGCCCGTTGTTCGGCACTCATGCCCCAACGCACGCCGGCGCCCTCGATCCAGCGATGCAAAGTTGGCAGGTCGCGCTCCTCTACGCCAAAGCGAGCACGCAGAGCCGGGACATCGAGCAGGTCGAGGATCTCACTGACCGGGAAACGACTGTCCGGCAATTTGAGCAAATGTTCGACCGCGATTAGCAACGGATCACGTCCACGCTGGCCCTGGTCCGCCAAAGTGAAAGGAATGAAGCGCGGGTCAAATCGATCGAGCTGACCGAAAACCGCGCGGATATGCGGTGCATAGCTGTCGATATCCGGGACCATGACGATTACGTCGCGGGGGCGCAAGTCCGGGTCGGCGCTGAAACGCGCCAGCAGTTGATCGTGCAGGATTTCGACTTCGCGCTGGGCACTGTGGGCGATGTGAAAACGTATTGAATGGTCTTGGGTTGAATCGACCGCTGGCCAAAGTTCGCGTGTCTCGTTGAGGGGGCGTAACTCCAGAATGTCATCCTGCAGCTGGTTAAGCATGTTGTGGGGCTGGGCTTCGCTGAACAGGTCGATGCGGCCGTCACGAAAGGCTGCGCGGTAGCTGTTGGGGTCGTCGTAGCTGTCGAGCAGGTTGATATAGTCGCGACCTTGCTTGCCCCAAGCGGCCAGCAACGGATGTGCGTGCTGATGCAGGGTCTCGGCGTCAAGTACCACTGGCATCCCGCTTTTGCGTTGTTGCCGCTTGTATTGATGCCGCAGCAGATCCTTGTCGGCAACGATATCGGCCCAGTGATGGCGACAGGGGTTGTGTACGCAAAGCAGAACCTGACTGAAGCGCGCCAGACCGGCGAGCGCTTCAAGAACTTGTGCGGGCAATGAAGAAATACCAAAGACGATAACGCGCGGCGGCAGTGAAGCCGGAGCCTCATCAAGGGTGTTGATGAGCTCCATGAAACGTTGATGGACGCCGGCACGGCTCTGCGCCATGCCTTGTTCGCCGACATCATCCAGCAGCGCTCGCCACAACTCGGCCTGCCAGCAACTGGTCGGTGGCAGAGGTTTGATTTCACCTCGCACATTGCGCAGTTGGTGGCGGCCTTCCGCCCAATCTTCCAGCCAGTCGGCCCGGTAGACCTGATATTGGTCAAACAGGTCGGCCAGACGCTCTGACAATTGATAGCGCTTACGCAGATCGCTGTCGTGGGTAAGGAAGCGTTGCAGCGGCTCGAAATGGGGGCGATCGATTACCTGTGGCAAGAGGCGCATCAGGCGCCAGGTCAGCGGAGCCTTATCGAGCAGGGATTTAGGCGGAATCTCTTCTCGTCCCAATACCAGGCGATACAGCTGCCACATGAAACTGCCGGGTAGTTGAACGTCAATCGCCGCAGCGATCCCGCAACCGCCCAGGTCATCGTCTTCAGGATCTTCGGCCAATGCCAGTTTGAGCCATTGGGCGATGCCGTTGCTTTGCACCAAAGCGATTTCGTTTTCCAAGGGTGCCAGTGGGTAACGCCGCATGATGCTGACCACAAGGCTGCGCAGCTCATCGAGACTGTTGCTCTGAACCACCATGAATGCAGCGTTGAGGGACTGGGCGTCCGACATATGGATTCCTTGGAAAATCGCTAAAGCCGAGGCAGAACCTTAGCATTGTCGGCCGGCTGTGACAGCCGGACGAGGTCTGCGAAGGCTGTAAGAACTTTCTCGCAGGCAAAACAAAACCCCAACTGCTTTCGCAATTGGGGTTTCGGAATTTAATCTTGACGATGACCTACTCTCACATGGGGAAACCCCACACTACCATCGGCGATGCATCGTTTCACT
>NZ_JAFGYL010000042.1:0-14938 GCF_017491835.1 Pseudomonas sp. 67(2021)
CCCTAAAATACCCGCCATTCCCGATTCCGCCCGTCCGAGGCCGCTTGTCCATGTCCGTTTCCGCTTCTTCCGCGCCGTCCGCCAAACCGGCCGCCGATCACCACGCCCAGTTCATCGAGCTGCTGCAAACCAGCCTCGACGACAGCGGTTTTATCAAGCTGGTGCTGGCCAAGTACGTCGGTGAAGAGGCGGATCTGCAGCGGGTCATCATCAAACCGGTGACGGTCAAGGCGCAGGCGTGTCTTTCCTTCGTTTATCGCTACAAGACCCGCGACATCACCAAGAACCTGCCGCTTGACGAGGGCGTGGCGCTGATTGCCGGTCTGCTGCCGGCCTCGTTCAAAAATGCGCATTTACTGGCGCTGACCGACGAAGCGCAGCTGGAATACAGCAAAAAGGGCAAGAGTTCGCTGTTCAAGAGCAAGCCTCAGCAATTGCGTGAAGCGCCTTCGGCCGAGCACAACCGCGAGAAAAATCGTTTCCTTGAACTGAGTCGCCCCTTCCTCAAGGACCTCGGCGTGACCAATGCGCAACACGAGCTGATCCCGGCGATGTCGCGCAAGTGGAAGCAGATCAACAAGTTCATCGAAGTGTTCAGCCATGCCCTGACCTCGTCGCCGCTGGCGCTGGACAAACCGGTGCGGGTCGCCGATTTCGGTTCGGGCAAGGGCTACCTGACGTTCGCCATTCACGACTACCTGCGCAACACGCTCAAGGCCGAGGGCGAAGTTACCGGCGTCGAATTACGCGAAGAAATGGTCAACCTGTGCAACGCCGCTGCGGCCAAGCTTGAACATCCGGGGCTGGTGTTCAAGTGCGGTGACGTGCGCACGGTGGCGCCGAGCGAGCTGGACGTGATGATCGCCCTGCATGCCTGCGACATCGCCACCGATTACGCGATACACACCGGCATCCGCTCGGGTGCGTCGATCATCATGTGCTCGCCGTGCTGCCACAAACAGATCCGCCTGCAGATCCAGAGCCCGGCGCTGCTCAAGCCGATGCTGCAATACGGCTTGCACCTCGGCCAACAGGCGGAAATGGTCACCGACAGCTTGCGCGCGTTGTTCCTCGAAGCCTGTGGTTACGAGACCAAGGTGTTCGAGTTCATCTCGCTGGAACACACCAACAAGAACAAGATGATTCTCGCGGTGAAACGCGCCGAGCCGGTCGATCCGACGCAGTTGTTGGCGAAGATCGAAGAGCTGAAAGCGTTCTACCACATCAGCGAACATTGCCTGGAAACACTGCTGCGCGCTGACGGTTATATGCCTTAACAGGCAGCTGCAAGCTGCAAGCTGCAAGCTTCAAGCTGCAAGCTGCAGCATGACGCTGGTGTGCCTGATATGGGTGATCTTGTTTTTTCTTGAAGCTTGAAGCTTGAAGCTTGAAGCTTGCAGCTCAATTTGGGTCTACCTTGAATACTCCCAGACCTTTCCCCGAGGAGTTTTCCCATGGCCGCGAAAAAGATCCTGATGCTGGTCGGCGATTACGTCGAAGACTACGAAGTGATGGTGCCGTTCCAGGCCCTGCAGATGGTCGGCCACACGGTGCACGCCGTGTGCCCGGACAAGTCCGCCGGCAGCACCGTGCGCACTGCGATTCATGATTTTGAAGGTGATCAGACCTACAGCGAAAAACCCGGTCACCTGTTCGCGCTCAATTTCGATTTCGCCAAGGCCAGCGAAGCCGATTACGACGCGCTGCTGATTCCCGGCGGTCGTGCGCCGGAATACCTGCGGCTGAACGACAAAGTCCTCGAACTGGTGCGCGCGTTCGACAACGCCGGCAAGCCCATCGCAGCGGTCTGCCATGGTGCGCAACTGCTCGCGGCAGCGGGTGTGCTTGAGGGGCGTGAATGCAGCGCGTATCCGGCCTGCGCCCCGGAAGTACGTCTGGCGGGCGGCACCTACATCGACATTCCGGTGACCGACGGCCATGTTCAGGGAAATTTCGCCACCGCTCCGGCGTGGCCGGCGCATCCTAAATGGCTGGCCGGTTTCCTCGGTCTGCTCGGTACGAAAATCACCTTGTAGTCGAGGCAGGCGACAGATCGCAGACGCTGGTCTTTACTCTGAAGCGCGAAATCTCTCAATCGCCCCCAGGAGAAACAGACATGTCCGGATGGTACGAAGTGAGCAAAAGCAGCAACGGCCAATTCAGGTTCGTGTTGAAAGCGGCGAACGCCGAAACGATTCTGACCAGCGAACTCTACAGCACCCGCGCCGGCGCCGACGGCGGCATCGCCTCGGTACAGGCCAACAGCCCGCTGGACGAGCGTTACGAGAAAAAATCGACCAAGGATGGCCACCCGTACTTCAACCTCAAGGCGGCCAATCACCAGGTCATCGGCAGCAGCGAGTCGTATTCATCGGATGGCGCGTGCGACAAGGGCATCGCCAGCGTGAAGGCCAACGGCCCGACGAAAACCATCAAGGACAAGACCCTGCCTGTCCTCTGAAATCCGACATCAACCTGTGGGAGCGAGCCTGCTCGCGAAAGCGGTGTTCCAGTCACCTTTTGTATTGGCTGATAGGCCGTCTTCGCGAGCAGGCTCCCTCCCACAGGTGACTACATTCCATTGTGGGAGCGAGCTTGCTCGCGAAGGCGTCAGCCCGGCCAATATCAAACTTCAACCGGTACCGACAACTGCGGATCACCCAACGCATGGCTCTTGGCATCAAAGAACCGCAACTCAACGCCGGTACCGTCGAACACCTTGGCATAGTGACGTTTCTGATGCTGAATGAATGCGGCGCTGCGCGGGTAAATCGAGATCGCCACGCATCTCGGTCGGGCCAGGCGCAACGCGCGCACCAGATGCGCATCCTGCTCGCCCAGCGCATGGCCGAAGATGCACAGGCTGTCGCCATGAGCCAGTAATTGCTCGTAGCAGAACGACAGATAATCGGAGCTGCGAATGGTCTTGAGCTTGTCAGCGCTCGGCCCTTCGGTGACGAACAGCGGCACGTCGTCCAGCGTCTTGATCGTATTGTTGATGGCGAAACTGCCGAGCAGGGTGCCCTCGGTCGAGGTCAGTTTGCGTGCGGTGCCGTCCTGATTGCGCACCAGATGCAGACCACCGTGCAGGTACAGCAGACGCGGTTTGTCGGTGGCGCTCTGGCTCAGATCGAAACTCGCGTCCGCGCCGTTGAACAGGTCGTCGATGGCCTCGCCCGGGTGTTGCAGCGCCCAGTAATTGAGCAGGTCGTAGTTGGTGGTGAATACCGTGCGATAGCGCGCCAGTTCAGCATTGAGCACCGTCAGTGTCGAAGGCTGCACCAGCCGCCACGGGATGTGCACCGCGTGCACCGTGTTGATCAGCGCTTCCTTGATCGCGTAATAGCGATTGCGCGGTGCCGCCGAACTGACCGCCAACGCCTTGTTGACCCGGCTGGTGGTTTTCAGGGCGCCCAGCACTTGTTCGAAGCTGCGGGTTTGCAGCGCGTCGAACACCGCCAGTTCCGATGGGCTCAGCGGTTTCTCTTCGACCGTACGGGCGTTTTCGAACAGCGAGTCGTAGCCGAAGTCATCCCACACCGCGCGGCTGGCGCCATTGCCCACCAGCAAACCCTGGAAATCGTTCGCGGCGCGCAAGGCATTCCAGTCTTCGAGGGTGGCGTCGACATCGAGAAAATCGGTCATTGCGTGGGCGGTCTCAAAACAAAGGGCAGATGGACGGCGACTTTACCACGAGCGGACATTGAGCCAGATCAACATTGCTCGTGACCGATCGGTCGATCCTGTGTGCACCCGCCGAATCGAGGCAGTCGATCCGGCTTCAGTCAGGAGACATACGATGAGCAGCACCTTCTTCATTCCGGCGGTCAACATCATGGGCAGCGGCTGCCTCGACGAAGCCATGGTCGCGATCCGCAATTATGGTTTTCGCAAGGCGCTGATTGTCACCGACGCCGGGCTGGCCAAGGCTGGCGTGGCCGCAATGATCGCCGAGAAACTGGCGATGCAGGACATCGATTCGGTGATCTTCGATGGCGCCAGACCGAACCCGACCACGGCCAATGTCGAATCCGGCTTGGGGCTGTTGAAGGAAAGCCGTTGCGATTTCGTCGTGTCGCTGGGTGGCGGCTCGCCACATGATTGCGCCAAGGGCATCGCCCTGTGCGCAACCAATGGCGGGCAGATTGGCGATTACGAAGGCGTCGACCGCTCGAGCAAGCCGCAATTGCCTCTGGTCGCTATCAACACCACCGCCGGCACTGCCAGCGAAATGACCCGTTTCTGCATCATCACCGACGAATCGCGCCACGTGAAAATGGCCATCGTCGACCGCAACGTCACGCCCCTGCTGTCAGTCAACGATCCGGAACTGATGGTCGCGATGCCCAAAGGCCTCACCGCCGCCACCGGCATGGACGCGCTGACCCACGCCATCGAAGCCTACGTCTCTACTGCCGCCAACCCGATCACCGATGCTTGCGCGCTTAAAGCGATGAGCCTGATCAGCAGCAACCTGCGTCTGGCTGTGCGCGACGGCAGCGACCTGGCGGCGCGGGAGAACATGGCTTACGCGCAGTTCCTCGCCGGCATGGCGTTCAACAACGCCTCGCTCGGATTTGTCCACGCAATGGCGCATCAGCTGGGCGGCTACTACGACTTGCCCCACGGCGTGTGCAATGCCGTGCTGTTGCCGCATGTGCAGAGTTTCAATGCGCTGGTCTGTGCTGAACGACTCAGGGATGTCGCCCACGCCATGGGCGCGGATATTCGTGGTTTCAGCGCAGAGGAGGGCGCGCAGGCGGCGATCAATGCCATTCGCAACCTTGCCAAAGACGTCGAGATTCCCGGCGGACTGCGTGAGCTGGGCGCGAAACTCAGCGACATCCCGGTGCTCGCCGCCAATGCTTTGAAGGATGCGTGCGGACTGACCAATCCACGGGCGGCAGATCAGCGCCAGATCGAGGAAATTTTCCGCAACGCGTTTTGAGACCGGCACAGCGTTTACGAACGGCGTTATCCTCGCCGTTCGTTCGCGCCACCATCGCCGAGTTTCCCATGCTGCAAAAAAGCCTGATCCGCCGTCTCGACCTGATCACTCTGCAACTGTTCGTCGCCGTCCACGAGGAAGGCACGTTGACCCGTGCGGCTGCGCGCGAGGCCATCGCGGTGTCGGCGGCGAGCAAGCGCCTGATGGAGTTGGAGGAGGCGCTGGGCATCGCTTTGTTCGTGCGTCAGGCCAAAGGCATGATCCTCACGCCGGCCGGTGAAACCCTGCTGCACCATGCCCGGCAGATGCTCTTCAATGTGGAAAAGATGGGCCTGGAGCTGGGTGAGCACAGCCATGGTGTGCGGGGTTACGTGCGCATGCTGGCCAATCTTTCGGCGATCATTCAGTTCCTGCCTGAAGACTTGCGCGACTTCTCCGCGCGGCATCCGCAGGTCAAGACCGACCTTGAAGAACGCCCCAGCGCCGGGGTGATTCAGGGCGTGCTCGATGGCGTCGCCGACCTCGGCATCTGCTCCGACGACAGCGACACCAAAGGCCTGCACAGCGTGTTGTACCGCCAGGACAAACTGGTGGTGGTGATGCTCCCGGAGCATCCGTTGGCTACGCGCGCATCGGTGACTTTCGATGAAACTCTCGACAGCGATTACGTCGGCTTGCACGCAGCCAGTTCGATCAACATGCGTACCCATGCGGCGGCGCGGCAGGCCGGCAAAGTCCTGCGCATCCGCATTCATGTGCCGGGATTCGATGCGGTGTGCCGGATGGTCCAGGCGAACATGGGCATCGGCATTCTGCCGCAGCGAGCCTATGAGTTGTTTGGTCAGGCACTGGGCTTGCGTGCGGTGCCGCTGACCGACAACTGGTCCGATCGCGCGCTGATTGTGTTGGTGCGCGATGAGGCGGGATTGTCGCCGGTGAGCCGGATGTTGTTTGAGCATTTGCGCGGGCAGGGCGCCTGAATCTCTATTGAATGGGCCGGCCTCTTCGCGGGCAAGCCCGCTCCCACAGTTTCCAGCGTGTATGCAAATTGTGCGGCTGACTTTGAACCCTGTGGGAGCGGGCCTGCCCGCGAAAGCGGCTTCGAATTCACCACATCGCTGAAGCATTCGCATTTCGCGAACGCCCATTGCCGAGAGACGGCTGGATTCGCCGATCATCGTTCCTCTAGCCTTGGCGCCATATTCCAAGAACAAGAGGTACCCGCGATGACTGCTCCTTTGAGTGCAATCAAAGTGATCGAGATCGGCACCCTGATCGCCGCGCCGTTTGCCGCGCGCATGCTTGCCGAGTTCGGCGCCGAGGTAATCAAGATCGAAGCCATGGGTCAGGGCGACCCGCTGCGCAAATGGCGCAAGCTGCACGAAGGCACATCGCTGTGGTGGTACCTGCAATCGCGCAACAAGAAATCCCTGGCGCTCAATCTCAAATCCGCTGAAGGCATCGAACTGGTCAAGCAACTGGCCGGTGATGCAGACGTGATCATCGAAAACCTGCGTCCCGGTGCGCTGGAAAAACTCGGTCTGGGTTGGGACGTGCTGCATGCGCTGAATCCGAACCTGACCCTGGTGCGTATCTCCGGCTACGGCCAGACCGGCCCTTACCGTGACCGGCCCGGTTTCGGTGCGATTGGCGAGGCCATGGGCGGCATCCGCTACACCACCGGTAATCCCGATTCGCCACCTGCGCGAGTCGGCGTCAGTCTCGGCGATTCGCTGGCCTCGCTGCACGCGGTGATCGGCGCGCTGATGTCGCTGTTGCGGGTCAAGACCGGGCAGGGCGGTGGACAGATCGTCGATGTGTCGCTGGCCGAAAGCGTGTTCAACGTCATGGAAAGTCTGGTGCCGGAATACGACATGCTTAGCCATGTCCGCGAACGCAGCGGCGGTGCCCTGCCGGGTATCGCGCCCTCCAATACTTACCTCACGGCCGACGGCGCTTATGTGGTGATTGCCGGCAACAGCGACCCGATCTACAAGCGTCTGATGCACACCATCGGCCGCGCTGATCTGGCCGAGGCAGAAGAGTTCGCCCACAACGACGGCCGCGCGGCGCAGAGCGGTTTGCTCGATGCGGCCATCACACACTGGACCAGCAGCCTGCCGATCGACGAGGTACTGGCCGCCCTCGAAGCCGCTGAAGTGCCGGCCGGGCGCATCTACTCGGTGGCTGACATCGTCGCCGATCCGCACTATCAGGCGCGGGACATGCTGCTCGATGCCGAGTTGCCCGGTGGCGCAACGGTGAAGATGCCCGGCATTGTCCCCAAACTCTCGGAGACGCCCGGCGGGGTGAACTGGTCCGGGCCGAAACTGGGCCAGCACACCGACGCTATTCTCGCCAATCTTGGCCTGACTGA
This sequence comes from Pseudomonas sp. 67(2021), assembly GCF_017491835.1. Taxonomy (NCBI): domain Bacteria; kingdom Pseudomonadati; phylum Pseudomonadota; class Gammaproteobacteria; order Pseudomonadales; family Pseudomonadaceae; genus Pseudomonas; species Pseudomonas sp. 67(2021). Next base: position 7,326 of record NZ_JAFGYL010000042.1, read on the forward strand.
ACTCGACATCGAACGTCTGAAAGGCCAGGGGGTGGTGCAATGATCACTGACTATTCGCAAACCCTGATCGTCCAGGAAGTCTCGCCCCGCGACGGTTTGCAGATCGAGCCGACGTGGGTGGAAACCGCTGACAAGATCGCCCTGATCAATCAATTGTCACAGGCCGGATTCAGCCGCATCGAGGCCGGCTCGTTCGTCTCGCCCAAAGCCATTCCGGGCCTGCGTGACGGCGAGCAAGTGTTCAACGGCATTCAGCGTCAGCCGGGTGTTATTTACGTGGCGTTGATTCCCAACCTCAAAGGCGCGCAACGCGCACTGGCGGCGAATGCCGATGAGTTGAACCTGGTGATGTCTGCCAGCCAGACCCACAACCTGGCCAATATGCGCATGCGTTGCGAAGAGTCGCTGGCGGCGTTCGCTGACATCGTTGCGTTTGTCAGCGGCTCAGGTGTGCGCCTCAACGGCAGCATCGCCACCACGTTCGGTTGTCCGTTCGAAGGCCGGATCGATGAGGATCGCGTGCTGCAAATTGTCGACGCTTATCAGGAGCTCGGCATTCAGGGCATCAGCCTCGCCGACACCACCGGCATGGCCAATCCGCGTCAGGTCGATCGCTTGGTGCGGCGCGTTTTGCAGCGGGTTTCGCCGGCTGACCTGACCCTGCATTTCCACAACACTCGCGGCCTTGGGCTGTGCAATGTGCTGGCCGCTTACGAGGCCGGCGCGCGGCGCTTCGATGCGGCGCTGGGGGGCCTCGGTGGCTGTCCGTTTGCGCCGGGGGCGTCGGGCAACATCTGCACCGAAGACCTGGTGAACCTGTGCGCTGAAGTCGGCATTCCCACCGGGATCGATTTGCCGCTGCTGCTGAAGCTTTCGCGCGGCTTGCCGGCGCTGTTGGGCCACGATGTTCCCGGCCAACTGGCCAAGGCCGGGCGCAATTGCGATCTGCATCCGATGCCGACCTGAAGATACAAAACCCTTGTGGGAGCGAGCCTGCTCGCGAACGCGGTGTGTCATTCAACATCGGTATCGACTGATCTGGCGCATTCGCGAGCAGGCTCGCTCCCACAGTTCAAAAGCATTCAGCAGTAACCAGACAACAAAAACAATCGGACGCCCATCGGTAGTCCGCCTGGAGAAAATCTATGAGCCTCAACGTAATGGAGGCGGGCGTGAATCCGTCCGTCGATCACGACGCCGAAAAAGCCCTGGTCAGCAAAGTCGCCTGGCGCCTGATGCCGCTGATCATGGTCTGCTACCTGTTCGCCTTCTTCGATCGCATCAACATCAGCTTCGCCAAATTCCAGCTGCAGACCGACCTGAGCCTGAGCGACACCGCGTACGGCTTGGGCGCCGGGCTGTTCGTGGTCGGTTACGTGCTGTTCGAAGTGCCGAGCAACATGATGCTGTACAAGGTCGGCGCACGGCGCTGGATTGCGCGGATCATGATGTCCTGGGGCGTGGCGACGGCGGCGATGGTCTTCGTCAACAGCGAATGGCAGTTCTATGCGCTGCGCTTCGTCATCGGCGCGATGGAAGCCGGGTTTGCTCCGGGCGTGCTGTATTACCTGACCCTGTGGTTTCCGCAGCACTTCCGTGGCCGCATCACCTCGATGCTGTTTCTCGCCTCGGCATTCGCCGGGCTGGTCGGCGCGCCGTTTTCGGGGTTGGTGTTGCAACACCTCGACGGCGTGTTGCAGATGCGCGGCTGGCACTGGTTGTTCCTGCTCGGAGGCGTGCCGTGCATCGCGCTGGGTTTTCTGGTGCTGACGCAGCTCAAGGACCGCATCGAGGATGCGCACTGGCTGACCGCTGACGAGAAGAAATTGCTCTCCAGTCGCATCGCTCGTCACGAACCACACAAGAGCGGCGGCTCATTGCTCGCGGCGCTGAAAATTCCCGGGTTCCTGACGTTGGGTTTGATCTACTTCCTGATTCAGGTCGCGTCCTACGGGTTGAATTTCTGGGCACCGCAATTGATCCGCAGCGCCGGCACCGAAAGCCCGGTGATGATCGGCCTGCTGACCGCCATTCCGTACATCTGCGGGGCGATCAGCATGGTGGTGATCGGGCGCTTGTCAGACGCCACCGGTGAACGGCGCAAGTTTGTCGCCGGGCTGGTGATCGTCGGCGCGATCGGCTTTTTCAGCGCGGGAATCTTCTCCAGCCACACGACCTTCCTGATCGTCGCGCTCGGCCTGCTCGGCGCGGGCATCATCGCTTCGATTCCGAGCTTCTGGACCCTGCCACCGAAACTGCTGGCGGGCGCCGGTGCCGGCGCAGCGGGCGGGATCGCGGTGATCAATACCCTGGGGCAGTTCGGCGGGATCGTCAGCCCTGTCATGGTCGGACGCATCAAGGACCTCACCGGCAGCACCACCCCGGCGCTGTACGTCATCGGCGTCGCCGCGCTGATCGCCGCAGCGTTGCTGCTGTGGGGCTTGCCGCAGAAGTTGCGCACGCTGGACAAGTATTGAGATTGGCGGCGTTGGCGATGACGCCTTCGCGAGCAGGCTCGCTCCCGCATTTGCAATGCGGCTTTCCTGTGGGAGCGAGCCGGCTCGCGAATTCCGACTTCAGACACATGAGAAGATTCGCTGGCCAGATCTGTTGAATCCTCCGATGCAGAAAGGGATAGTGCGCGCCTGGAAATATCTTCAAGGAGCGGGAATTGACAATGAAGTCCAATTGGATCAGCGCAGTAGCGCTCTGCGGATGGTTCATGGCTGGGCAGGCGTGGGCCGATTGCACACCGCCAGCGGTCAGCGCGGAAGCGGATTTCTCGCTGTGCAAGGACTGGCCGGCTTATCCGCAGCTGACGATTACCGCGCTATCGACGTTCGTGCCCGATCCGGTCTATGGCCATGACGGCAGGGTGGGTTCATACGATCTGGCTCTGGCCGTCACTACCGCTGGCAGCCCCAAGCCGCTGGCGACCTATCATCAGCGGTCGGCGTTTCTCTCCGATGCCATCGCGCTGGAGAGTCTGGAGCTGGATACGGCGCGTTATAAACTCACGTCCGACCTCCGTGCCTTCGGCGTACGCGCCCATTTCAAAGGCTCGTCGCGCGTCAATCCGCTGGATGAAACCCTGCTGTCGCTCTACGTGAAAGAGGGCGACAAACTGCGCCCGGTGCTGGATCGTTTGGTCGTCTACAGCTTCAGTGGCGAATGGGATGGCAATTGTGCCGGAGAGCGCTCGGAGACGGTGCGTACGCTTGAGATGGGCAAAACCAGTTCCCATGGTTACGCCGATATCATTGTCCGCTCAGTCACTACGGGCCTGGTCGGTGAGGGGGCACCCGACACCTGCGAATCGAAAACTACCCACGAAAAGCCGGTGCTGACCACGTTGCGCTATGACGGACAGCAATATTTCGTTCCCGAAAATCTGAGAGGCTATTGAAGGCGCGTCGTTCTACTTTCTCGACCCCGACGGCCACAAGCTGGAAGCCCATGTCGGCGATTTGCAGTCGCGGCTGGCTGCGTGTCGGCAGAAACCGTACCCCGGCATGCGTTTCTGCGACGAACCCTGATCCGCTTCAATCGCGGTGATATAGACTCTGCGCCGTGTTCTGGCGCTTGCAGGTTTCTCATGACTCCATCATTGCTGTTGGCCGTTCTGGCTTCGGGTTTCATCTACGGGATCACGCCCGGGCCGGGCGTGCTGGCGGTGTTCGGGATTGGCGCGGCCCATGGCCGGCGCGCCGGGGCGGGTTTTCTGTGTGGGCATCTGCTCGGCGACGTGATCTGGTGCAGTACCGCGCTGGTGGCAATCGTCGGCGCCCGTGAGATCGGTAGCACCGCGTTCGATGTACTCGGCGTGCTCAGCGCGGTGTACCTGTTCTGGCTCGGCTGGCGTGCGGTGCGTGCCCAACGCCGCAGCGGCGACGAGGCGCAAGGCGCGGCGCGGCAGCCGTTCTGGCACGGCATCGTCTTCGGCCTGACCAATCCCAAGGCCTACCCGGTGGCGGTGGCGACCTTTACGGCGCTGCTGTCGAGCCGCGCCGAACTGCTTAACTGGTCGATGCTGCCGGCGCTGATCGCCCTGAGCTTTATCGGCGGTGCGCTGGCTTACGCTATCCTCATCGGCGTGGTCGGCGCACAGCGAGTGCGCATGGTGTATCAGCGGCATGAGCTGCTCATCACCCGTTTATGCGGCGTGATGTTTATCGGCTTCGCCATCAATGCGTTGATGCACGCGCTGCCGGGGCTGCTGCCGAACAAGACTTGATGAAATGGGCAGGGACGCGCAATCACGATCATGGACGATTGAAATCGCTGCACTGTGCGGACATCCCGTAGAACCATGGAAAGCCCTAACCCTGCGCCGCTGGCGAGCTACATGGACCTGTTGCTGGACGCCGTTTGCGCGGTCGACAAACAGGGCCGTTTCGTTTTTGTCAGCGCTGCCTGCGAGCGGATTTTCGGCTACACGCCTGACGAGCTGATCGGCCGCTCGATGATCGAGCTGGTGCACCCGGCCGATCGCCAGCGCACCCTCGCGGCCGCAGGCGAAATCATGGGCGGCGACCCGAAGCACAATTTCGAGAACCGCTACCTGCGCAAGGACGGCAGCGTCGCGCATATTTCCTGGTCGGCGCGCTGGTCGGAGGTCGACCAACTGCGCATCGCCGTCGCCCGCGATATCACCGAGCGCAAGCAGGCCGAGTCGCGGCAAGCGGCGTTGTACGCAATTTCCGAGGCGGCGCATGCGGCGGAAGATTTGCTGGCGCTGTTCAAAAGGGTCCATTTGCTCATTGGCGAATGGCTGCCGGCGCTGAATTTTTCCGTGGCGCTGTATGACGAACACTGCGCGCAGCTGAGTTTTCCCTATCACGTCGACGATCACGAATTGCAGCCCGAGCAGCCCGGCACGGTCATCGGACGGCTTTGCGCGCAAGTGATCCGCAGCGGCCAGCCAATGTTGCTGACCCCGGACAGCGCCGATGCCACGCCCGACTTCGCTGCGCTGGTGGCGGAGCAGAACGCGCCTTGCTGGCTCGGCGTACCGCTGAGCTCAAAAAACGGCACCATCGGCGCCTTGATCGTCAAAAGCCTCGCTGGCGGCGAACGCTACACCGAGCAGGACAAGGAACTGCTGCAATACGTCTGCGCACAAGTCGCCACGGCCATCGAACGCCAGCAACTGCATGCGCGGCTCAAGCGCATGGCGCAATACGATCAGCTGACGCAACTGCCCAACCGCGAACTGCTGCGTGACCGGCTCAGGGCTGCGCTGGCCCATGCGCGAGCCGTGCACGGACATATGGCGTTGCTGTATGTCGATCTGGATCGCTTCAAACAGGTCAACGACACCCATGGCCATGCCGTCGGTGACATGCTCCTGCAAACCGTGGCCAATCGGCTGAAAGGCTGCGTGCGTGAAACCGACACCGTGGCGCGTATCGGTGGCGATGAGTTTGTCGTGCTGTTGCATAGCGTGCATGCCGCCGAAGATGCCGACAGCGTCGCCGGAAAAATCCGTCAGGTGCTGGCGCAGCCCATGCGCCTCGACGGGCATGACTTGCGGATCGAATCGAGCATCGGCGTGGCGCGCTTTCCTGAACACGGTGAAGAAGAACAGCAACTGTTCCGGCATGCCGATCAAGCGATGTATGCGGCCAAACGCCTGAATCATCGGGCGCTGGGCATCTGAAGCGGGAGCGCCGTTCGTCGCGGCCTCGGCAGATTTTCTAAACCTTTGAACGCCAAAGCCTTCTTAACTGAGGCGGACAATTGTCCGCCGCGACTATTTGAGCAGCGGGCGAATCACGGCCCGCTTGAATTTTCAACGAAGGAGGGCGCGACCATGAGCCGGATGGCCACCCGTTTACGTAATGCCAGTTTTGCGACTCTGCTGGGCCTGTGCGCCAGCACTGCGTTCGCCCAGTCGCCTGCCGAATTCATCAACGATGCCTCCGCCAAAGGCATGGCTGACATCGAAGCCAGCCGTCAGGCCCACGGCAAAACCGAATCCAAAGAGGTCAAGGATTACACCATTGTTGTCATCAACGACCGCACCACGGCCAACCAGCATTTGGCGAAAATCGCCAAGAAGCTCGACCTGCCGGTTGCCCCCCGCGAAGAACTCGCCGACAAGGCCAAAGAGTTGATGCCGGAAGTGAAGGACGGCGCGACTTTCGATCAGGCCTATGCCGCCAGTCAGGTCAAGGCGACCGAAGAGGCCATCACCCAGATCGAGCAACAGGCACAGACCACCGACGTGCCGGAAATCAAAGCGTTCGCCGATGAGACTTTGCCGAAACTGCAAAGCCATCTGGAGAAAGCCCGAGCGTTGCAGGCCAGTCGCTAACTTCGCCGTATTGTTGCAGCGCGAACGAAATCTTGAGTTGAAAAGCGATGCTTGCCCTGTGGGAGCGAGCCTGCTCGCGAAAGCGGTCTGTCAGTCAATGATGTTTTGACTGACCCTCCCTCTTCGCGAGCAGGCTCGCTCCCACAGGGTGTGTTTACTTGCTCAGCACTCATTCAAATCCTGCTTTGGCTTGCTCTTGTCGCCAAGCCCCTCAAGATCGAACACCTGATTCTCACCCAGCGCGCGGTAATGCCGGCGCAACGCTTCAAGCTGTTTCAGATCCAGCGCCTCCAGCCCGAGCATCGCGTTCTGCGCTTCCTTGTTCACCCGCAGCAGCTCATCGAGTTTCAAGTGCAGAATGTCGGTATCGCGGTTCTGCGTGTTCTGAATCAGGAACACCATCAGGAACGTGATGATCGTCGTCGATGTATTGATGATCAGTTGCCAAGTGTCGTTGTAACCAAAAATCGGCCCGCTCAAACCCCACAACCCGATCAGAATCAACGCCCCCATGAACGTCTTCGGGCTACCGGCCCACAGGGCAAGTTTTTGGGCAATTTTTGCGAATTTCATGATGGAAGTCCTTGTTTTGGGAGCTTGAAATTCAGACATCGGCGTTGCGCTGAAAATTCTGTTTACAAGTTTCGGTGCAGGACTTTGGTAGGGAAGGCGTACGGCGCAGATCGCGGTATCGTGTCGACAGTCGACAGAAAACCCCAACAGGAGAACGCAATGAGTTGGTCTGCCCAGCAATACGTCGCTTTCGAAGATGAACGCACCCGCCCGGCCCGTGATCTGTTAGCGGCGATACCCACGGCGCACGCCCGGGCGGTGGTGGATATCGGTTGCGGGCCGGGCAATTCCACCGGGTTGCTGGTGCAGCGTTTTCCCGCTGCCAGGGTCAGTGGCCTGGACAGTTCGGCGGACATGATCGCCGCCGCGCGCAAGCGCTTGCCCGATGTGCAGTTCGAGGTGGCCGAGATCGACAAGTGGACCGATCAAGGCCCGTTCGATGTGATCTTCGCCAACGCGGTTTTGCAATGGGTGCCTGATCACGCTTCGTTGCTGCCAGCCTTGGCGAGCAAGCTTTCAGGCGGTGGCAGCCTGGCGATCCAGATGCCGGACAACCTCAACGAACCGTCCCACCGTTTGATGCGTGAAGTCGCCGCCAATGGGCCGTGGGCGAGCAGGCTGACAGACGCTGCCGGGCAGCGTACCGACATGGCCAGTGCCAGTGAGTATTTTTCGATGCTGCGCCCACATTGCGCGCGGGTCGATGTGTGGCGCACCACTTATC
>NZ_JAFGYL010000043.1:0-13627 GCF_017491835.1 Pseudomonas sp. 67(2021)
GGTGGCTTGGGTCGCGCCGCTGACGAAGGTGCCGAAGACCAGGGTGATCGCCGTCGACCAGTCCAGCGAACCGGTCGGCACCACGCTGAGCAAGCCTTCGAAACCGCCGACTTTCACGGTCGCTGCCGCGCTAACGTATGTCATCGTCACCGGTATGCTCGGCGCCCGTCGCGTCAGCGCACCACTACAAGACCTATAAAAAGGATTCGCCTGATGCACATCATCAACGCCCGCCTGCGCAACCAGGAAGGCCTGCACGAATTGCACCTTGAAGACGGCCTGATCCACAGCATCGCCCGTCAGACCGAAGCGCCGACCCTCGGCGCGGATGACCTCGATGCCGGCGGCAATCTGGTGGTGCCGCCCTTCGTCGAGCCGCACATCCACCTCGACGCCACCCTCACCGCCGGCGAGCCGCGCTGGAACATGAGCGGCACGCTGTTCGAGGGCATCGAATGCTGGGGCGAGCGCAAGGTCACCATCACCGAAGAAGACACCAAGACCCGCGCCAAGAAGACCATTCAGGCCCTGGCCGCCCACGGTATTCAGCACGTGCGCACCCACGTTGACGTCACCGACCCGCAACTCACCGCGCTCAAGGCCATGCTCGAAGTGCGTGAGGAAAGCCGTCACCTGATTGACCTGCAAATCGTCGCGTTCCCGCAGGAAGGCATCGAGTCGTTCCGCAACGGGCGCGAGCTGATGGAAGAGGCGATCCGCATGGGCGCCGACGTGGTCGGCGGCATTCCGCATTTTGAGTACACCCGCGATCAGGGCGTCAGCTCGGTGAAGTTTCTGATGGACCTGGCCGAGCGCACCGGCTGCCTGGTCGATGTGCATTGCGACGAGACCGACGATCCGCATTCACGCTTCCTTGAAGTGCTTGCCGAAGAAGCGCGCAGCCGCGACATGGGCGCCCGCGTCACCGCCAGCCACACCACGGCGATGGGCTCTTATGACAACGCCTACTGCGCCAAACTGTTCCGCCTGCTCGGCCATTCCGGGATCAGTTTTGTTTCCTGCCCGACCGAAAGCATTCATCTGCAAGGGCGCTTCGACAACTTCCCCAAACGCCGGGGCGTGACCCGCGTCAATGAACTGCTCGAAGCCGGGATGAACGTGTGTTTCGGCCAGGATTCGATCGTCGACCCGTGGTATCCGCTGGGTAACGGCAACATCCTGCGCGTGCTCGAAGCCGGCCTGCACATCTGCCACATGCTCGGTTATCGCAACCTGCAAAGTGCGCTGGATCTGGTCACCGACAACAGCGCCAAAGCCATGCACCTGGGCGAGCGTTACGGACTGGAACAGGGCCGCCCGGCGAACCTGCTGATTCTCTCGGCGGACAGCGACTACGAAGTGATCCGCAGCCAGGGCCTGCCGCTGTATTCGATTCGCGGCGGCAAGGTGTTGATGAAGCGGCAGATGCCGGTGGTGGAGTTCAGTTGAGATTGCGCTGGGGCTGATGGCCTCATCGCTGGCAAGCCAGGCTCCCACAGATTTTGTGTTGAGCACATGATTGGGCCATCATGCAAAACCTGTGGGAGCCTGGCTTGCCAGCGATAGCGTCGGCCGAATCAACCCGCCAACCGCGCCGTGCCAAACAATCTGACGCGCAGCAACTCCCCTTCCGAAACCTCAAGCAAAACCGGTGCGGTGCCACCCGGCATGACCACCCGCACTTCACCCGCCTCGACCCAACCCACCCGCCACGCTGCACACGCGACCGCACTGGCGCTGGTGCCGGATGACGCGGTTGGACCTTCGCCACGCTCGAATACCCGCGCAGCGATTTTCTGCGGCGACACCAGCGCGGCCCACTGCAGATTGACGCCCGCCGGACAGGGATTGCCGGCACCGGTGGGCATGGCATAGGCGATTGCCGTCAGCCTCTCGTTCAGCGGTGATTCACCCATCTGTTCGTTGCTAGGCAAAGCGCTTGCATCGCTGAGCAGCGTTACACAGTGCGGATTGCCGATACGGACGAATTGGCTGTGGCTCCAGTCAGGATCGAGTTCCGCCAGCGGCTGGACATGGCTGACGTCGCGATTATTGATTTGAACGCTCTCGACTGCCTGCGCCCCAACGGCTCGCGGGCCGAATCCGGGCCGGCCGAGGTCGAGCCAAAAACCGCGCACGCCTTCGACTTGGGCCGGTGTCACAGCGGTTTCCAGCGCCTCGCCCTTGTCATGATGAACGCGCAACACGACGCCCTGCTCCGCCATCAAGCCTTGCTCGGTCAATGCCTGAGAAAAAATCGTCAGGCCGTTACCGCTGCGCTCGGCGAGGCTGCCGTCGGTGTTGACGATGAGTACATCGAACGGCGCCAATGCCTGGAACGGGCCGATCAGCAGGCCGTCGCTGCGGTGGGGTTTGCTGTTGGCCGGGCGTTGGCCTTCGGGCCAGTGACAGCACAAGGCGATGGCGGCCTCGCTCCATTGCTGCCTGGATACGGCGCACTCTGCGGCCCTCGCTGGCAAAGCGATTCCGGCTTCGCGCAAGGCTTGGGGCGAGACCACTCCGTAGATATTGCCGCGTGCGTCGTAGAACTTCGTCATGCCTTGTTCCCGTATTCCATGCTGGCGAAAATCCGACTGTAAACGGCAAACCAGTGTGGGAGCGAGCCTGCTCGCGAAGGCGGTGCGTCAGTCGACAATTCCATATTTGACCCACCGCTTTCGCGAGCAGGCTCGCTCCCACAGGGTAGGATGTTCACCGTTATGCCCCGAAAGGCCTGAGATCGAACCTCAACGCCGTCAGAATGTCACTCGGGATGCAGTTGTTTTTTTGCCAAGGATCGATATGACCAGCCTCAACCCCCAAGACACCTTCGTCCCCGGACGTCTGCAACAGATGTCCACCCGCGTCGCTTTTTTCATCGCTGGCCTCGGCATCGCCGCGTGGGCGCCGCTGGTGCCGTACGCCAAGGCGCGAGCCGGGCTGGATGAGGGCACGCTGGGATTACTGCTGCTGTGCCTGGGTGTCGGCTCGATTCTGGCGATGCCGCTGGCGGGGATTCTCGCCACGCGCTTCGGCTGCCGACGTGTGGCCACCGGCGGCACGCTGCTGATCTGCGCGGCATTGCCCCTGCTGTCGACGGTGTCATCGATCCCGGCGCTGATCGCCACGCTGTTTATGTTCGGCGCCGGCCTCGGCACGGTGGATTCGACGGTGAACCTGCAAGCAGTGATCGTTGAACGCGCCAGCGGCAAGCACATGATGTCGGGGTTCCACGGTTTGTTCAGCCTCGGTGGCATTGTCGGCGCGGCGGGCGTCAGTGCCCTGCTCGGCCTCGGCCTGACACCGCTGGCGGCGATGCTGGTGGTAGTGGTTTTGCTGATCGGCGCCTTGCTCAAGTGCGTGCCGCACATGTTGCCCTATGGCAGCGAAAGCTCCGGCCCGGCGTTCGCCATTCCCCATGGCATCGTGCTGTTTATCGGTGGCATGTGCTTCATCGTGTTCCTCACCGAAGGCGCGGCGCTGGACTGGAGCGCTGTGTTCCTCGCTCAGGAACGCGGGATCGACACGGCTTACGCGGGAATGGGTTACGCAGCGTTTGCCCTGACCATGACCGTCGGCCGTCTGCTCGGTGACCGCATCGTGCGCAAGCTGGGTGCGACGCGGATCATTCTGTTCGGCGGGCTGTTGGCGGCTGCGGGACTGTTTCTCGCCACCTTCGCGCCGAGCTGGCAAGCGGCGCTGGTAGGTTATGCGCTGGTCGGCGCCGGTTGCTCGAACATCGTGCCGGTGTTGTACACGGCGGTGGGCAAGCAGACGGTGATGCCGGAGAGCATCGCGGTGCCGGCGATTACCACGCTGGGTTATGCCGGGATTCTCGCCGGGCCAGCGGTGATCGGTTTTGTCGCGCATGCCAGCAGCCTGAGTTTTGCCTTTGGACTGATGGCGGTATTGCTGGTGGCTGTGGCGATTGGCGGCAAAGTCCTCAAGGTCTGAAAGCTTCGCGAGCAGGCTCGCAGGACGTAGCCAGATCGTTCCCCGCGCTCTGCGTGGGAATGCCTCAACGGACGCTCCGCGTTCGGCTTTGCAAGGGACGCGGAGCGTCCCGGGCTGCATTCCCACGCAGAGCGTGGGAACGATCAAGCCTTAGAAACCTACGCTGGCCTGCACGAAGAACGTGCGCGGTGCGCCGACATACATCCCCGAGTTGTTGTCGCTGGAGCGGGTGAAGTATTGCTTGTCGAAGACGTTCTTCACCCCGGCACCGAGCTTGAGGTTCGACACCTGCGGACCGAAGTCGTAGCCGCCGCGCACGTTCCAGGTCACGTAACCCGGGATGTCGCCGTACTGCCCGTCCGCCGTGCCTTCAGTGATGTAGTTGCCATTGAAGCTGCCATCCGCATTCACACCGGTGCCCGGCGAACGCTGTTTCGATTGGGCGAAGCCATCGATGTTGTACGTCCAGCGGTTGATCTCGTACCGCAAACCTACCGTCGCAACCTGCCGCGAATAGAACGGCAGATCGCGGCCCTTGAAGCCGGGGATCTCGCCTTCATAGGTGGCGCGGGTGTAGGTGAAACCGGCGTTGGCAGTCAAACCATCGAGGCGCGGATCGAGGGCCGCCATGTCGTAATGCACCGACGCTTCAATGCCCTGGTGCTTGGTCGCGCCGAGATTGGTCCAGCCGACGTCGTTGCTGATGTATTGCAGTTCGTCATCGAAGTCGATGTAGAACAGCGTCACCTCGCCGCCCCAGACATCATCGTTGTAGCGCGTGCCGATCTCGTAGGTCTTGGCCTTTTCCGGCTCCAGACCGTTGGCGGTGCTGTCACCCGAACCGCCCTGGCCGAGCTGGAAATATTGCAGGCTGCCGAACGAGGTTTCGTAATTGGCGAACAGCTTCCAGGCATCGGACAGGTGATACATCACGCTCAGCGCCGGCAGCGGTTCGTTGCTTTCGATGCTGCGGTTTTTCTCCGGGACCGGCCGGCCAGCGGTGTCGAGGACAGCGCGATCATGCCAATCGGTGCTGATGTGTTCGAAGCGAATGCCCGGGGTGATGGTCCAGTTGCCGACGTCGATCTTGTTGTCGACATACACCGAATTGGCTTCGGTGCCGCCGGTGCGATCCTGAAATACATGGCCGTCGGAAGTCGGCGTGACCACTGGCTGATTGTTGACCAGCGCCAGACGACTCGACTCTTCGTGCATAGCCTCTTTCAAATAGCGATAACCGACGCTGACTTCCTGGGTGGTCGGGCCGACATCGAACACCCGCGACACGCGCGGCTCGATGCCGAGGGTGTAGTAGGAACGCGGGTATGAGCTGAGGGTGCGCTGATCGCGCGCAGCGATGGTACTGCCGCGAAAGCTGTCGGTGTAGTAGGTGAGGATTTCTGCCTGGGTGCGCTCGTCGATCTGGCGAATCCACTTGAACGACACGTCCTTGCGTCGGCCTGTGAACTGGTCGTAGTCACGCACCGATTCGTACGGTTTGTCGTCGTACTGACGCTGGGTCAGACCGCCGGGCATGTCGGCGCTGGCGTCGTAGTAGTGGAAATTGAGAGTGAAATCGTCCTGGTCGGTCGGCGCCCAGTGCGTCTTGAGCAGCACGTCGTCGATGTCGTTGCCGTTGTTGCGCTCGCGATACCCGTGACCGTTAACGCCGGAATACAGCAGCGCGACGCCCATGCCGTTGTCGGCGGTGCCGCCAAGAAATGCGGTGTCGATGTGTTTCCAGCCGCCGTACTGAGTGGTCTCCAGCGTTGTGCCGATTTCGCCGGTGGTTTTCTCCGGGATCGCGCGGGTCACGAAGTTGATCACGCCGCCGACGTTCTGTGGCCCGTAGCGCACGGAACCGGCGCCACGCACCACGTCGATGCTGTCGAGGTTGCCCGAGGAAATCGGCGCCATCGACAGTTGCGGCTGGCCGTACGGAGCAAACGCGGCAGGTACGCCGTCGATCAGCACGGTCGAGCGTGGCGACAGGCGCGAAGTCAGACCGCGTACGCCGACGTTGAGGGAAATATCACTGCCGCCGGTGCCATTGGAGTCCTGCACCTGCACGCCAGGCACGCGTTTGAGCACGTCGCTGACGTTCATCGCGCCCTGCTCGACCATCGCTTCGCGGCGAATCACCGTGCGTGCGCCGGGGTGGTTCTGCACCACCGCCGCGTCCGCGTCACCGAGCCAGTCGCCGACCACTTTGATGTCGGTCACGCCGAGCTCCAGCGGGCCGTTGCTGGCTGCGGAGGTGGCGGCTGGAGCGAGCGTCACCGAGCCTTCGTTGATCTGATAATCGAGACCGCTGCCCTGCAACAGCTGACGCAAAGCCTGCTCTGGTGAAAGGTCGCCGTCGACCGCTGGCGCCTGTTTGCCGGCCACCAGCTCAGGGCTGAAAAACACCTGCAGCGAGGTTTGCTGGCCCAGTTCGCTCAAGGCCTGGCCCAGCGGTTGCGCGCGGATATGAATGGCTTCAGCGGCAAACGCCAACGGCATCGCGGCGCTGACCGCCAGCGCGAGAGCCAATGGCAACCAAGGGGATTTTTTATTGTGGGTTGTGGTGATGTTCACGTCGTACGCAGTCCTGTGGATCGCAAGAGTGTGCGGCTGTTAATGCAAACCAGTTGCAGTTGAACAGGAAGACGATGAACTGAAAAAAAACCTGAATGCTATCTGGAAATTATTTCCTGACTGCCATCGGCAAGGGTGCGCACCGTCACCGGCAGGATGCTCGGCAAGGCTTTGAGCAAAGCGTCGGTGTCATCGGATTTGAACACGCTGGTCAGGCGCAGGCTGGCCACGTTCGGCTGGGTTACGGTCAGCGGTTTGTCGCGATAGCGCGATACTTCCGCCGCTACTTCGCCGAGGCTGGCGTTGTTGAACACCAGTTTGCCGTTGCGCCATGCGGTCAGTTCCGCCGGGTTGACCGCGTAGGCCGGCAGGACCTTGCCCTGGGCATCGACCGCCGTGCCGAGGCCTGCGGTGAGGTTGATGAATTGGTTGTCCGGGGCAGCACTTCCCTGCACCTTCACCGTGCCCTGCTCCACCGCCACGCGGGTCTGCGTGGCATCGCGGCGCACATCGAAACGCGTACCGGTGACTGTGACCTTGCCGCTGCCGGCTTCGACAATAAACGGACGCGAGGCGTCGTGTTCAACACTGAACATCGCCTCGCCCGCGCTCAATTCGATCAGCCGTCGATCCTTCTCATAACGCACCTGCAAGCGGCTGCGACTGTTCAGATCGATCAGCGAACCGTCCGGCAACGCCACATGCTTGCGCTCGCCCGGCGCCGTGGCGAATTCGGCGCGGTAGCCACCCGGATGATTCAAACCACTGAACAGGCCAAGCCCCAGCGCCACGGCCAGAACACTCGCGGCCACGGCATAACGCAGCAACGGCCGGCGTTCGCGGCGGGGAGTTTGCGCAAGCGCCTGAAGACGCGACGTCGGCAGCAGATCAGCCGCCGTCCACAAACCCTGCAGCAACTGGAATTCTTCGCGGTGTTGCGGATGCTCGTTCAGCCAAGCCTCGAAGCGCTGCCGTTGCTCGACGCTGACATTCGGCTCTTGCAATCGCACGAACCAGGCCGCCGCTTCGTCACGCACCGCCGTTTGCCCACAGGCGCAATCACCCGTTTCCATCATGGAATGTCCTGTCCGGCTGAGAATGAAAAGGTGCGAACGCTCATGACTGCAAGCCATCCAGTCGCTCACGCAGATGCCGCAGGGTGCGGATCATATACTTTTCGACCATGTTCTTGGACAGCCCCAGGCGTTCGGCGATTTCTGCCTGCGTCAGGCCTTCGATCTTCTGCCAGACAAAGATCTTGCGGCAGTTGAGCGGCAGCTCGGTGAGCGCGCGTTCGATGGAATCGGCCAACTGGATCGCGTGCATGTAATGCTCCGGATCGCCCGCCGACGACGCACTATCCTCGACCGCCTCCGACTCCATGACGCCCCGCCGGTCCTCCCGACGATAACCGTCAACGGCGATATTGCGTGCAGTCTGATGCAAATACGCACGCGGCTGCTGCACCGCCGCCGAATCCGCCTCGAGCACCCGCACAAAGGTGTCGTGCGCCAGATCCTCGGCCTGCGCGCGATTGCGCAGGCGCCGAGTCCAGGTGCCGATCAACTCTTCGTAATGCTCGAAAAAGCCGGATCTGCGGGAGCGCATGGGGGATGGGCGGCGTGGTGAGAAAGGGGCGTGAATAGTAATGCTTCGTATTAATACAAAGCAATGCACGCTGTGATGGTGTTCTTGATGCGCAAGGTGCGCTCACACGAGGCCGAGTTCAGATGGACACTGAAGATCTCCCTGTGGGAGCGAGCCTGCTCGCGAATGCGGTATGTCCGCAACGATGATGGTGACTGACACGTCGCCTTCGCGAGCAGGCTCGCTCCCACAAGGGAAAAGCGTGAATGCCTCAGGCCTGCGGCAGTTTGCGGAAGCCCACCGCCAGGCGATTCCAGCCGTTGATGGTGTTGATCGCCACGGTCAGGTCAACCAGTTCCTTCGGCGAAAACTGTGCAGCGACGACTTCATAGTCTTCGTCCGGCGCGTGGGTCAGGCTCAGTTGTGTCAGCGACTCGGTCCACAGCAGCGCGGCACGCTCACGCTCGCTGAAGAACGGCGCTTCCCGCCATGCCGTCACGGCGAACAGGCGGCGTGGGGTTTCGCCGTCCTTGATCGCGTCGGCGGTGTGCATGTCGATGCAGAATGCGCAGCCGTTGATCTGTGAAGAGCGCAGCTTGACCAGTTCGAGCAGGCTCTTTTCCAGCGACAGTTTCGAGACGGCATTTTCCAGCGCCATCATCGCTTTCATGGCATCGGGGGAAGCGGTGTAGAAATCGGCACGAGGTTGCATGGTGGGCTCCGGGGTAGCGATTGAATGTGTGGCTACGTTAGTCCCCGGGGGTGGTTCGGCAAATAGCCAATATTGCAGAAGAACGGTAGGCCACTCGGCGCGGCGACTGACCGCTCGTCACTCGACGGGCACCAAGGTTTCAGTGCGCAAGACCAATATCAGGTAATCCCCTTTATCAGGAGACGTACCATGATGACGCGCAAATTCACTTCGTTATTGTTGGCCGGCCTGCTCGCCACGGCGTCCGCCGCCAGCTTCGCGGCCAATGACAGCACCGATGCGACGGGCACCAAGTCCGGCGGCGCCAGCAGCTCGACCATGCCGCCAGACAACACCCCGGGCTCGCCATCGGGTGGCAGCGGTTCTGGCGGAACCAATAACGGCACCGGCACTGGTACTGGCTCGGGCATGGGCACCGGTACGGGTACCAATGGCGGCGCCAGTGGCTCGGGTTCCGGCGCGGGCGGTGGCACCGGTTCGGCCGGCGGCGGCACGGGTGGCGCGGGCGGTGGCACGGGCGGCTGAACGAACAAGAGCCATCCCAGATAGTCCTGCTTACATCAGGACCCAATGTGGGAGCGAGCCTGCGCGCGGAAGCGGTCTGTCAGCCAACCTTGATGCAAGCTGACACACCGATTCGCGAGCAGGCTCGCTCCCACTTCTGATTTCTGTTGACTGAAAGAATCAGCGATCCGACCGCATCAGTTCGGCAAAACCTTCTTCCGGCGCATACACCGCCGCGCGATTGCGCCCGGCATTTTTCGCCTGATACAACGCCGCGTCCGCGCGCTGGATAAACACTTGCGGGCTGTCGTTGCCGTGCGGAATAAACGCATAACAGCCCAGGCTCACGGTGAGATAACCGGTCGGCGAGCCGCTGTGGATGATGTGCTTGTCGATCACGCTACGGCGAATCTGCCCGGCAATCGCCAGCGCACCGTTGATGTCGGTGTCCGGCAGCAGCACGGCAAATTCTTCGCCGCCATAACGCACCGCCAGATCCGACCTGCGCTGGCAGCAGGCCTTCACCACTTGCGCCACCTGCGCCAGACATTGATCGCCGGCGACATGACCATAAGCATCGTTGTAGCGCTTGAAAAAATCGATATCGAGCATGATCAGGCTGACCGGGCTGACCTGGCGTGCGCCACGGGCAAATTCGATGTCCAGCGAGCGCTCGAACAAGCGCCGATTGGCCAACCCGGTCAGGCTGTCGTGGGTGGCAATCTGCTCCAGCGCCCGTTGCGCCTTGCGCAGATTTTTCTCGATACGTTCGCCGTCGCGCACCTGATGAATGAAGACCCAGCCGAACAGGCCAACCCCGAGGATCACCAGCGCGACAATCACGCTGGACTGAAACGCGCGGTCATACCAGCCCTGCAGAATCGTGTCTTGCGACGTCGCAGCAGAGACCACCAGCGGATACGAGGCGAGCTGTCGATAGCCATACAAGCGGGTCACGCCGTCGACCACGGAGTTGAGCATCGCGGTGCCAGCGTTAGCGTTCGGCAGCAGGGTTTGATAGATCTCGCCGTGGGCCACCGAGGTGTTGATCAGTGATTCATCGAAGGGCCGTCGCGCCAGCAAGGTGCCGTCGGTCAGCGCCAGAAACATGATGCCGCTGTCATCGAGGCTGAAGCTTTTGAAGAACTGATCGAAGTAGGACATGCGGATGCCGGCCATCAGTACGCCCTGAAAGTTGCCGAGCTGGTCGTTGACGCGTCTGGAAATCGGAATGATCCACTCGCCGTTTTCGCGGCTGCGAATCGCCGGGCCGATGTGCGCAACGGTCGAAGCATTCTGCTGATGGAACTTGAAATACTCGCGATCAGCCACGCCGTTGCCACGAGGCAGATCGGCGAACGAGGTGATGATCCACTGCCCTTCGCGATCGAAGAGAAAGATGCCATGCAGCTGATCCAGTTGCTGCGCGCGGCGGGCAAAGATCCGCTGCAACCGAGGGCGCTGCGCCGCCCCGTAACCATCGTCCTGAATCCAGTCGACCAGGCTGGTCATCACCAGATCCGCTGCACGCACAGTGTCTTCGGCCTGCTGCGCCATGGCCCGGGTCAGGTTGCCCGAGGCCATCTTCGCCACCGCCAGATCCTGACGCCGCGACTGCTCCAGTTGCAGGTACAGCAGACCGCACAGGCACAGGCTCACCGCAACGATAAACAGCACCGCCGCTTTGCGAAGCGGCAACCGTTTGAGCGTGCCGGGAGCCTGATGCGGATCGTGAATGGGGATTGGCAAAAGCATGTCCTGGGCAGGTACGACAGGGGCGCGAGCCCGAAACCCTTGTATGTGTGAGCGTAGCCCACCGGGATGTACCGGGCAAACGCCCGCCTCCCGCCCAGTTATCGGCGCGTCGCGAGTTTGGATGATCGCTTTTCGTCGATTTATTTACGATTGCTTCTTTACGGTTAATCAGTTGTGCAGGGCCAGCCGCCGCATCGCGCTGGTCAGGTGCGCGCGGGCACTTTGCGCATCGCCTTCACGCATCTGTTCATAGGCGCGCTGCGCAATCGCATGGGGCACCGGTTTCAATTCACGTTGGGTTGCCATCGCCAGCAGCTGCACCTGCGCGGCGCGTTCCAGGTAATACAGATCGTCCCAGGCTTCGGCAATGGTCGGCGCGGCGACAATCACACCGTGGTTTTTCAGAAAGAGAATGTCGGCATCGCCCATGACGCTGGCGATGCGGTCGCCTTCGGATGCGTCCAGTGCGAGGCCGTTGTAATCCTCGTCCACCGCTGTGCGCCCGTAAAATTTCAGCGCGGTCTGCCCCAGCCACAGCAGCGGCGGGCCTTGCAACAGGCACAACGCGGTGGCGTGGGGCATGTGCGTATGGAACGCAACTTTTATCCGTGGCAGTTGTTTGTGCAGGCGCGCGTGGATGTAGAACGCAGTTGCTTCGGGCTCGCCATCGCCAGCGACCACATTGCCGGCGAAGTCACAGACCAGCAGATTCTGCGCTGTCACTTCCGAAAAAGCGTAGCCGTATGGATTGACCAGAAACAGATCATCATGCCCCGGCAGCATCGCCGAAAAGTGATTGCAGATGCCCTCCTCCAGACCATGCAATGCGGCCAGTTGAAAGCACGCAGCAAGTTCGTTGCGGGCGGTGATGATCGCCTCGGTGTCCAGGTGCAGCGTTGCGCTGGGTCTGGCTTTGCCAGTGCCGCTCAAGATATGAGCCATGGCAATTCTCCTTAGGTCCAGCCGAGGGATTTGAACAGCGGCAGTACTTGATCGAGGCTGGACAGGATCGCGTCGGGGCGATAGTCCGGCAACAACTGACGACCCGTGCCGCGATCGATCCACACGCAACGAAAACCCATGTCCCGCGCCGCCGTGTGATCGAGCGTCGGGCTGGCGCAGATGTGCACCACTTCATCCCGGGTCACGCCCAATTGCTCATGAGCGTAGTCGAACAGGCGCGGCGCCGGTTTGTAGGCACCGGCCTGTTGCGCGGTGATCACCCGGTCGATATGGCCGCCGAGTTGCGCGACGTTGCCGGCAATGATGTCGTCGTCGGTGTTGGAGACGATGCACAGCTTGAAGCCCATGACTTTGAGCTGCGCGAGGGTGTCGACCACTTCGGCAAATGGCGGCATGTTCGGGATGGCCGCCGCCAGGCGTTGACTGTCCTCGGGCTGGCTCGGCAAGCCCAACTCTGCCAGCGCCAGTTGCAGGCCGAGGGTGCTCAGTTCCCGAAAGGAACGGTGCGGCGGTGTTTGTTCGAGACGATGCTCGTGACGGTCGTAGACTTCGATCAACTTAGCGGCGTCGACGGCGTGCTCGCCCTTGTCGCTGAGCAGTTTCTCGACCACGGCTTTCAGTCCTTCATCCCACTGAATCAGCGTGCCGTAGCAATCGAAGGTCAGCCAGTGCGGGCGTGTCGTGTTGTTCAAGGTCATCGGTCGATTCCTCCAGAGTGAGGACTTCAGCTTATGAGCGCGCGGTGATAGTGTGAAATTAAATAAATGCGTGATCGTCATTCGCAAATCAACTATCAGGAACGCCGCCATGCTGGATCTGGAATTGCTGAAAACCTTTGTCTGCGTAGTCGACGAAGGCAGCTTCACCCGCGCCGCCGAACGTGTGCACCGCACGCAATCGACGGTCAGCCAGCAGGTGCGCAAGCTCGAAGATCTGGTCGGTCACCCGCTACTCCTGCGCGACCGCACCGGAGTGAACGTCGCGGTCACCGAACACGGCGAACTGCTGATCCACTATGCGCGCCGGTTACTGGCGCTGTCCGCCGAAGCCACGCAAGCGCTGGCCAGTGACGTCGACCTGGAAGTGCTGCGCATCGGCATGCCGGAAGACTTCGACGCCCGGCGCATGGCACTGATCCTCGCCGGCTTCACCCGCAACCATCCGCAGGCGCGCCTGGAAACCATCAGTGGTATGAGCCTCGACCTGCGCCAACGCCTCGACGCCGGTGACATCGACATTGCCCTGATCAAACGCGAACCCGACAGCGGCCCGGCATGGGCTACCTGGCCGGAACGGCTGGTGTGGGTCAAAGGCACCGAATTCGACACCTCCAGCGGTGTGCTGCCGCTGGTGCTGTTTCCGCAGGGCTGCCTGTATCGACAACGGGCGATTCGCTTGCTCGATGTGGCGCAGCGACCGTGGCGAGTGGCGTTCGGCAGCCACAGCCTGACCGGGATCCAAGCGGCGGTGGCGTCTGGGTTAGGTGTTTCGGTGTTGCCGGTTTCGGCGCTATTGCCAGAGCATGAGGTGTGTACGGATCTGCCGGAGTTGGCGCCGACGGAACTGGCGCTGGTC
>NZ_JAFGYL010000044.1:0-8411 GCF_017491835.1 Pseudomonas sp. 67(2021)
GGCAGGCTTTCAACCTCATCGGCGCCGTGCTTAGTTTTCCACTCTTTCAGCGTCTTGTGATTGCCGCCTTTGGTTTCAACCACTTCACCGGTATGCGGGTTTTTGTAGATCTTCAGCTCGCGAGGTTTGCGAGTGCCGGTCGTTTGAGCAGGCGCTTGGCGGCGCGAGCTGCTCTGAGGGTCAAGCAGATTGATGATGTGCTTAAGGCTGAAGCCGTATTTATCGAGCAGTTCGCGCAGCTTGGTTTCAAACTCGATTTCTTTTTTCAGCGCGTCGTCGCTCTTCATCGTCTCCAGTGCTTGGAGCTGCTCGGCGAGGTGTTTTTCTAGCTGACGGTATTCGGCAAGTTTGGACATGCTTGTTTCCTATATGTGTTTGGTAAACGTTTGAATGTCGGGTGACATGCAAGTTCAGTGCTATTCAGACAATTTCAAATATTCTCGGATGCTGATGATCTCGGCTCTGATCAGTTTTACAGTGAGAATCTGTACTTTTGTTCTGTTGCTCGATTTTGCGTCCACGAAGTCGAGCATTTCCTTCAAAGACTCTATCCGAGCTTTTAATATGTCTTTCCAGTTGGGAGTATTTCTAAGGTCTATTTGAATTATCATTTAATACCCTGTGGAGGTTTAAACAGCCTACCTGCGTAGGCTGTTTCGCTGGATCAGCGCGTTAAAGCGAGAGGATGTCTTGCACGCTGTACTGGCCGGATCGATCCGCCAGCTCGTGCCAGTTCCAACTGTGGAAATCTTCACCTTCTTTTGGCAGAACCAGCTTCATCAGGCTGAGGTGTTCGCCCCCCAGCAAACGTTGAGCAGCCCACAGCTTGGCGCCCATATCCATCAGTGCCTGAGCTTTTTCGTTCCACTGCTCTTCCAGTACCTTTTCGGCGAGCAATAAGGCCGTTCTTTGGATGGCAATGTGTTCCCTTTGCGCCTCGGCAATGTGGTGGTCGACGATGACCAGCTCCTGCTCCAGCGCGTTAATGATTAGGTGCTGGCGACGATTGTGCTCGATGGCAGTCGCAAGGTTTTTCGCAGCCTTTTGCGCATCTGTATTGGCGTTCTTTTCGCCCTCGGTGTCGCCCCAAGCCACTGCCTGCGCATAAGCGGTGGCGGCATCGGTTTCGGCTTGCCGAGCCTTGGCCATGTCCTCTTCTGCTTGCTGCTGGATCTGTACCAAGCGTGTGCTAAGGCTGTCGCGTTTTTCGTTGAGCTCTAGTTCGTCGGCTTTCCAGTTCGCTATCGAATCGGTGTAACTCGCCATCAAGGTTTCATGATTGAGCAGTTGCTCGCGTCGAGTGATCTGAGCATCTAAGATCCAGGCATGGTGTTTATTTGAGTCGTAAGGAAGTTTCAGCGTGTTGTACGCACTGCGGACTTCACGCAGACGATTCGCGTCTAATTCTTCGTCGCCCTCCAATAATGCTTCCAACGGTGCCATCTCGGCGTATTGCTCTTCAGCCGCCCTCAGGTATTTATCACGGCGGGTGGTCAGTTGGTCGATCTCATCGATCAACCGTTGCTTCTTCTCGCAGTTAGCGGCTGCGAGAGTGCTATCCGAATTCGGCAGTGAAAGTAAGATCGCCTCGCTGCAGCCCAGTTCGCTGGCCAGCTGTTCGTGTTGTTCGGTAGAAGCTTGGAATTCGTTCATCTCTCTTGTTCCTTCAAATTGGGTTTGGGTTGAATGACGGCTGGCGAGGCCGGGAATAAGCCGGCGCTACCTCGATCAGCAGAGATGCCTTCAGGCAGCCCGAGCCTCGCTCTCATCCATTCCCGGAATCGTCTTTACGATGTAGCAGCGTTGCGTGCCGAGACCGGGCAACCGGATGAGGCTCGACGCCTTACCGTCCTTTCCGGGTTCCAGAACACCGCGCTGTAGCAGTTCCTTGTTCACCGCGTTGATGTTCATGCCCCGGAAGATCTCCGAGCGCCATAACTCGGGGAGCACGTAGTAGGTGTTGGTGGTGTGCAGGGCATCGCCTAGACCGTGCTCCAACGTCTTACGAAAACCGAGACGGTCGATGGTGCGCGGACCGTGTTCATCGATTTTTGCCGCTGCTGATTCCCAGCGCGTGAAGCGGCTTTCACCGAAGCGCTCGATGACCTGGCGCAGCCGCGCCAAGATCGCATCGCCCTCGAAGTTGCCTGCGCCGCCGCGCTCGTTCATCCATGCATTGAGACACACGCGAGCAGCGGTGGTGGCAGTGCCGTCGGGCCAGCCTGTGATCCCCATCGCCGTGGCCAGCTCGCCCGCTGCTGCGGCGAGACCGAACCGAGCGGCGGCACGGTGCGCTTGTCCACTGGCCGATGCTGGTAAAGACTGGGCAATAAAGCCTTCCAGCGTGCGGCGCAGGATGGCGGACCATCCGTGACGCTTACCGGGTTCACACAGCGCCGTCAGGAAGGCCGTGAGCGGCGTGCCGTAGTACTTCGCTACGCGTGCCTTGAGCGCGTCGGACAGTGCCGCCGCATCCTCAAAACCGTTAAGCACATCGAACATGCCAAGGCCTTTGCTGGCATCGGCCGGGACAGCGAGCATGCGCACTTCCATACCCGCTTTCAGTTCCTTGTTAGCTTCGGCCATGTGCTGGGCCAAGGTCTTCTCGCCGGTGGAGAGAAATAGCAGGCGCCACTCCTGTACCTGTCGGCCAGCTTGGCCTCGATCGTTGGCGCGTGCCTTGCCGGTGCCATTACCGAGCATGTACACCGTCTCGCCGATAATGCGCGGGTCGCACATGCCGATTTCATCCAAGACCAGAAGGCCGTCGGAATGCGCGGCGGCGATGGACTCGAGCGCGTTATCGGTCGAGCGCCAGGAGCGCACCAGACGCGGCCCGCCATAGATCGAGGCGGCGACTTGCAAATGCGTGGTCTTGCCTCCGGAGCTGTCGCCGTACAAGTGAAAGCCGCCCGACTCATGGCCAAGCATATGCAGCAGCGGCCCAGCAAAGGCCACGCCGACGACAAACGCCAAACGGTGATTGCCGATGCACAGCGCGCCGATATGTTCCTGCCATTGCTCAAGCGTGCCCGCTTCGCTGATTGGCGGAAGTTGCGAACCGGCTTCGTAGAAGTGCAGGTGCTCGCTGTGCGCACCAACCTGCTGCTCGGGCAGTAGAAACGCCGTGTCATGCCAACCTAAACGCGTGACCAGTCGAGCCCGTTGGGCGCTGTCGAAGCCGCCGAGATAACTCTGCAGATCATTACGTGCATTACGCCCTGACCGACTTCCGGCGAGACGTAGCCCCATGTCCACCAGCGGGCCGAGCACGTCTTTGCCAAAGTCACCGGTCATGGTGCGCGCCGGAATGTTCCAGCGTTTCTTGGCGCCGTCGGGATCGTCGAATTCGACTAACAAGCCCCAGTTCTGACCTTTGTCGTCGCGAGTACGGGCGAGGATCTCCAATGGCGAGCACACCGGACGCGCCTCACCGTCGTCACCGGCATAAAACACACCTTCGGACGTGAGTCGAAAGCCGCCGGGCATCAGGTCGGTTTTCGATTTTGTCGGGCGCTTGGCTCCGGGTTTCATCTTCGCGTCCGGCTTGGCTTCAGTTTGCTCCGGGGATGGTTTTTCCTCGACCAGGCCAAAAAGCTCGCCGCTGCTTTGCAGCTCGGCGAAATGCGCGGCTGTCCAATTTTTGGTGAGCGCATCGGCAGCGTCATCACCATCATCCCATTGGCCACCTTTGGCGAAAGCGACGCGGCCATTCTTCAGCGTGGGCTTGCGGTTGAACGAGTCCAGAGCGATGGCGCGGACCGAGGCGGCGCCGATTTCGCGCAGCTTCTCGGCGACGGTGTTCATGCAAGCTTTTCCGCTGTCGTCGTTGTCAGGCCACAACAGCACATCGCGACCTTTCAGCGGTGTCAGGTCGGCTTTGTGCCAAGAGTTGGAACCGTTCGGCCAGCAGGTGGCCACGTGGCTCGGCAGCAGTTCTGCGGCAGCGTCGGCAGCTTTCTCGCCTTCGCACAAAACTACCGGTGCATCACTGCGCTCAGCCAGTTCATCAAGGCGCAACAGCGGACGTGGATCGGGCAGGCCCTGCCAGCGCCATTGTGTGGTTTGGCCATCGGCGCGCTCGCACCATGTAAGTGGTGCAAAGACCTTCTTCGGCTTGCCGTCCTCATTGGGCGTGAGATCGAAGCGGTAGAGCGCCATGAGCGGCTGGCGTTGTGTGTCACGGTAGATCCACACCTTGGACGGTGCGCCGTGCTGCCGATGCTTGGCAGGGCACTTGTTCATGGCCTCCGCCGGGATCGGCTGAATGGCAATCCACTCAGGGGCTTTCGTCTTGGCAGGCGCGTTCTTCGCCTGGGCGGTGCCGGGCGCAACATTCAGTAGGTCTGCGAGTTTGTTGCAGGCCTCGACGTCGGTGCCGCCGTCCAGATAGCGCACCAGATCAATCAGGTCGCCGCCCTTGTCGCCGGTAGCAAAGTCGGCCCATGTGCCCTTGCTCAGATTGATCTTGAGCGAACCGGCGCGCTTATCGCTGCGTGTCGGATTCGGAGCGGTGTATTCCTTGCCGCCGTCGACGCGCTTGCCATTGGGCAGCCAGTGCGACAAGACACGATCAATGTCTTTCAGCGCGGCAACTTTCACGTCGGCAAAGCTTGGACGTTTTGTGGTGGTGCTCGGGCGTTGGCTCATGCGTCAGCCCTCGGCAAAAACAGCGCGTCGTTGATGTCATCGATCAGCGCTTTGGCCATCTCGCCAAGGTACATGGCAGGCCAACTGAAACGCTCACCGCTATCGCTCATGGCAGCGTCGAAGTTAAGTTGGTTGGCGTGATGCTGCAGCAGGGAAACCATCTCCAGCGCGTCTTCGACCGGTACTCCGGCATTGACCCGGAATAACTTCAAATCGGAGGCGTTCACGCGAGTGAAGGTGGCATGCCCTAAGGTGGTGGAGGTGTTCATAGCGCACCGCCTTTCTGCGCAGCAGGCGTCGAGGTGGAGTCGCCGTGCAAGGTCAGCGTCTTAATCAAACCAAGGGTGCCGCGCACGTCCCAGAGGACGGCCGCGATGACGTGATTAGCTAGGCGCGAGGAGTCGCTTTCAAAGTGCTCTTCAAGCAGCGTCAGCACCGAGTCGGCGCGAGCAATGGCGCAGGTGATGGCGTCGATGGGCACACCGGCTTCTGCGGTCGGATTCACGCAGAGCAGGTCTTCGGGCAGGGCGAAACTCAAAGCATTGTTCATTGGGCACCGCCTGCGGTTTCGAGTGCGCGGGCTTTGGCCATGTGAGCGTTGTAACGGGAGAGGCGTGTAGCGAGGCTGGAATTGGCGTGTAAAGCGGCGAGAGCCATTGCACGGTGTGCAGCGGCGCGAATTTTGGACGGATTGAGGGTGTGCATCTGGCGAAGCTCCTATTGTTGAGGAGCTGCCACGTTCGTTACCAAGCGAATGGGTGGCAGCTGTGCGCAGGTTGGTAAACCGGGACAATAGGAACCCGGCAGACCCTAAGGTCTCCCACGCACAGCCGCCATAAAACGGATTTGCGGGCGCAAAAAAAGCGCCTGCAAAAGAGATATGGGCGCTGTTGCGCCTATTGTTCAACGGGTTACCAAGCCCGGTCACTGAGTTTGCAGCGACGGCCAAAGAGTAACGTCCGTTTTTCGAAAGTGCAACTGCGCTGATTGCTTGCGGTTTTTTCAGGTGCGGCATAAATTGTTCGTGCATGTAGATTGACCTCAACGCCTCCGGATCGCCCCCGGAGGCGTTTTCGTTTCAGGCATGGGCTTCCCAGCGCAGGGATAGGAGGGGTAGGAAGCCGCCGCTGAGCATCGAGCGGGCGTCTTCGTACGCTTGGGTTTGCTGCCCTTCGTCGACGATCACAGCGCCGGTTTTTTCGCAGTGGAGGGAGAGGGCGCACCAGGTGCCGTCGGCCCAACTCAGGACGCTGACCACGCGGCCTCGCTTTTCCTGTTGGCTGCGGTGGCGTTCAAGGCGCTGCATGAAGCGAGTAGAAAATCCGATCCGGCGCAGCACGGAGAACGGATGCATCAAGGCGTTATTAGCGATCTTGCGATTCATGCTGCCTCCTGCGCATTAGCGATCAGTGGAGGCGGTGTTTCGCCTTTGAGCCAGGCGAGGATCTTGCTGTCTTCAACACAGCGGCGACGGTGTACAACGGCCATTTGCTCGCGGCGTTGTGCGACACACTCCTCGACATAACCGTTCAGGTCGGAGGTCAAGCGCATATCTTGATGAGCGCGCTCGCTTGTCGTCTTCTCGACGGCAAGATCCTCATCCGTGATGCTTTGCCATACCGCCGGATCGTTCGCGAATCCCGCTGATTGATCGACAAGCCAGTAGGTAACCCAGTCGGTCATGCCGCGCGATTTCAACGAGGCGAGGCGGCTTTCGCTCATAGCAAAATAGCCGGAGCCGTGAACGCTCGAAAACTCTCTGCGCACCGCATTTTTGCGGATCAGTTCGGGCAGTTCCCAAGGATTGGCTTTGAGTGGAAGTACGAGACCGTCAGGGCTGAAAAAGAACGCTTCTTGCTCTTCGCCGTTCCAGCTCACGCCCGCAATAGTGCGATGGCGCCAGTTAATTTCACCAGGTTGATAGAGGCGGAATCCGATGCTGTATGAGTCAAAGAATGGTCCCTTGAAAGGGCAGTAATTGCGCTTCATGCGGCCACCTGATCCCGGGCCTCGATGCGGCTTTTGACCCAGCTCTGGACTTCAGAAAGAACCCACGCGACAGGAGCTCCGCGTGCGTTGCTATTGCTCAGTTTTACCGGTCGTGGAAAACCACTTTCAGGGCACTGCATCAGCTTGTAGAGAGTCGAGCGCTTGAGTCCCGTAGCGATCTCAAGACGCGGCATGCGAATGAGGGTAGTGGCGGGATCAAACGGAGTGGCTAGATCTGGTACGGCGGAAGTAGAGTCGAAAGGATTAGCAAGATTTGAAAAGGTTGGAGCGGGGAATTGGGTGAGGTTCTTTGTCATTGGTATTGCTCTCGATTGGTTTGGACGAGAGCAATGGTCTAGAGATTGGGCGCCGGTGAGCAGTTCACTTCCATTTGAAATTTCAGGTTTACACCACGAAGTTGCGCTTGAGAATTGCCTCGACACTTTTACGAGACAACGCCTTTTCGGTTTCAAGGGCGATCCACTCAGGGCGCTGCGCGGGTGGCTTTGCGACTTCCTGCTCGAGCCAGGAATGTACCTTCGAGGTGATATCCCTGTGTGACATGCCGCTCGCCAAGTAATGAAGGGCCTGCTTAGTGATAGCCGCATCGCGAGTGGTCATGTCTTGAGCTCGCCCTATCCCACTGACGACGCCACCTTTCTTGCGAATGGCGTTTTTGATAGCTCTATCTGCGGTTGGGGTCAGCTCATCATCGATAAGGCAGGGAAGTGAAGTAATCGGCTCCAGATGAAGCGCGTATTGCTCGAGCGCCTCAATGCGTTCCCGCGGGTCAATCTGAGTCTCGACGAAATTACAGTAGAAGCTCCAAGGCCAGTCGGTCGGATGCTTCGACACGTATGACCAGACCTTCTGATCGGCTTCACGCATCCAGTCGCTCAAAATGCCGAGTGCCTTCACAGCGCAGGCCATGATGTAGGCCGCATGTGCCTCTCGATCCGAAGCAGCGTGACAACCGCTGTATTGACGAACCCAGTGTGCGAGGCGCGCTCTGTGGTCGGTAGAGGCGTGCTGGAAAATGGTTTCCTCATGCATGGTCGCCTTGATGCACATGCTGCTGAGATCGCTGCTGATGCCGCTGCTCTGGATGCGCTGGCAACACTGATCGATCAAGTAACACACATCAGTGAGCTGTTCACGGCACAGGGCATAAAGCGACTGGTCCGATAGGAAACCCCTCAAGCCAGACGTAAGTGCCGAATGCGCGATGCTTTGGTTAGTAGTCATTGGTCAGTGGCTCGCGCATCGTCTGCGCTTTGATCCCACGCCCTATATTTTGCGAGCGTAACCAGCGAAACCGCTCTTTCAGCACGCGGTAAGCAGCGGCCCGCAGCAGGGCGAGGGCTCGTTTTGGCGTTACACGTTTGTGCCGAGTTACATCGGGTGTACGAGCATCCGCGCAATCGTGTAACAAGCCTTAGAGTCAATGAATTCAGGCGTTTGGTAGCGGTCGTTACATGCGTAACACCTGTAACACCGATTTTTGGGAGGATATGGAAACGCACGTTCATACCACTTCTTCAAAAGGCCCGTGAACGACATTTCCGGCTGCTAACTGGTCCAGGTAATCCGCGTACCACTGCATCATCGTCGTACGTTGTTTAACGTAGACCGCTTTGTTGTAAACACCTGCAACTCCATCCTTCACATGCGAAAGTTGGGCCTCGATATGGTTCTCATCAAAACCGTGCTCGTTGAGTATCGTGCTGGCGATGTGTCGGAATCCGTGGCCAGTTTGTCGACCTTCATAACCG
>NZ_JAFGYL010000045.1:0-6728 GCF_017491835.1 Pseudomonas sp. 67(2021)
GGAGAGGGCTGGGGTGAGGGGGAATCGATTTCCCAGTCACCCCAAACCTCACGCCAAACGGCAGCCACAAAAAAGCCGCACGATCGTTAAATCGTGCGGCTCTTTAACAGCGGTCTATCAAGTGTCTTGCTTGTTGCTCAGCACTTTGCCGGTGGTGGCATCAAAGTCCACGTCGAACTCTTTGCCGTCAGCAGTCTTAAGTTCGACTTCATACTCGTAACCATTGAAGTGGTTATCCAGGTCGGTGTCGGTAATCGTTGCGCCCGGGTGCAGTTTCAGTGCTTCGGCGTTCATCGATTCCAGCGACTTGATCTTGCCGTCCTTGACCAGTTGCGGGATCTGGTCGATGCGAACATCAGCCTGAGCCAGGCCAGCGGTGAGGGTCAGGGCAGCGGCGGTAAACAGGGCAGTCAAAGTTTTCATCGGTTCATTCCTTGGCAGTGCGTTGAAGTGGTTGATCTGTGTAAGTGGGTTCAGATTAACCAGCGCAACTTAACTCACCCTTAAATCTCTGCTTCGCGATAAAACTGCTCTTTGTCGGAGCGAGCCTGCTCGCGAAGCAGGCGACTCGATAACAACTTAGAAACCGTTCTTCTTCAGAACCTCATCAACACTGCCAACAGCCGGACGCTTGTAAAACTTCAACAGTTCACTGGCGCGGTTGGTAAAGATGCCGTCGACACCCGCTGCCATGACTTTCTCGTAGTCCACCGCCTCGTCGACCGTATAAACATGCACCAGCATGCCTTGGTCGTGGGTGTACTTATTCATCCACGGTTGCACCAGGTCGGAGTAACTCTGATCACCACCCTGAGTCAGCTTCGCCGAAGGGCCGGTGCCGATCGCGCCCTGAGCCTTGGCGTAGTCGACCCATTGCTTGAATTCCGCTTCTGACTTGGGTTCCTGCTTGCCGTAGAAAACGTTTTTGTCTTTCTCGCCGGACGCGGCAAACGTCACCGCAGATTTAGGCTCGATGCTGCCTTCGCCGACCCACAACAGCAGGATCTTCGGCACTTGCGGCATTTCCTTTTCCAGCAATTGCAGGCTGTTCTTTTCGAAGGTCTGCAGGATCACCTTGCCTTTGCCCTGACCGACGCCGAGCGCACTTTTCGCCAGCTTCGAACCGGCCGGACTGAGCCAGCCGCGATCCTGCAGTTTTTCCTTGAGGTCATGTTCGATGCCGGGAAACAGCTGCGGCTCTTTGGTTTCGATGTACAGGCCCGGCTTGTGCTGCGGGTTGGCGCGGGCGATGTCGATGATTTCATCGAGGGTAAGAATCTTCAGCCCGGCGTAGGAGGGGCGTGCGCGGTCAGGATATTTGCTGTTGAACCAGCTGCCGGCATCAAGGGTTTTCAGTTCGGCCATGGTGAACGCGGTGGCCGGGCTGTCCTTGCGCTCGGGGAATTTGCTGGCGACGTCGGTGGTGCGTTGCAGGTTGTCGTCGTGCAGGGCGAAGAGCACGCCGTCCTTGCTGCGCTGCAAATCCATTTCCAGGTAATCGGCGCCGAGGTCACGGGCCAGTTTGTAGGCCGCAGCGGTGGATTCCGGGGCATCGAACGACGCGCCACGGTGGGCGATCACCGCCGGATGCGGAATGCCATGGGCAGCAGCGATTGCCTTGGGCTCCGGGTGGCTGGCGGCATGCGCCTGACCGAGGCCGAACAACAGACTCAGCACCAGAGCGCTTCGGGTAAAAGTGGCAGGCATGGTCGAGTTCCTTTCGCAGGTTTTTTTCGAGACGTACCTTTTAACAACTGAAGCGCCGCAGGGCTATCGCCAGACCGACATAAACCGAGCAAAACGGAAATTTCCTGCACTTTTGTGGCGCTGTTTGCAGTACGCTTGCCCTCGGCAGACGCCCCGGCAGAGGGCGCGCCGCTACATTGCCCTGCGTGTAAACCATCGATCATCTTTCGTGAGGTTTACCATGCGCATCACCTCCCAACTCATCTGCCAGGCCGCCGACGATCTCAAAGGCTTCGTCGGCCTCAACCGCAAGACCGGCCAGTACATCGTGCGCTTCAGCGAAGATTCATTCGGCATGGACGTGGCCGACGACGGCATCATCCCGGCCAGTGAATTCGTCTGGGCGACGGCGTCGGACACCGCCATGACGCTCAAGCGCGAATTGATTCAGTTGCTGCTCGATCAACACATCGACGACCGCATCAACCTCACCGAACCGTTACGGGTTTACATGAGCAAGGTTGAAGTGCCGGAGATTGTTGCGGTGCGGAGTCTGGTGCGTGGTTGAGGTGGATCGGTGACTTAATGGCCATTTGCTGGCAAGCCAGCTCCCACAGTTTATGCATTGTATTGAAGAGCACGCTGTACCTGTGGGAGCGGGCTTGCCCGCGAAGAGGCCGGTTGAGCCATCGCTAGGTTCAAGGTTCAGCTACACACCTGCATTCAACCCGGCACAGTGGAGTTCACACAAGCCTCCACAAATGCCCGTACCAGCGGCGGAGTTTTGTTCTTGAGGGCGGCGCGTTCCGGCTGGAACAGCGTGGCGACGAAAAACGGATGTTTTTTCAATTCGATAGCGCGCAGATCCCCCGCTGAATCACGGCCTACCGCTTGTAGCTGATCGCTCATCAAATGCTGTTCGAACTGCGGATTCACGCCGTAGCGGCAGCGATAGCCTTCTTCAATTTCAGACTTTTCGTACGCCTTGGCGATCAACGAGCCGGGCTGGAGGTGAATGACGTCGATGGCTTCAACCAGCGAGCAGCTCAGCGGCGTGAGCACAGCGCATTCGGATTCTGGCGAGGTTTCCCCGTGCTCGGCGTCGGCCCAGCCCAGCACATTGCGCGAATATTCCAGAACTGCGTGCTGAAAACCGCCACAGGTGCCGAGGAAAGGTCGCCCTTGCTCGCGGGCAAAGCGGATCGCGCGTAGCGCACCGTCTTCACTTTTATAGGGGCTGGCGGGTACACACCAGAACCCATCGAATTGAGTCAGCGCAGTGTCGGTGCCGATCTCTTCAGTGGCCAGCCACTCGAACTGCACGGTGCGTTGCAGGTGTTCGGCGACCAGGCCGAGTGCAACCGGAATCGCTTGGTGGGCGGTGACTTGGGGGTCGTAATCGCCAACCAGAGCGATTCGGACGGCGCGATTTTCCATGGGATTTCCCTGCGCTTGCTGATGGATGGCAGTCACTATAGATCGCGTGATTGCCATCCCTCTATCCCGAGTTTGACCTGGTGACTGAGACTACCGCTATTACCCCGACACCCGCTCATTGGCAAACATGCTCACCGCATCCACCGCCTCACTGGCGCCATCGCGAATCTGCAGAATCACCGTGCCGGCCTGATTGGCCAGTTCCACGCCTTCTGCGGCGCGGTCGCGGGTGCCTTGCATGCTCTTGATCGCCTGCCGTGTTTCGCTCTGGATCAGACTGATCATGGTGGAAATCTCCGCGGTGGAACCGCTGGTGCGCGCCGCCAGTTGCCGTACTTCATCGGCCACCACGGCAAAGCCGCGGCCCTGTTCACCGGCGCGCGCGGCTTCGATGGCGGCGTTGAGGGCGAGCAGGTTGGTCTGATCGGCGATCGCGCGGATGGTGTTGACGATGGCGGTGATCTGCTCGGAGCGGTCGCCCAGTTGTGCGATCAGCGTTGAGGACTGGCTGATGTCTTCGGCGATTTCGCGCATTTCGCTGGCAGCCTGTTGAATCACCTGCGTACCTTGCTCGGCGACTTTTCGAGTTGCTACCGAGATGTGGTAAGCGGTGCTGGCACTGCGTGCGTCCTGCTCGTGTTGCTCGACACGGGCGGTAACGTCAGACGCGAACTTCACGACTTTGTACAAACGCCCCGAAGCGTCGTAGACCGGGTTGTAGTTGGCCTCCAGCCAGACGATCTGACCGCGTTTATCCACGCGCTCGAACTGCCCGTGGAAGAACTCGCCCTGATTCAGGCGCCGCCAGAAATCCTGATAGGCGCCGCTGTTGACCAGCGCCGGGGTGCAGAACAAGCGGTGATGCTGGCCCTTGAGCTCTGCGAGGCTGTAACCCATGCGCGTGAGAAAATTCTGGTTGGCGGTAAGAATATTGCCGTCGAGATCGAACTCGATCACCGCCATCGCGCGATCAATCGCCTGCAGTTTGGCGTTGGCCTCGTTCTCCTGCTGCACCTTGGCGGTGACATCCATCGCGTACTTGACCACTTTGATCACCCGTCCCGACGCATCCTTGATCGGGTTGTAACTGGCCTCGAGCCAGATCGGCTGGCCTTTGCTGTCGACCCGTTCAAAGGTGCCGGACTGGAACTGACCGTTTTTCAGGCGTGACCACAGCTCGGTGTATTGGGCACTGCGCCCGAACTCTGGTGTGCAGAAATGCCGGTGCGGCTGGCCGATCGCCTGGGCAGCCGTGTAACCCATGGTCTTGAGGAAATTGTCATTGGCACGCAACACCACGCCATCAAGATCGAACTCGATCACCGCCATCGAACGGTTGATCGCTTCGAGCATTGCAGCCTGGTCAAAAACGGTGTGTTGCAGTTCAGCGAGGGCGGCTTTCTGGCGATTGAAGAACATGCTTGCGATACTCGGGAAGTGGGGAAAATCAAAAGGATTCAGTCCCTATTCCTGCGCCGGCAGACCGAAATGCACGGACGGCATTCGGTGGTGACTGCTCAATGCCAGCGTTCCGTTACTGGCAGATGGCTACTTATACAAAACTTAATAAAGTTGTACAAGGAAGGAATTTTTCACGAGTTTGTATAACTTTTTGCGAAATTAGTTGTACGCGGCTCGCCGCGCCAGTGATTCACCGCTGATACAGTGCCAGGAACATCTCCAGCGCCGACTCGGCAACTGCATTCTGCGCGTCTGGATCAAGGGCCGCGCGACCCAGCGAGATCTGCGGCCAGAACGCGAATGCCTTGAGCAAACCTTGTACTTGATGCGCGGCAAATTCTGGATCCACCGGTTTGAGCCGTCCGTCGGCTTGCGCCGCGCGTATCCAGACAGTCAGGCCTTCCTCGCGCTCGCCCATGCGCTCGATCATGTTCTGCGCACGTTCGGGGGAATGAATGGTTGCGGCAATCGCCACCCGGGCGAGGGTGAGAAAATTCTCGTCAGCCATCATCTGCACTTTTTGTTGCAGCATCAAGCGCAGCTGCTCATGCAGCGGTCGCTCGCGGTCGTAGCTCACCGATGGCTCGGCAATGATCCGCGCCCACAACTGATTAAGGATCTCGGCGAACAGCTCTTCCTTGCTCGGGAAGTGGTTGTACACCGTCCGCTTCGACACCTCCGCCGTGGCGGCGATCTTGTCCATGCTGGTGATTTCGAACCCGTGGGCACGGAATTCGGCGATCGCCGCCTGGATGATGGCTTCGCGTTTGCGGTCGGTGAGGCGTTGTGGAGCGGTCATGAGCGGACTTCGGCAGAGAAGGGGGGAAATTACACTCGGCAGTTTACTTGGCGCCGGCTTTGATGCAACCTAGAAACTACACCGCTCAGTGTAATGTTGCGTTAATCCTCGCACCTTACAAACCAGAGCGTTTGGCCTTTGCGTGCAGCTTGGCCATTTTCATTTCCCGTGGAATACCGTGCAGCACACGGTTTTTCGGAGTCGTTCAGTCATGGCCAATCCAGTCTCTCTCCCGGATAACACTCCCACGCCTGAAGCCTCGCGCCAGGATCAAGGGCTGTTTCGCAATCATGCGCCGGTGCAGCGCGAAGGGGTACGCAAAATGCTGCGGATCATGTGGAACATGATTTTCCACAAACCGCGCGACACCCGTCCGAGGGCCGCCATTCCTGTGCAGCCGCTGACCCGTGAAGATCTGCTCGCAGCGCCCAATCACAGCGTTTACCGCTTGGGGCACTCGACGCTGCTGCTGAAGATGCGCGACAAATTCTGGATCACCGACCCGGTCTTCGCCGAGCGCGCCTCGCCAGTGCAATGGGCTGGCCCGAAACGCTTCCACCAACCACCGATCAGCATTGACGAGCTGCCACCGATCGAAGCGGTGATCCTCTCGCACAACCATTACGACCATCTCGACTACGAAGCGGTACTCAAACTCGCCGCCAAAACCACGTACTTCCTGACTCCACTCGGCGTGGGCGACACCCTGATCAAATGGGGCATCGACGCCAGCAAGGTGCGCCAGTACGACTGGTGGCAGGGCACCGAAATCGCAGGCATCCGCTTCGTCGCCACCCCATCGCAGCACTTCTCCGGCCGTGGCCTGTTCGACGGCAACAGCACGCTGTGGGCGTCGTGGGTGATGATCGACGCCGACACACGAATCTTTTTCAGCGGCGACAGCGGTTACTTCGACGGCTTCAAACGCATCGGCGAACAATACGGCCCGTTCGACCTGACCCTGATGGAAACCGGCGCCTACAACGTCGAATGGCCCCACGTGCACATGCAACCGGAAGAAACCCTGCAAGCCCACATCGACCTCAAGGGCCGCTGGCTCTTCCCGATCCACAACGGCACCTTCGACCTGGCCATGCACGCCTGGCACGAACCTTTTGACCGCATCCTTGCGCTTGCATGGGAACGCAGTATTGCGATTACCACACCGCGGATGGGGGAGGCGTTCAGCCTTGCGCATCCACAACGGGGGAGTGCGTGGTGGATGGCGGTTGAAGAGGAGAGTGATGCGGTGGTACAGAACGCATGAATCCGTTCAGTTGGTGAGGGGCGTCCCCCTCGCCAGCTTAATCAGCCATCGCAAAATCCCCACGCCCCACCGATTCCC
>NZ_JAFGYL010000046.1:0-5681 GCF_017491835.1 Pseudomonas sp. 67(2021)
ATTAATACCCCTCCCCCACTCAAGGATCCGAGCCCCACCATGA
Organism: Pseudomonas sp. 67(2021); assembly: GCF_017491835.1. Taxonomy (NCBI): domain Bacteria; kingdom Pseudomonadati; phylum Pseudomonadota; class Gammaproteobacteria; order Pseudomonadales; family Pseudomonadaceae; genus Pseudomonas; species Pseudomonas sp. 67(2021). The sequence goes on from NZ_JAFGYL010000046.1 coordinate 44, forward strand.
AATTCGATCTCGCCTACTGCCTCAGCCTCGACGACAAGTTGTCGATCTATGACGTTCGCGATCTCAATTTCGACGAGACGGTGGCGTTTGACTCCGCGAAGGAACACTTCCAGTGCCCCAACGATGCGTGTCGTTCGGCGTTCGAGGCTTCCAACGAGTTGGGCACGTTCAACGCCAAGAACGTGAATTACGTGCGCACGCCGCACTTCAAGAATCTGCCCACGACGCAGCATGTGGCGGGTTGTCCGTATGTGAGTTTGAAGGCGTCGGCGTCGGGTGTTGAGACGGCGGATGGCGAGGTGGATGACGGGCGTGAGGAGCATTTCCCATCGGAGTTGTTGCTGACCCGGCGTGAGTATGTGCGCAAGCCTGTCGCGCCAGCGGGGGCGGCGGATGTGTTGCGGGAGGATCCGGTGCGGGTGGTGGCGGACGGTGGTAAAGAGTCGGTGGGTCGTGAGTCGGCGCCGGACAAGACCAGTGTGTTTGCGCATCCGGTGGAGTGTTTTGTTTCCAACTTCGCCGAGAAGGATTTGCTCAAGCGCATGCCGTTGAAGGTCGGCGAGCATACGGCGCCGTACAGTTCGTTCTTCAAGAAGATCGAATATCTGACGGACAACAAGGGGCTGATCTACTGGGGGCGGATCAAGAAGATCGAGGACTTCCACAGCGCCAGTTTTCGGATCGACTTCGAGGACAAGGTCTGGTTCAAGAAGCCCGAGGACAGTAAGAAGAAGCCGTATCCGGTCAGCGTTTATCTGAACAAGAAGCTGATCGACAACTACCGCAAGCGCAAGGCCTTTCTGGAAGAGATCAAGCACGCCGTGGATAGCGACAAGGCGTTGTTCTGTTTCTTCTATGGCGTAACGCCGGAGCTGAAGCAGGTGCCCGGCAAGAAGAACCCCGAAAAACCTTTCGAGGTCTTCAATGCCAATATCGAGAACCTGGATCACTTCATTATTCGTGAAGCGCCGGGGTTGGAGTGACGGTTAGCCTTGGGGCAGTTGCAGTTTTACGGCGCCAGGGTGTTGTTTGACTAGGGAGTACGGCAGGATCGACCAGTCAGGTCTATCGCAAGAGCGTTGCACGCGAGCGAAGTACGCGCCGAGGTACAAGCCCTTCTCGGTGAAGTACCAAGGTGAAGTCCCCCAGATGCTTTCGTCCTGGAAGTTGCAGTCGTCATCTCCCGTCGGTGTCTTCATTTCTGTGGGGTACAGGGCCGTGAATTGTTTGATCACCCACGGCACCAACTCTTTGCTTACGTACTGATAGCGCGCGTTACTTTCGTCCTTGCTCAGAGGTTCGTCGCCCAAGCTGTCGCGTTCGGCATGTAAAAGTGGTTTGCCCTCACCGACCCACAGCACATCTTCGAGGGACAGCGGGTGGCCGGTTTTTACGTCAATGTTGAGCGGTGAATCGCCGAAGTCTGGATGCGCGCCGCCGCAGTAATAGCTGGTCGAGACGTTCAGGCTGACCACGGCTGGCGAGATCATTTTCGGTTGCACTTGTTGCATAAATTCGACGTTTTCGCCGCCCTGCAGCTGGCAGCCGTGGTAACTGATGACTTCACTCCAGAGGCGTCCAAGCAACTGCTGGTTAACCCGTTGCTGATCATCTTTCGACAATCCGGACTCCACGCTGAACAGGGAAATCTTTGTCTCAGGCTCTGTCCACCATTGCAGGTCGTAGCCCATGAAGTTTTCTTTCTTCGCCGGCTTCAGTTTGAGTCCCTGCAGGCGCAAATACTCGTAAGGCTCGCTGTAGGGCAAAGCGGCAATGAACGGCAAAGTTGATGAGGTGGGGGCGGTAAGTCTGGCCTCGATGAGTTTCACTGGCAGCTTCTTGCCCTGCGGACTTTTCCATTCGCCCTGCCAGCCGCTGCCGGTTTCTTCCAGTTCCAACGTTGACAGCGGCTTGTCGTCACCATAGCGATTATTGCCCTCGGTCAAGGTCAGCGTGCTGTTCTGCAACGCGCCACTGAGCGGCAAATCACGATGGTATTTTTCGTAGAAGTACCGACCGGTTACTTCGTCCTGCTGCGTGATATTGAGCTCTACGACGATCGGCATTTTGCCCAACGTGCCGGTGAACACGCGTCGGCCATCATAGGCGTGGACACTTGGAATCAGCGAGAACAGCACAGCAGCGCATGGCGCCAGGCGCATCAGTCCCTTGAGCATTGATCGTTCCTTGAAAGAGTCAGAGGTCGCGCCGGCATTTGAGGGCCGGCGCGGATAAATTCGCGGCGATTATGGCGGGGTTGTGGTCGGGAATCGAGGGGCTGCGCATGAAAGTAAACGCGACATCAAGGCAGTTGCAGTGCAACCCCGCCCGGATGTTGTTTGACGATTGTGTACGGCAGAACGCTCCAGTCGACGAATCCGCAGACCGCCGCGACGTGGGGAAATGATGGCTCGAGCTTGATGCCCAGTTCCGTGAAGTGCCAACCGGGAAATTGCCAGGGATAACTCTCGTCGTAGTTGCAGTCGTTTTCACCTTCGGGGGTAACGGTCATTTCACTGGAGTAGAGTTTCAGCAACTGCGCGACCAGCCAGGGTGCCAGTTCCTCACTGCGGTAGTTAGACCAGGAATCAGACGAGCCGGACGCCTCCCCGCCGAAGTCGCCCTCTCGTTGAAAATGCAATGGCTTGCCCTGCCCCACCCACAAAACATCATCTAGGGTCAGGAGTCTGCCTGTTTTAGTGTCGAAGTTGAGCGCATCCTGGCTTTGATCCGGATAGGCACCGCCGCAGAAATAATCTGATGAAATCAGAACGCTCATCACTGTTGACGACATCCACAGTGGTTGGCTCGACTGCGCGTAACTGCCTGAACATCCATAAGACGACAATACCTCGCTCCACAAACGCGCCATCAATTGTTGGTTGATGCGTCGACGCTCTTCAAGGGAATAACCCGAGACCACTTCAAACAGAGAAGTGCCTGTCTTCGGCTCGCTCCACCACTGCAGCGTGTAGCCCATGAAGGTGTCGATGTTGCCTTTTTTGAGTGTGACGCCCTGCAGCCGCAGGTATTCATAAGGGTACTTGTCGTGAAGTGTGGTGAAAAAGGGCAAGGCATCATCCGCTACATCGGGGATGACGGCTGGCTGTAACTTGATCTTCAGGCTTTTCCCAGCGGTGCTCGTCCACTCGCCATACCAACCATCAGTTGTCGGCCGCAGACGCAAGGTCGGGCGTGAGTCGTCTATCCGCGAGCCTTCTTCCAGCACAAGCGTTTCCCCGTCCAGAGCACCGTCGAGTGGTAGATCCTTGCGGTACTTCTTGTAAAAGTAACGTCCCTCTCCGGTACGAGGATTTATTTCGAGGACGATAGACGATTTACCCAACGTGCCGGTGAACAACTGCGCGCCGGTCTCGGCCCAAGTTGCCGTCGAGACAAAAGAACCCGTTAGAAGAAAAACAGCAAAAAGACGTAACAGTCCTCGGTACATCACTTCATCCTTGAATAAGCGAGCAACTGCCCGCGAAAGTAGCTGCGGATTATGGCGAGCTTGCGCGCTGGAATCGAGCGCCGTCGCGCTCAGCTCAAGCACATGCTGATCATCACCACCATAAGTAAACCGATGTACACGCGCGCATGCAGCCGATCCGGTATCCGCCCAATCCACCGCGCAGCCAATCTGATCCCCAGCAACGAACCAACCGTCAGCAGCGCAAATGCCAGCACATCGACATACCCGACATACCAAACACCCAGATCAGCACCGGTGAAACCGGCCAGCGCCATGTACGTCAACGTCCCGGCCAGCGCTACCGGGAGGCTGAGCGGATTGGCCATGGACGTCGCTTGCGACATGCTCAGCCCGCAACGGCGCAGCAGCGGCACGGTCATGACGCTTCCTCCTACACCTAGGAAGGTCGCGATGGCGCCGATGCCTACACCGCCGGCGGATGTTTCCGTCGTGGTCAGTCGCCGTGGGAATGTGGTTTGGGACTGTGTGAGAAATCCTCGGCGCAGCAGGCAATCGACGATGGTCACGCCCAGGTAGGCGATGAAGGCGTAGCGGATCACTTGGCCGCTGACCCACATCGCAGCGATGGCGCCGACGACCGCACCCACGCCGATAAACCCGCCCAATGGCCAGAGGTATTCCCGGAGCAGATTGCCCGCTCGCTGGTGTTTGCGTGTGGCGATCAGGGCGTTGACGATCATCACGCAGGTCGAGGTGGCCACGGCGATGTGCATGGCCGACTGGGCGATGGGGTCGTCGGCTGCGTGGCTGGCGGTGAGCATGCGATAGAGCAGCGGCACGATGACGAAGCCGCCGCCGAAACCGAAGAGCACGGCGCTGATGCCGGTGAGGCAACCGAACAGTGTAAGCAGGAGGTAGAACATGGTGGGCGTCCAGGATCGGGGGAGCCCAGGACATTAGAGCGTGATGCACTGGCCGGCTTCAGTAGTTGGGCCAATAATGTTCGCGTTTACGCCAATCGCTGGAACACGCCTGATGCGCAATATTTCGATCAATCAGCTCGATGACACGCCTCGCCCGGTCGTGGCCATCGGTACCGATTATTCCCACGACCACCTACTCCCGTTTCATACGCATCGCCGTGGCCAATTGCTCTACGGCGCCACCGGCGTGATGCAGGTCAGCACTCGGAACGGTAATTGGGTGGTGCCGCCGCAGCGCGCGGTGTGGATTCCGCCGGGCGTGGCCCACGAGGTGTTGATGCTCGGGGTGAGCACCCGCAGCCTTTACATCGAACCGAGCAACGTGGAATTGGGGCCGGACTGCCAAGTGCTCAATGTGTCGCCGCTGCTGCGGCATTTGCTGATGGAAGCGGTGGACGTGCCACTGATGTACGACCAGGCCGGACGCGACGGTGTGCTGATCAACTTGCTGTTGCATGAACTGGCACGCAGCGCGCCCCTTGCCCTACACATTCCCATGCCCGCCGAAGGAAAGCTCCTCAGTCTGTGTCAGACCTTTCTGAACATGCCCAACACCCATCAATCCCCGCAGGATTGGGCCGACCAGTTACACATAAGCTTGCGTACCTTTAACAGATTGTTTCGGCAACAGACCGGGCTCAGCTTTCGTCAGTGGCGCCAGCAGGCGTGCGTCGTGCAGGCGTTGGCACGGTTGGCGGCGGGGGAAGCGGTGACGCGGATTGCCTTGGACTTCGGCTACGAGAGCCCGGCGGCGTTTTCGACGATGTTTCGGCGCGTGCTGGGACAGGCACCGTCCGTCTGGTTGGAGCCGACGAACTAGGCAAATTCGAAAAATGCGTTTGATCCCGGCCGAAAACAACTGTACAAAAACACAGTACATTTTCAATCAGCACTTTTGAGCCCGGAGCACACCATGGCCTCTCTTGCGATGAACCACGTCCTCGAACGCATTGCCCTTTTCCAGTTCACCCCGACCCACTGCGTCCAGGCCCGCGCCATGCTGGGCTGGAGCGTTGAACAACTGTCGCACGAGGCCGAGGTGGCGGTGGCAGATATCCAGCGGTTCGAAGCGCAGCAGGACGTGGCGGACGCCGCAAGACTGGCACTGGCTTATCGGTTTGAAGCGCAGGGGTTGGTGTTCTTCCCGGGGTTTGCACCGGGGCGCAGTGTCAGGGCGCAGTGGGTCGGGGTGAACTGGAAAAGGGCAATGCGTTCGAGGACG
>NZ_JAFGYL010000047.1:0-5559 GCF_017491835.1 Pseudomonas sp. 67(2021)
GAACCCGGCATACCCGAAGGTGTCCCACGCACAGCCACCGCAACAGAATTTCAGACAATGCCTGAACAGGTGCAGAACGCTGGCGCGCCTTGATATTGGGCGGACGGTCAAATCCGATCGCTGATTCGTCAGCGACCGCATCACAATAGAACCCGGCCCCTAGGCGCACAAGCCGGCGGATTCTGGCGTAGCTGTAGGCAAAGGCGCAAGGATATGTAGCCTGGGAGCGTGGCTGGAGATGCGTTTTTAAACGTTAGTGCTAATGAGCCCCATTGCGGTATGTCGCGACGGATAGGCTTGCCCTAAAACGGCCTGTAGAGCTGCCTTTCACGCGTAAAGACGAGGGCAGCTTTCGGCGAAAAGCGGGCTGGTGACAAGGTGGAAAAAATCATGTATTGCATGCAATTGTCAGTCTTTGACGCTTAGCCAGTTCAAGCCATACGTCGAATGTTGTTAACCGCAAGCGAGCATCTCTGGCAGCAGGGGCAAAAAAACATCGGACAATGAGTTATTGGGAGGTCTGTTTATACCCCCGCTATCAACGTATCCTTCAGCCGAAACTCTTCCGCACCTCATGGATGGACTAAATGCAATCTCCCCAGGTCGTAGGGCAAACCGAGTCGACTTCCTTCCGAAATTTGGAGTTCGTTCCAAAATTTGCTTTATCTGCCTTCGTCGTTCGCGACTCGATGCATACCAAGCGCGATGTAAATGTAGATTCGCTAATACGCATGGGGGGCACGCAAACCCATTGTACCTTCGGAGCTATCCAATGAGTGCAGTGCCATTTACTGACCGCGAATTAGTGCGTGCTTGGCGAGAGCTCTCCACCATCGCCAAACCAGTCACAGGGAGCATGCGCAAGAATTCACACCGCTTGTTGTTGTTTTACGCCGTGGAGTGCGGACTGAAAGCAGTATGGCTCAAGAGGCAAAATCGCAGTCTTTTCGAACGCGAAGACATCGACAAAACGGGCCATAACTTGCGCCAATTGCTCAAAGATCTGAAGGTCGGGGCGGAGCTATCTCTGCCTGAAAATTTACAGCTTCTACCGGTGTCGCAAAACGGTGTCCAGCTGCCACGCAATGGCGATATCAGCATCCTGCATCAGGCTTGGCGATATGGTGCGGACTGCAGAGTCCCCCGAGACAACGATTGTGAACATCAGTTAGAACAAGTTTTGAGTTGGATTCAAGGAGAACTCAAATGAGTATGCAAGTGGATACAGCCCAGCGTTTATTGACGTGGTTGGATGTTGAACGCGTGCTTAAGCAGCGTTCAGTACTTTGGTCCCGCTTACCTGTAGGCGTGCTCAGTGTTGACTGCTTTGCAAGTGGACTCGAGGTGCGGCATTCAGCGGACGATGAGTTGGTAGAAGAGTGGCTAAGCAGGATTTTCGGTAACGCATATCACCGCGATCAACGTTGCATCCGTCTTCGTATCGGTGATTCAAGCTATCCGGTTGAGTTAACGAGAGATGAAGGTTCGGCGGCTGACACTGGGCAGAAAAACTACCCTTTGTGGCGTGATGTTACTTACCTGCCAACCGATGAAGCTATCTCAGGGGATCAGCTCGAACAGCCTGCGCTACAGCCCATTGTTGAAATGCCCGTTGGTTGGACATCAGGGCCGGATTTGATTTCCTTTCACTCTTTTAAGGGCGGAGTTGGGCGGACGACGGCCCTCATGACATATGTAGCCGCATGCATGCAGGAGCCGGGAGCTGCCCCTAAAAAGATTCTCGTAGTAGACGCCGACCTAGAGGCTCCCGGCGTCAGCTTTTGGCTGGACGAAGCAAATCGGCCTATGGTGTCTTTTGTCCAGTTGCTTGAAGCCTTGCATTACCCTCCCGCCGGACTGGATACAACGCTGGGCTACTTCGCGCAGGAGTTACGCAAAACATCGCTCAACGTTGGAGGCTTGCAGCGGGAGCTGTTTATTCTGCCTGCAGCCTTAGACTTGGCCGAAATTCAGGACATGCCGGTGGCGCCTGAACACTTAGCCCGCAACCCCCATAATCCTTGGCAGCTATCAGACCACCTGCATGCCTTGGGTAGCTACTTGGGCGTGGATGCTGTGTTCATAGATCTGAGAGCGGGCTTGAGTGAACTGGCCAGTCCAATCCTGTTTGACCCTCGTGTAGATCATTTTTTCGTCAGTACCGTTGCACCTCAATCAGTACAGGGGATGGCTGAAGTGCTGCGTCGCCTATATGCATTTAATCGCCAGTTGCCAGCCGCGGAGCTTGAGAATGCGCGCCCCACCGTAGTGTTGAGCCTGCTCACCAAAGAGCTAAGAGATGCTGGACATTACGAACTCGCATTAAAGGCGCTGGGTGAGGCATATCCTACGGACGATGCGCTGTCGCCAGGGGTGCAGTGGCTGGAGGCTGAGTTCCTGAGCAGTCTGATGTCCATCGGGTCTTTGCGTGAGGCGTTGGACACCTTGCCTCAATCAAGTCGATTGTTTGCAAGTGCAACCGAGTGGGCAAAGGCTCTCTATGCGGAGGCTTTGCCGGCACAGACGACTATTTCTGGTGGCGATACTAGCCCTGCAGTTGCACCCCGTCATGAACAAGCAACAAAGTTGTATGAAGTTTGCAAAGCAGCAGAGTTCGCCGACAGCAGCGCAACAAGTGTCATTTTGGCCACGGAACCACTTATCAATCTGGGTAAGCATTATGCTAATGAATTGCCCAATCTTCTGATGATCGGCGCTAAAGGCGCGGGTAAAACTTTCACCTTTCGACAGCTGGTAGGATCGAGCAGGTGGCAGCATTTCTTGAGCAAATTAGGTTTCGAACCAGCGAACACGACCGATGCCGCAATATTTCCAGTCCTGTGGTCGGACAATATTGAGGACAAACCGGATGGGGAAATCAAGCTAGCGCAGATTAGTACGGCCGAATTGATACAGAGTGATAGGCAACTGTTGCTTTCCGCCAGCGTGGTCAGGCGCCTGATTGAAGAGGCGCTCAGAGCGCCACCGGATCATTGGGAGGACTTCTGGGATGACCTCATTGCGCGTCAACTCGGCATTACGCATGGGGGACTTCAAACAATAAATCAAACATTGGCGAAACATTCTTCACGAGTGATATTCGTATTTGATGGCATTGAGGACACATTCAAAGATGCCGATAATAGACATGTGAATGAGGCGATACATGCACTGCTGCGGTTACCCAACCGGGTCAGCGAGTTGGATAATCGGCACATGGGAGTCATTGTATTTGTGCGCGCAGATTACGTTCAAGCCACTATCCGCCAAAACTTGGGACAGTGGTTACAACGCTTCCAGCCATTTAGGCTGCATTGGAACCCCGAAAGCTTTCTTCGTTTAGCTTTCATGCTGAGCTGCCAAGCTGGCATTATTTCAAACGATCCAAAATCTGCAGAGTCTCTGCGCATTCAAGATTTGAAGGCCGAACTTGAACGGCTCTGGGGAAAGAAACTCGGAAGCGAAAAGTCTAAAGAAGCACACTCCGCTCGATGGGTCTACGCAGCGCTATGCGACTTGAAAGGCAACGTGCAAGCACGTGACTTGGTTAGATTTATGAAGTTCGCTGCGTCATTTGAATCAACTCGGACGGGACAAACTTGGCCGGATCGTCTGTTAGCTCCGGAGTCAATGAGGAAGGCAATACCCGATTGCAGTGTTGAAAAGGTAACGGAGGCAAAATCGGAAGTGGCCCCTTTGAGAAGGTGGATGGATCTTATGGAGCAAAGTGGTATCCGCCATCTCAAAGTACCGTTTAGTCAAGAGCAAGCGCGTCTTGATGCAAGTCTCCTCGGTTCGTTACAAGAACTTGGTGTGGTTTATGAGGATGTGGATGGAGAGTTGGGAGATGAAAGGCTCTTCCTGCCTGAAATTTACCGTTATGGTTTGGGTTTTGTTACCTCGGCGACCGGCCGACCGCGCACTCAGGCCTTGTTGAAAAAGAATATTGGCGCTATCCCACTTTGAACCACATGACGATTACTTTTCGTTCATCGGGTTACTGAGTGGGAATGCCGCAAATTTTCTTACAGGAAAGCCAATTGAGGCGTATCTAACTAACAGCAATTGGTCGAAAGCAGCCGGAAATGAATTGCTGCTTTTGGCTCGGAGAGCGTAGAAAGATTTACCAAAGTGCAAGAGGGTGCCTCAACCCACCTACGTTTTATCAGCACTTTATAAGTACGTGAATTCGAGCAGCGCAGCGAGTTCAGATGAAAAGAATGAAAAAAAGTGCAATAAAGGGGACGTATTTTTTAAAAATAAATACGTCCCTATTTTTTTGAATACCGTTGACACAAAACGACTTAGCGCGAATCTAAAATCGGTAAAAGCTGTCAAAAAAGGTCGGGCTCCGCAAATTTCATTACCCACTCCGCATTTTAGGGGCTAGCATTACGGCAGGCCGTGAAGTCTAGGTTTGTAGCTGAACTGCGGTTTTCTTTTGTTCGCTTCAATGATTCTCTGAATGAACGCTTCTGCTGTTTCCACGACGGTTGAAGCTTTAAAGACCACGCCAAGATCGAGCATTTCTTGCTGTGCTGTCATAGTTTTAATTGCAGTGGGAATAGGTACAGGTACGATCTCGTTATATTGGGTTCTGTAAAACACAGCGGCTATAACCCCGAGAAAGTAAAACCTCGAACCCGCAACCAATGAGCCACTTTTGGTCGAATAACTTCCTGAGTCCGCTATAAAAACTGGACTGCCGCTTGAACCTCCAAATACCGAAGCGTCAATTAGGAAGCGAGGAGTACCTTCAAAGTTGACTTGAAGGGGGCTTGCAGTAGTGCCACGACGGGCCACAGGAAGGAAATTTTTGCTATCCCAGATTCCATTTGGGTAACCTACGAAGGTGACGGATTCCAGCGCATCTAGCTCAGCGAGTGTCTCTGCACTTGGGATGTTCTCGTACTTGACAAAAGCGCAAAACGGACTGACACCATGAGTATCCAAAAGAGCCTGAACCATTGGTTGAAATGCGCAGACAGTAATATCAATAGTTGGGTCCGGGTGGCCAACCCAAATTCCAGTCCAGGCTTCGGCGTCAAATTCCACTTTGAGCGTTTCACCGAGAGCGGGTTTGCCGCCATCATTCCGGTGAAAAACCATAGTTGCACGCACGGTTCCATCAACCACATGCTTGTTCGTCACGATAAGAGGAACTGCTTGACCATCGTGCAACGCTTCGAAGAAAAAGCCTGTGCCAGACCCCTCGTCCCCGGTAGCGGTCCATGTAGTTATTTTTACGGTATTGAAAAACAGTTTTTCTGCAACAGAATCAAACTGCATAACTCCTCCCTCAAGCTCACTCATCCGTCTTGCTGATTGCACGAGACGACAATTAGTTGCCTAAATAATTTTCGTCGTCCCACGGCGTTCTACCCGATCATATCGAATTCTGGTGAACTGAATCTCGCAATATTTGCCAAGCACGCTTGCCTGTTTTTCTGACACATAGCGCACATTCGCGATGATCCAGTTTTTGCCAAATGCAATCACAACAACACTTTTCTTGTCCGTTTCTTTTGTGCAAGAGCACTCGAACAGGCGCCTATGTAC
>NZ_JAFGYL010000048.1:0-3201 GCF_017491835.1 Pseudomonas sp. 67(2021)
GACCAGACGGCCTCGCTTCAGCAAATTGGGTATGTGACAGCTTTCGGTGTTTGTGCGTTTCGAACTTTCGGTTCGTTTCGTCTTCACACACCGCAATCTGGTGCCTTTTCAGGTCAGCAAATTGCTTGGGTGTTATATGGTCAAGCCTCACGGGCAATTAGTATTGGTTAGCTCAACGCCTCACAGCGCTTACACACCCAACCTATCAACGTCGTAGTCTTCGACGGCCCTTCAGGGAACTCAAGGTTCCAGTGAGATCTCATCTTGAGGCAAGTTTCCCGCTTAGATGCTTTCAGCGGTTATCTTTCCCGAACATAGCTACCCGGCAATGCCACTGGCGTGACAACCGGAACACCAGAGGTTCGTCCACTCCGGTCCTCTCGTACTAGGAGCAGCCCCTCTCAAATCTCAAACGTCCACGGCAGATAGGGACCGAACTGTCTCACGACGTTCTAAACCCAGCTCGCGTACCACTTTAAATGGCGAACAGCCATACCCTTGGGACCGGCTTCAGCCCCAGGATGTGATGAGCCGACATCGAGGTGCCAAACACCGCCGTCGATATGAACTCTTGGGCGGTATCAGCCTGTTATCCCCGGAGTACCTTTTATCCGTTGAGCGATGGCCCTTCCATACAGAACCACCGGATCACTAAGACCTACTTTCGTACCTGCTCGACGTGTCTGTCTCGCAGTCAAGCGCGCTTTTGCCTTTATACTCTACGACCGATTTCCGACCGGTCTGAGCGCACCTTCGTACTCCTCCGTTACTCTTTAGGAGGAGACCGCCCCAGTCAAACTACCCACCATACACTGTCCTCGATCCGGATAACGGACCTGAGTTAGAACCTCAAAGTTGCCAGGGTGGTATTTCAAGGATGGCTCCACGCGAACTGGCGTCCACGCTTCAAAGCCTCCCACCTATCCTACACAAGCAAATTCAAAGTCCAGTGCAAAGCTATAGTAAAGGTTCACGGGGTCTTTCCGTCTAGCCGCGGATACACTGCATCTTCACAGCGATTTCAATTTCACTGAGTCTCGGGTGGAGACAGCGCCGCCATCGTTACGCCATTCGTGCAGGTCGGAACTTACCCGACAAGGAATTTCGCTACCTTAGGACCGTTATAGTTACGGCCGCCGTTTACCGGGGCTTCGATCAAGAGCTTCGCGTTAGCTAACCCCATCAATTAACCTTCCGGCACCGGGCAGGCGTCACACCCTATACGTCCACTTTCGTGTTTGCAGAGTGCTGTGTTTTTAATAAACAGTCGCAGCGGCCTGGTATCTTCGACCGGCATGAGCTTACGGAGCAAGTCCTTCACCCTCACCGGCGCACCTTCTCCCGAAGTTACGGTGCCATTTTGCCTAGTTCCTTCACCCGAGTTCTCTCAAGCGCCTTGGTATTCTCTACCCAACCACCTGTGTCGGTTTGGGGTACGGTTCCTGGTTACCTGAAGCTTAGAAGCTTTTCTTGGAAGCATGGCATCAACCACTTCGTCACCCAAAGGGTAACTCGTCATCAGCTCTCGGCCTTAAGATCCCGGATTTACCTAAGATCTCAGCCTACCACCTTAAACTTGGACAACCAACGCCAAGCTGGCCTAGCCTTCTCCGTCCCTCCATCGCAATAACCAGAAGTACAGGAATATTAACCTGTTTTCCATCGACTACGCTTTTCAGCCTCGCCTTAGGGACCGACTAACCCTGCGTCGATTAACGTTGCGCAGGAAACCTTGGTCTTTCGGCGTGGGTGTTTTTCACACCCATTGTCGTTACTCATGTCAGCATTCGCACTTCTGATACCTCCAGCAAGCTTCTCAACTCACCTTCACAGGCTTACAGAACGCTCCTCTACCGCATCATCCGAAGATGATACCCGTAGCTTCGGTGTATGGTTTGAGCCCCGTTACATCTTCCGCGCAGGCCGACTCGACTAGTGAGCTATTACGCTTTCTTTAAAGGGTGGCTGCTTCTAAGCCAACCTCCTAGCTGTCTAAGCCTTCCCACATCGTTTCCCACTTAACCATAACTTTGGGACCTTAGCTGACGGTCTGGGTTGTTTCCCTTTTCACGACGGACGTTAGCACCCGCCGTGTGTCTCCCATGCTCGGCACTTGTAGGTATTCGGAGTTTGCATCGGTTTGGTAAGTCGGGATGACCCCCTAGCCGAAACAGTGCTCTACCCCCTACAGTGATACATGAGGCGCTACCTAAATAGCTTTCGAGGAGAACCAGCTATCTCCGAGCTTGATTAGCCTTTCACTCCGATCCACAGGTCATCCGCTAACTTTTCAACGGTAGTCGGTTCGGTCCTCCAGTCAGTGTTACCTAACCTTCAACCTGCCCATGGATAGATCGCCCGGTTTCGGGTCTATTCCCAGCGACTAGACGCCCTATTAAGACTCGCTTTCGCTACGCCTCCCCTATTCGGTTAAGCTCGCCACTGAAAATAAGTCGCTGACCCATTATACAAAAGGTACGCAGTCACAGAACAAAGTCTGCTCCCACTGCTTGTACGCATACGGTTTCAGGATCTATTTCACTCCCCTCTCCGGGGTTCTTTTCGCCTTTCCCTCACGGTACTAGTTCACTATCGGTCAGTCAGTAGTATTTAGCCTTGGAGGATGGTCCCCCCATATTCAGACAAAGTTTCTCGTGCTCCGTCCTACTCGATTTCATGACTAAGAGATTTTCGCGTACAGGGCTATCACCCACTATGGCCGCACTTTCCAGAGCGTTCCGCTAATCTCAAAGCCACTTAAGGGCTAGTCCCCGTTCGCTCGCCACTACTAAGGGAATCTCGGTTGATTTCTTTTCCTCAGGGTACTTAGATGTTTCAGTTCCCCTGGTTCGCCTCTTGCACCTATGTATTCAGTACAAGATAACCATCTTATGATGGCTGGGTTCCCCCATTCAGACATCTCCGGATCAAAGTCTGTTTGCCGACTCCCCGAAGCTTTTCGCAGGCTACCACGTCTTTCATCGCCTCTGACTGCCAAGGCATCCACCGTATGCGCTTCTTCACTTGACCATATAACCCCAAGCAATCTGGTTATACTGTGAAGACGACATTCGCCGAAAATTCGAATTTCTCAACTAAGAGAACTCACAAATTTTACCTTAGCCTGATCCGTTACCAGTGAAAGTAACGTTCAGTCTATCTTTCTATCACATACCCAAATTTTTAAAGAACGATCTAGTC
>NZ_JAFGYL010000049.1:0-3877 GCF_017491835.1 Pseudomonas sp. 67(2021)
CATTAGCGACATGGGTTTTGGATACTCACAAATACTCCCCGTCATTGTGTCAATGTGGTTAGAGCTTGAGGCTACAGCAGATAGATACCCACGAGGGTTTATGCCTAGCCATTCTCGAACCTTGGTAATTGAACAACCAGAACTCCATCTCCACCCCGCACTCCAATATAAATTCGGTGCTGCACTAGCTCAAATAGCCAGCATGTCAAAATCTCGAGACTTTAGAATTGTTATTGAAACTCATAGCAGCCAAATGATCGAGGCGATTGGAGAAGGCGTAAGACGAAATATTATCACTGGCGACGACATCAACATTACACTTTTTGAAAAAAATGATAATGACTGCACAGATATCACTCTTTCAGGTTTTGATAGTGAAGGGTATCTGACCAATTGGCCTGCTGGTTTTCTTTCTGCCTAACTATGATAATATTCGTAAGAGAAATTCCTAATATCTCCTCCTTAACCGCGACGCAAGAAGCCGCGTTAGAACGGCTACTTTGGACTTATGGGCGCGGTGTTCATGTTTTGTGGATGCCTGTAGGTTTAGTCGAAGAACTGTTAACTCTCACTTGCTTCAGCAGCTATGCCAAGCGAGCTCTTTATGAGTTAAAATCAGCCGCGGTATTCTCCAAAAATCTATTGGAAAGCGAGTTCAACTTCCGCATCGTAATAGACTTCTCAACCCGACACTCCCTAAGACTAGATAGAAACGAGCTTATTGCAGGATACGAAAATGCACTGGATGAGAGATTTTTGTTAGAACCAGTAATGCTAACAGAAAATGAGATTGATGCTGCAATCTATCAATCGTTCTCGAATGCATTCTTCTCTGATAGAAAAAACTTAAGGTCGTCTTACACGCTTAGGCTTGAAACGCAAGGAGGTGGAGGTTCTGATACTGTAAAAAAATTTGCTCGATATCTGGAAGAAAAGCGCCCACTCCTATGTTTTATTGACAGCGACAAGAAACACCCAAAAGGATGTTTCGGTGCAACGTCCCAACACTTCAACAAGTATTCAAAGGGACTAAATGCAGGCTACCATCTAGAGATACTTAATGTTCATGAAATCGAAAACCTCATACCGGTCAGCCTAATAAACATTCTTTATCCAGACCACTCTTATGGTGCAATTTACAACAATCCTGCGTGTCGGAAATACAAGGGATATCCAGACCACAAAAAAGGATTAACTGTCAAAGCCGCAAAAGAACAAGACGAAACTTATCAAGACAACTTCTGGAGAGAGTTCTATCACCTGGAAGATGATGCAAACCTATGCGGAACTTTTAGCAATCTGATACAAAAAACGAAAAACTATCTTGAGAAGACAACCCCACACAAACTCCGTGAACTACTGGACGACCATCTTGACGTAGAACTTTATAACATTTCAAGAACTGTTACCGACTGGGGCATAAGCATGCGACGGACTCTTTCATAGCACTCGCGAGAAAACGAATAATCTTCAATTAGCTAAAGATGTAACACAGCACGAAATTCGAGACTGCCTATCGGAGTCACTGGTAGATAATCGTTCTGAACCGAAACTTGGTCACGGAGAAAAGTGCTATGAAAGTACGGATAGCGGTAGCTGCACTGCTGGGGCTAATGACGAGTGGTAGTGCCATGGCTTTAGACGGGAATGGGCTGCTCAGTGCCTGCCAGACAACGATCAGATTCTCAGACGATAACAGTAAGAAGATTGACCCATTTGATGTAGGCCAGTGCACGGGGATTGTTGAGGGTGTAGAGGGGGCGATTCTGGTGTTGAACGACTCAGTGTCCGCCGATATGAAAACTTGCTACCCCGCAAATGGGACTACCAACATCCAGAAGGCCAGGATCGTAGTGAAGTACCTGCAAGATCATCCAGACCAACTTCACCTACCCGCCGCTGCTCTGACGCTAATTTCCTATATGAGGGCGTTTCCCTGCAAGAAGTGATCAAGAACTTTTTCTGCACAAAAAACTACCCCGCCCAAAATTTTCATCTTCATCTTTTTATAAGTCTGGGTTTTCGTCCCGAAATATTAACTTGAGCGCATCCTCTGAAATACTGGGGTGAAAGCCAGTGCTATCAAGCAACGAAATCCCGCCTCAGCCAGAGAGGCCCAAGCGGAACCAGAAATAAGTTGGGGCACGCCCCCCCAAACATCGACCGGGTGAGACATTAGGCTGCCGCTGTTTCTCGCTTGATCCGATAGACAGTAGCGACACCACAATCAGCCAGTTTGGCAATCTGATCAGCGGACATGGTTGGATGTTTCTGCATCAGCGCCTGTACCTCCGACCATTTGGCAACGTTCCTTCCTTTACCTGATGGCTTCCATTCAGGGTCAGCAGCTTTCTTGTTTTCCAAACCCTGCTTGATGCGTTCCACACGTTTCTCTTGATCCAATCGAGCCATGGTTGCCATCAAATCAATCAACATGTTGTTGATCACATCCATAATTTGCCCGGTGATTCCTTTGGCTTCAACCAGCATGTGACTGGTAGGCAGATCAGCTACAACCAACCGAAGTCCCTTGGCTTTGATGGTGGCTTTGAGGATGTCCCAGTCAGCCTGTGAGAGGCGACTCAGGCGGTCTACAGACTCAACCAATAGCACGTCTCCCCTCTCGGCAGTATCGAGCAAGGCAAGCAACTCAGGACGATTGAGCTTGGTTCCGCTGATGTTCTCTGCATACACGCCAACGATGTTCAAACCCTTCTCGACGGCGAACTGCTCCAAGGCCACTTTTGCACGGTTGGCGTCTTGGTCTTTGGTCGATGCACGGAGGTACAAGTGGGCGTTCATGGCTGGCTATCCTTTGGAGTCTTGATCTGATAGAGCTATGATAAACTATCATTAGCCTATTTTAAAGACATTACTGATAGTATATTTTCGCCACTGCGGAGCGTCCGCTGCACTACCGGATAGGTCTACTTTTCTGATAGCACGGATAGCTGGTCGAAATTCAGCGGAGGCTAGGCTACGAATGATGTCAAATCAATCTCGGTACCTGACACCGGTAGTGACGGGAAGCAAAAAGGAAAATTTTACTATCCTGTCCTGTCCTGTCCTGTCACCCGTTAGATTGGACGCAAGCTCTAATGAATTGCTGCCCTAATTGGGTCGGGCGAATGATTTGTCTTATTATTTCCGCCTTGACGTCTGGCATTTGATTTATCACTGAAACGGTCTGTCTGACGATTGGTTCAGATTCCAATCCCTCATAGGGGTCGTCTTCAGAAAGGTACAATCCTTCGGGAATTTCGGTGAGCCCCAGCCTACACAAATTATTGAAGTAACTAGGTAGATTGTCGGGAATGGCGATTCCTGCAGAATTTGAGAATGTTGAAAAATAGACAAGCTGCTCACGTGTACCGACGTTTGTTTTGCGCTCTAAGACTGTCAATATAGGGTGCATTCTGTTGTTGGCGAATAGCTTCATGAGTTTCGCCTCGTCAGACGTCAACTGTTTGATAATTTCTACGAAAGCTGGGTGGGCTTGATTAGCCGTAACCACATTCATGGCGCTAGCCAGAAGGTTGGCATACATATCGGATAGTGAATCGCTGTGCCCTGTATATCTGAGTGCCTCTAGAGCAGGGCCTGCAATGTTGAGCCCAGGTTGAATGATTGCTTCGGGCGGTACGTTCTTCAATCGTTCCGCAACTTTTCCTGAAACGAACTCTTGAATCTGTTCGTAGCCCCAGATCATCAGGCCTACAGGGGCCAGAGCCATATTGACCGTTTTGGCAACCGTCTCCAATGCTTTGCCGAGTTGCTTTGCAGCCGGTCTTGCTAGGTCATCGTAGATAGGAACGGCCTGCACAAGGCCTGTCACTGCGTCTATTACATCTTTTGTTTTTCCGGCAGCACCTTCAGC
>NZ_JAFGYL010000004.1:0-258041 GCF_017491835.1 Pseudomonas sp. 67(2021)
GCCCCACGCTTCCCGCTCCACCGCCCTGCCCGAATTGACCGCCCTGTTTGGCCAAGTGCAGCAGCACTTCCTCGACGTGATCGTGCCACTGTGGCAAGGCCCGGGCTGGAATGCCGACATGGCGTTGCCGTACGAGGCGCTGGATGCCGCGCATCAACCGCTGCCAGCGCAACGCTATCGGGCGATGGCCTGCGCACGCCAGCTGTATCTGTTCTCCAGCCTGATCGGGGTTGTGGATAACGCCGAAGTCCGCGCCGCCGCGTTGTTCCGTTCCCTGCAACGGCATTTCCATGATGCCGAGCACGGCGGCTGGTTCTACAGCATCGACGCACAGGGCAAGCCGCTGGACCAGCGCAAGGATCTCTACACCCACGCCTTCATCCTCTTTGCCTGCGCGCATTACTGGGACAAGTCCCGGGATTCCCTGGCCGAGTCGACATTGAACGCCGCGCTGGAAATCATCGGCCGCCGATTCGCCACTGGCGACGGTTTGTACGAAGCCTGCCTTGAGCGTGATTGGCTCACCCTGCAAACCGGCCCACTGCAAAATCCACTGATGCACTTGGCCGAAGCCTTCCTCGCCACTCTGGCGGTGCGCGAAGACCCGCAGACGCAGAAGGCCCTGCTTGAGTTATGCACAGCCATGCACAAGCAATTCGTCGATCCGCAATATGGCGTATTGATGGAGAAGCCACTGGGGGCTGTGGATAACTGGTACGAACCGGGGCACCAGTTCGAATGGTATTTCCTGCTCGAATCGTCGGCGCTGTTGCGCGACTCGAAACTGCACCGGGCGCTGGATCGGGCATTTGCCTTCACCGAGCAGTACGGCGTGCTGGAGTCCTGCGGCGCGGTGCGGGCGATGCTTGATCTGGAAAGCAATGGCCGGCCAAGGGATTCGACCCAGCGGATCTGGGCTCAGGCCGAATACCTGCGCGCTCTGACCTTGCGGGCGGACAGCGAAGCGGTAGTGCTGCGCCAGTTGCAGGCGTTGCAGCAGCGGTTTCTGCATGCCGGCGGCTGGCATGAGTGTCGCGATGAGAATGGAGAGCTCAGCCGCAAGGACATGCCTTCGACCACGCCTTATCATTTGGCGACTTGTTATAGCGGACTGGCTGAATATCTTCGCTGACTCGTGCAAAGCAGGATTTGGGGCTAGAGGGTTACTGTGTTCTCAGCAGACATCCGGATCAGATCAGGCAATCCACTTCTTGTCCCCGGTGAAGCTGATCGTCAGCCACCTCGCCGCATCCGGCTCGCCCAACTGCGCCGATATCTGCTCACGTAGCGCATCCAGCTGCGCGACATTGCGCAGCGGATACTCCGCCGGCAACACCACATGAATTTCGATGAACCGCGCCCGACCGTGCTTTTGCACGTAGGACACGTAATCGTCGAAACCATGCTCGACCTTCGCCACCTCCATGACCTGCCTGACCTGCTCATCCAGAGTGTCCGGGGCAATACCCAGCACATCACGCAACGCCGGGCCGAGGATTTTGAACGCCGGGGGCAGCATGGTCAGCGCCAGTACGATGAGGATCAGCGGGTCGACATACACCGCCCACTCGCCATAGCCC
The DNA here is from genome assembly GCF_017491835.1 of Pseudomonas sp. 67(2021). NCBI lineage: Bacteria > Pseudomonadati > Pseudomonadota > Gammaproteobacteria > Pseudomonadales > Pseudomonadaceae > Pseudomonas > Pseudomonas sp. 67(2021). The sequence continues at coordinate 1,581 of NZ_JAFGYL010000004.1, forward strand.
TGGGACTTGAGCAGCAGCGCGGCGAGGAAACTGATCAACAACCCCACCGAGAGCATCGCGTCGACCAGCCAACTGATGTTGTCGAACTGGATGAGGCTGGATTTGAGCGTACGATTACGCCGGCGCACGTAAAAGAAGTAGGCGAACTCGACGACGGTAAACACCGCCGCATAGACGATCACCAGACCCAACTCGATATCGCGACCACCATTGATGATGCCGAACACGCCGTTGAGAAAGGCGTAGATGGCGATCAACAGCAGGAAGCTGCCCTCGATCAGCAACACCATCGGCTCCAGATGCCAGAAGCCGAACTGGAAACGCTGATTGCTTTGCTTGGCAATCAGCCGGGCGGTGATCAGCATCAGGATTTTGATGAATGTCGCGATCAGCGAAAAAAAGCCATCGAACAGGATGGATTGCGAACCTGAAACAAAACCGGTGACGATCCCGGCAATCGACACCGCCAGCATCAGCAGCGTCGATTGTTTGAGCAGTGCCTGCTCACCTCGGTTACTCACTTGAACGCCTCATGAAACCTTGAGCGCCGCGGGGTGCGGCGTGATGGTTGAGTGAGGAGTTTAGCTTATCGACTTGTTTTGCCTATGCCGGCCTTTTCGCGAGCAGGCTCGCTCCCACAGGCACCGCACTTGAAAATGTGGGAGCGAGCCTGCTCGCGAATGGCCTCAGCGCGGTATCAAGCCTTGTTACGCTCGATGGCAAACCCGGCCCAGGTCTGGCTCACCGGCATCAGTTCCAGGCTGTTGATGTTGATGTGCGCCGGGGTGTTCATCACCCAGAAAATCGTCTCGGCGATGTCCTGCGGCTGGATCGGCTCGGCGCCGGCGTAAGTGGCGTTGTAGCGTTCCTGATCACCGGCAAAACGCACCAGCGAGAACTCGCTTTCGCACAAGCCGGGCTCGATATTGCTGACCCGCACGCCAGTGCCCTGCAGGTCGCAACGCAGGTTCAGCGAGAACTGTTTGACGAAGGCTTTGCTCGCGCCGTACACGTGGCTGCCCGGGTACGGATAGTTGCCGGCGATGGAACCGAGGTTGACGATACCGGCGCCACGGCCGTGGGCGATCAGCCGAGGCAGCAGCAGGCGGGTGGCGTACATCAGGCCTTTGACGTTGGTGTCGACCATGGTGTCCCAGTCATCCAGATCGCACTTCGGCGCCGGGTCGACGCCGAGCGCCAGGCCAGCGTTGTTGATCAGGCCACGGAGTTTGGCAAACGACGGCGGCAGGTTGGCGATTGCCTCCTCCATCGCCTTGCGATCGCGCACATCGAGGACCAGACCATGCACTTCGGTCTGCTTCGACAGTTCTGCGCAGAGGGCATTGAGGCGTTCTTCACGACGGCCGGTCAGGACCAGCTTCCAGCCAGCCTCGGCAAAACGCCGGGCACAGGCTTCACCAAAACCGGACGTCGCGCCGGTGATAAACAGGGTGTCGGACATCGTGTTCTCCTTGCTTCGGCCGCCACGGCAGCCCTTGGAATAGAAAATCAGCAGGCAGCATGCCCGCCCTCGCGAATACGGGCAACACTTGCCAGCTGTACAAAAATCAACCAGACCTGCCTAGGCCATAGCCAGCGTGGCCTGTAGCCATGTGCACGCATGTTATCCACAGTCTGCTCCACAGTTTCCGGGGGCAAGTGCAAACGCGCAAATCCGCGCCACACAAGGCTTTGCGGGCGAAATGGAAAGTTTTTTGCTTGACCGTGAGGCGGGGGATGTGCGGGACAGGGCATTTTGCACGACGGATGGTGCAACCGGGTGATTGCGCGAGGCCAGCAATTACGGCGCTCCGCGAGGTCTTTCCAGAGTTTAGTCACAGACTTATCCACAGGCTTTTACCCACGAAACTACCCGACCTGGATGCGCTATAAAAAGGTTGACAATGGCGCCTCACGCCTGCCTGAAACTGACTGATCAAAAAACAATCACAAGCCTGGAGACCACGGATTACAAGGCCTGCAACCATATACACCCACGTTATTCACAGCCAGTTCCACAGTAACCGGGGACAAGTCAAAGCTGTGGAAAAACAGCTATTTGCAGCGTCTATATGTCGCGCTTTGGCAGCTTGGGGAATTTGTTTTCCACAATTTCGGGAATTAACCAATTTACCTGTGGTGGATTCCAAAAAATAAAAAAGCCCCGGGACTCTCGTCGCCGGGGCTGTGTACAACCGCGAGAAGAATCAGTGCCCGCCCAGATAGGCGTTACGCACCTCCTCATTCACCAACAGTTCTTTACCGGTGCCGGTCAGGCGAATCTCGCCGTTGACCATCACATACGCCCGGTCCGACAGCTTCAACGCATGGTTAGCGTTCTGCTCGACGAGGAAAATCGTCATCCCGGTTTTCGCCAGCTCGCGCAGCGTGGCGAAAATCTGCTTCACCACGATCGGTGCCAGGCCCAGGCTCGGTTCATCGAGCAGCAACAGCTTCGGCCGGCTCATCAGCGCACGGGCGATGGCGAGCATCTGCTGTTCACCGCCAGACATGGTCATCGCCCGCTGATTGCGTCGCTCTTCAAGCCGTGGAAACAGCTCGAACATGCGCTGCATGTCCTCTTTGGCATACTTGTCGCCAATCGGGATGGTGCCCATCAGCAGGTTCTCCTCGACGGTCATGTCGGGGAACACCCGCCGCCCTTCCGGTGACTGCGCGATGCCGTTGGAGGCGATGTAGTGCGAGGACTTGTGGGTAATGTCGACGCCCTGATACAGAATCTGCCCGCCCGCCGCCCGTGGCTGGCCGAAGATCGACATCAGCAAGGTCGACTTGCCGGCACCGTTGGAGCCGATCAGGCTGACGGTCTCGCCTTCGTTGATTTGCAGTGAAACGCCTTTGAGCGCCTGGATGGGGCCGTAGAACACGTCCAGATTGCGCAGTTCGAGGATCGGTTGACTCATACCAGCTCCTCTTCGTCGGCGCCCAGATAGGCCGCGATCACTTTCGGATCATTGCGGATCGCTTCCGGCCCGCCTTCGGCGATGACGATGCCGTGGTCAAGAACCACGATGTGATCGGAAATGCTCATGACCATGCCCATGTCGTGTTCGATCAGCACCACGGTCAGATCGTGCTCGTCGCGCAGCAGCCGGATCATCGCGCTGAGCGCTTCGGTTTCCTGAGGATTGAGGCCGGCGGCCGGTTCGTCGAGGCAGATGATCTGCGGCCGCGTGCACATGGCCCGAGCGATCTCCAGACGGCGTTGTTGGCCGTACGAGAGTTCACCGGCGAGACGGTTGGCGCAGTCGACCAGATCGACCACTTCCAGCCAGTAGAACGCGACATCCAGCGCATCGCTCTCGGCCTCGCGATAGCCCTTGGTATTGAGAATACCGGCGAGCATGTTGCGGTTGACCCACATGTGCTGCGCCACCAGCAGGTTTTCCAGCACCGACATTTCCTTGAACAGGCGAATGTTCTGGAACGTACGGGCGAGACCGGCACGGTTCACCAGGTGAGTACCGCCGAACATCTTGTAGTACATGCGGCTGAGGAAGGATTTCGGCGAGACGAAATCAGTCGGTTTGAACGACTCGCCCAGCAACTGGATGACGTTGGTCTGCTGGCCGCGCACATTGAGTTCGATCTTGCCACCTGTGGCCTTGTAGAAACCGGTCAGGCAGTTGAACACCGTGGTCTTGCCGGCGCCATTGGGTCCGATCAGGGCGAAGATCGAATTGCGTTTGACCTTCAGGCTGACATCGCTCAAAGCCTTGATGCCACCGAAATGCATCATCAGTTTTTCAACAGAGAGTACGACTTCACTCATGGCGCAGTCCTCTCGTAGTGAATGGCACCTTTGCGTGGTTTGACCCCGGTGCGGCTGATGCGGATCAGCCCGCGTGGTCGCCAGATCATCATCAACACCATCAGGATGCCGAACAGCAGCACGCGGTATTCAGCGAAGCCGCGCAGCAGTTCCGGAGCGACGGTGAGCACGAATGCGGCGATGACTACGCCAATGGTCGAGCCCATGCCGCCGAGCACGACGATGGCGAGGATCAGCGCCGATTCGAAGAAGGTGAACGAGGTCGGGTTGACGAAGCCTTGATAGGTGGCGAAGAACACCCCGGCCAGACCCGCCGTCGACGCACCGATGGTGAACGCCGAGAGCTTGACCAGTACGTGGTTGAGGCCCATCGAACGGCAGGCGATTTCATCTTCACGCAGGGCTTCCCAGGCGCGACCCACCGGCATCTTCACCAGCCGATGCTTGACGTACAACACCGCCAGCACCACCAGGAACAGCACTGCGTAGATGAAGTAATACTTCACGTCGGGGTTGTAGGTCAGACCGAAGAACTCATGGAACGGTACTCCGCCATCCTTCGCCCGCTTGCCGAACTCCAGGCCGAAGAACGTCGGCAGTGGCGCCGGCATGCCGTTCGGGCCGCCGGTCAGGGACAGCCAGTTGTTCAGCACCAGACGAATGATTTCGCCGAAGCCCAGGGTCACGATCGCCAGATAGTCACCGTGCAGACGCAACACCGGGAAACCGAGAATGCAGCCGGCCAGGCCTGCGGTGATTGCCGCCAGCGGCAGCACGGTCCAGAAACCCAGACCCAGATATTGATAACCCAAAGCCAGACCGTAGGCACCGATGGCGTAGAACGCCACGTAACCGAGATCGAGCAGCCCGGCCAGACCGACCACGATGTTCAGCCCCAGCCCCAGCAGCACGTAGATCAACCCGAGGATGACCACGCCGAGCAGGTAGGAGTTGGAAACAAACGGCACGATGATCGCCAGCACGATAATCAGCGGGATGATCCAGCGCAGCCGCGATTTGTAGTCCGCCGGCAGCACGTGCACGCCGGAACCGCTGCTCTCGAACCCGTCGAGGATCTTCAGGCCCTTGGGGGTTTGCAGGAACAGGCTGAGGGCAAAGCGACCGGCCATGACGATGGCAATGATCCACGCCACGCGAGTCGCCTCGAGGTTGAAGCTGTAGCCGTCGAGAACCACGCCGACAATCGGCCCGAACACGATCAGCGCAATCAGGCCGGCAAGAATCGCCTCGACCAGACTTTTTTTGATATCGATGGATTTTTCAGTGGTTGCAGACATCGCTTACACCTTCGACACAAGAGGACGGCCCAACAGGCCCTGCGGCCGGAAGACCAGTACGAGGACGAGCAGCGAGAAACTGAACACGTCTTTGTAGTCGGAGTTGACCAGACCGGAGAACAGCGACTCGGAGATGCCAAGGATGATCCCGCCGAGCATCGCGCCGGGCAATGAACCGATGCCGCCCAGAACCGCTGCGGTGAACGCCTTGATGCCGATGATGAAGCCGGCATAGAAGTCGAACGTGCCGTAGTTCATGGTGATCAGCACACCGGCCAGTGCGGCCATGGCTGCACCGATGATGAACACATAGGAAATCACCCGGTCGGTGTTGATCCCCAGGATCGAGGCCATCTTGCGGTCTTGCTGGGTCGCACGGCACATGCGGCCAAGCTTGGTGTATTTGATGACGTAGGTCAGCAGCCCCATGCCGACAAACGCGGCGATCAGGATGAAGACTTTGGTGTAGGTCAGTTGTACGAAGCCGGTACCGACTTCAACACGCCAGGCACCGGTCAGCAGCGTAGGCACGCCCTGTTGTTTGGCGCCCTGAGCGATCTGTGCGTAGTTCTGCAGAATCAGCGAAATACCGATAGCGCTGATCAGCGGCGCCAAGCGGGTCGAGTTACGCAGGGGTTTGTAGGCAACACGCTCGATGACCCAGCCATATACCGCCGTGACGACGATGGTGAAGATCAGCGTGCCGAGCATCAGCAGCGGGAAGGATTCGATACCGAAGTAAGCCAGCAGAGCCAGACTGATTGCCGCCAGGTAAGCGGAAATCATGTAAACCTCGCCGTGGGCGAAGTTGATCATGCCGATGATGCCGTAGACCATTGTGTAGCCGATGGCGATCAGGCCATAGACCGACCCGAGGGTCAGGCCATTGACCAGTTGCTGCAGGAAAATACCATCCATAACGCAATCTCACGCAGTGAGAACCTGCGCACCAAGGGTGCGCGGTTCTTCTAGGAAAAATACAGATGTACGTCGGAGCAATGTCGGAGCGTGATCAGCCCTGACCACACGGAACCCCTTTGTGGGAGCGAGCCTGCTCGCGAAAGCGGTTGAACATTCAACGCAGAGGTTGTTTGTCAGTGCGTCTTCGCGAGCAGGCTCGCTCCCACAGGGTTTCAAGTGAGCCGAGTGATCGCTTCACCCCTTACTTCTGCTTTTCCAGCTGGTGGTATTTGCCGTCCTTGTCCCACTGGTAAACCACGTAGTCGGAGACTTTCAGGTCGCCCTTGGAGTCCCAGGTTTTTTCGCCCATCACGGTTTTCACCGGATTTTTCTTCAGCCAGGCCGCAGCCTCTTCACCCTTGTTGGACTTGGCGCCATTGAACGCTGCCGCCAGGGTCTGAACCGAGGCGTAAGCGTACAGGGTGTAGCCTTCAGGCTCGGTGCCGGCCTTGCGGAACGCGTCCACTACGGTCTTGCTTTCAGGCAACAGGCGCGGGTCGGCGCCGAAGGTCATCAGCACGCCGTCGGTGAATTGCGGGCCGCCAGCGGTGGTCACCAGCTCGTCGGTCACGATGCCGTCATCGGACATGAACTTGACGTCTTTCAGACCCTGCTCGCGCAGCTGGCGAACCAATGGACCGGCTTCCGGATGCAGGCCGCCGAAATAGACGACATCGGCGCCGGCGCCACGGATCTTGGTGACGATGGTGCTGAAGTCTTTCTCGCCACGGGTCAGGCCTTCGTACAGCACAGGCTTGACGCCGCGTTTTTCCAGCTGAGCCTTGGTGGCGTCCGCCAGGCCTTGGCCGTAGGTGTCCTTGTCGTGCAGCACGACGACTTTCTTGCCCTTGAGCATGTCGACGATGTAGTCGCCGGCAACGATGCCTTGCTGGTCATCACGTCCGCACATACGGAACATGGCGCTGAGGCCACGCTCGGTAACTTGCGGGTTGGTCGAGCCCGGGGTGATCGCGATGATCCCGGCTTCGTCGTAGATTTCCGAGGCTGGAATGGTCGACGAGGAGCAGAAGTGCCCGACCACGCCGGCGACTTTCTGGTTGGTGAGGTCCTTGGCGACCGTCACCGCCTGCTTCGGTTCGCAGGCGTCGTCGCCTTTGACCAGGACGATTTTTTCCCCATTGACGCCACCCGCCGCGTTGACCGCATCGGCCGCCGCCTGTGCACCCTTCATGTACTGCTCGCCGAATGCCGCGTTGGCACCGGTCATCGGACCCGCTACACCGATCTTGATATCAGCTTGAGCAAACGCAGAAACACCCAGCGCAGTAGCGACTGCGAGGGCCAGAAAGCCTTTCTTGTAAAACGTCTGGGACATGAGGTGGTGCTCCAAGGTTTTTTTTAGTTGGCACTGCGACTTCACTTCACTCAAAGCTCAGAGCAAGGCCCGTGCCATCGGTTTTTTATTCTTCAAAAAGTCGCTGCGTTGTTGTTATTTCGACTGTTTCGGTCCCATTTTCATTGGGCGTGCAACCGTCTAAACCGCGGAAGGTGAAACCATTTGTTTTTTCAGGCGCAACCCGCACGCGCCATCATTGCAACCGCAGCGGCAAACGACGTGCAACCAGCCTGTAACAGCCCGCGTCACCGAACTGCACACTGCTGGTGCGGGACTGCTACAACCCGCACCATTACAGGCTAGTCGCTGGATGCAAAAGCGCCGCTTGCGGCAACAAATTTCAACACTCAAATGACGATGCGCAGGCACTGGCCCGCGTGATACAGGGAAAACCCGGCTTCGTACAGGCAACTGCGCAAGCCCACACCGGCCAGGGGCTGCATCGGTGCGAAGGGAATCGGCAGTGCCTGCGGATCGCCGTTGCACAGGTAATCGGCGAAGGCTTTGCCGACCACCGTACCGGTGGTGACGCCGCGACCGTTATAACCGGTGACGGCTACCAGTCCGGGCGCGGGCTCGAACAGCCGCATCAGGTGATCAGGGGTAAACGCAATGCGCCCGGTCCAGGTGCATTCCCACTCGACCGGCTTCAGATTGGGGAAGTAATGCTGCTGCACCCGATCAGCCCAGGCCTTGAGAAACCACGTCGGTTTTTGATTGCCATTGCCGAGGCTGCCAAGCAACAGGCGCCCGTCCTTGTCGCGACGGATGCTGCTCAATACCTGACGGGTGTCCCACGAGCCCTGCCCGCCCGGGAGAATTTCCTGCGCAGCGTCTTCGCTGAGCGGCACCGAGGCGACCTGGTAGTAATAACCGGGAAAGAAATTGCGCTTGAGTTCGGTCCAGTCGCCTTCGGTGTAAGCATTGGAGGCGATGACCACTTGTTCGGCGAGTACCGAACCCTGGGCGGTTTGCACCGACCAGTTCTGCCCGATGCGCTCGAGGCGAGTCACCGGCGAATGATCGAACATCTGCCCGCCGGGCCCGCGCACGGCATTGGCCAGCCCGGTGACATAGGCCATCGGATTGAGCGTGCCGGCGCGGCGATCAAGCAACGCGGCGGCGATTTTCTGCGTGCCGGTGGCTTGCTCGCAGGCCTTGCCGGTCAGCAGTTCGACCGGCGCGCCACGACGTTTCCATTGCTGCTCGCGACTGCGCAGATCCGCCTCGCCCTTGGCGTTATGCGCCATGTGCAAAGTGCCTTCGCGGCGCAATTGGCAATCGATGGCGTATTTATCCACAAGGCTGAACACCAGCGCCGGCGCCGCACCGAGCATGCGGTTGAGCTGACTGCCGACCGCCTCGCCGAACCCGGCTTCGATCTCGTCCGGAGGAATCCACATGCCGGCGTTGACCAGCCCGACATTGCGCCCGGAGCCACCGTGCCCTGCGCGATGCGCTTCCAGCACGCAGACGCTTTTACCTTTTTCCAACAGATGCAGCGCCGCCGACAACCCGGTGAACCCGGCGCCGATCACGCAGACATCGACCTTGACCTCGCCCCTGAGCGCGGCGTTATCCGGGCGTTGTGGCGTGAGCGTTTCCCACAGACATTCTTCGCGTAACGGCATTGCCAAGCTCCTGTCGGAGCAGCCGCAAGCCACAAGCTACAAGCTGCAAGCCGGTCTGCTTGACGCTTGTAGCTTGAAGCTTGTAGCTGCTTAATCGAATGTAATGCCCTGCGCCAAAGGCAATTCCAGCGAGTAGTTGACGGTGTTGGTCTGCCGGCGCATGTACGCGCGCCAGGCATCGGAGCCGGACTCACGGCCGCCGCCGGTCTCTTTCTCGCCACCAAAGGCACCGCCGATTTCCGCGCCGCTCGGGCCGATGTTGACGTTGGCGATGCCGCAGTCGCTGCCGACCGCCGACATGAACCGCTCGGCCTCACGCACGTCGGTGGTGAAGATGCACGATGACAGGCCTTGCGGCACGGCGTTGTTCAGGCGCAGCGCTTCCTCGAAATCGCTGTAGCCGACCACGTAGAGAATCGGCGCGAAGGTTTCGCTGCAGACCACGTCGCTCTGCTCGGGCATTTCCACGATGGCCGGCGACACGTAGTAGGCGTTGGGGAATTGCTCTTCCAGTTGACGCTTGCCACCGAACACCCGGCCACCTTCGCTCAGTGCCTGTTCCAGCGCATCCTGCATGTTTTCGAAGCTGTGCTTGTCGATCAGCGGGCCGACCAGATTGCCTTCCAGCGGATGGCCGATGCGTACTTTCGAATAGGCAGCCTTGAGGCGAGTGACGATTTCTTCCTTGACCGATTCATGGGCGATCAGACGGCGCAAAGTCGTGCAGCGTTGCCCGGCGGTGCCGACGGCGCTGAACAGAATCGCGCGCACTGCCATGTCCAGATCGGCGCTCGGGCCGAGGATCATCGCGTTGTTGCCGCCCAGCTCAAGAATGCTGCGGGCGAAACGCGCGGCGACTTTCGGCGCCACTTCGCGGCCCATGCGCGTGCTGCCGGTGGCGCTGATCAGCGCGACACGCGGATCATCGACCAGCGCTTCGCCGGCATCGCGACCGCCGATCACCACCTGGCACAGGCTCGCCGGGGCATCGCTGAAATTTTTCACTACGCGATCGAACAGCGCCTGACAGGCCAGCGCGGTCAGCGGAGTTTTCTCCGAAGGTTTCCACACCACCGGGTTGCCGCAGACCAGCGCCAGGGTGGTGTTCCACGCCCACACTGCGACCGGGAAGTTGAACGCGCTGATGACGCCGACCACGCCGAGCGGATGCCAGGTTTCACGCATATGGTGGCCCGGGCGCTCGGAGGCGATGGTCAGACCGTACAGCTGGCGCGACAGGCCAACGGCGAAGTCGCAGATGTCGATCATCTCCTGTACTTCACCCAGGCCTTCCTGAGTGATCTTGCCGGCCTCCCACGACACCAGCTCGCCAAGGTCGGTTTTGTACTCGCGCAACACTTCGCCGAACTGGCGCACCAGCTCACCGCGACGCGGCGCCGGCACCTTGCGCCAGTGCTCGAATGCATGATCTGCGCGACTGATGTGTTGCTCGACTTCGGCAGCGCCTTCCCAGTTCACCGAGGCAATTTCGCTGCCATCGATGGGTGAATGCACCGGCACTTTGCCGTTCTGGTACAGGGCCGGGTTGACTCCCAGACGATCAAGCAATGCGGCAACCATCAGTCTCTCCTCAAACAAAAACAGAATGTGTGCGGCCATCCTTCGCATGGCCGGGCAGGCCTTTAGTTGTAGCCTCACTGCGGCGATGCAACAAACGACCTTTACGCCAGATATCATTCCGTTTATTCATGCTGCCTAGCGAAAGACAAGAAAAAGGACTGGCCATGCTGAACAAACGCCACTTGCCCTCGATCACCGCGCTGCAATGCTTCGAGGCCGTGACCCGGCACCTGAGTTTTACCCGCGCCGCCGAAGAGCTGAACCTGACCCAGAGTGCGGTGAGCAAACAGGTCGCGCAGCTTGAAGAACTGTTGCAGCACTTGCTGTTCCGCCGCGTGCGTCGGCGCTTGCAGATGACGCCGGCCGGGGATTTGTATCTGGTCGAGGTCAGAAAAATCCTCAGCCAAGTGGAGATGTCGACGCATTACCTGCGTTCCTACGGCGGCGAGACCGAAGTCCTGCGCGTTTCCACCCCGTCGACCTTCGGCGCCCGTTGGCTGGTGCCGCGCCTGAAAGGCTGGCGCCTGCGCCATCCGTCGATTCATCTGGATCTGTGTAACGAGCAGGAGGCCGACGATCTGTTGCAGGGGCGCAGCGATCTGGCTTTCTATTTCGGCCAGGCTTCGCGTCCGGGCACCGAATGCCTGAAATTGTTCGGCGAACAACTGGTACCGGTCTGCGCCCCGGGCAGCCTGCCGGACACGCCATTCACTGACCCGACGCAACTCACCGACCTGGTGCTGCTGCAGAATGCCTCGCGACCGCAGGCCTGGCACGACTGGTTCGACAGTCAGGGCTACCACACCGAACACAGCTACCACGGGCCGCGTTTCGAAACCTTTTACATGTGCATCCGCGCCGCCCAGGTCGGCTGTGGCGTGGCGCTGCTGCCGCGGTTTCTGGTGGAAGAGGAATTGGCCGAAGGCAAACTGGTCATACCCTGGCAGCATGCGATGCCCAGCAGCGATGCCTATTACCTGGCCTACCCGGAGCACGCGGCGGAAGTGCCGAAGGTGCGCGATTTTGTGAAATGGATGCTTGAACAAATCGATAGCCCGGTGTGAGGTCAACCGGGATCCCTGTGGGAGCGAGCCTGCTCGCGAAAGCGTCGGGTCAGCCACATCATCTTTAACTGACACACCGCATTCGCGAGCAGGCTCGCTCCCACAGTGGATCTGCGGCGCTCTGAAAAAATGCTGGCAATCCCCACCGCCGATATGCGCCACTAGCGCCATCGATATAGACCGCGCCGGGCGCGGCGCAACTGGAGACCCGTTTATGAGCGAGAGTGTGTTTGCCGATCGCATCGTGCAGAACCTGCTCGACACCGACTTCTACAAGCTGACGATGATGCAGGCGGTGCTGCACAACTACCCCAACGTCGAAGTCGAATGGGAGTTCCGTTGCCGCAACGCCGAGGATCTGCGTCCGTATCTGGCCGAGATTCGTCATCAGATCGAGCGTCTGGCCGAGCTGAGCCTGAGTGCCGATCAGTTGAGTTTTCTCGAGCGCATCAGCTTTCTCAAACCGGATTTTCTGCGCTTCCTCGGCCTGTTCCGCTTCAACCTGCGCTACCTGCACACCGGCATCGAGAACGGAGAACTGTTCATCCGTCTGCGCGGGCCATGGCTGCATGTGATCCTCTACGAAGTGCCGCTGCTGGCGATCGTCAGCGAAGTGCGCAATCGCTACCGCTACCGGGAGACCTCGCTGGAGCAGGCACGCGAACAGCTGTATCGCAAGTTCGACTGGCTGACCGCCAATGCCTCGGCCGATGAGCTGTCGCAACTGCAGGTCGCCGATTTCGGCACGCGCCGGCGCTTTTCCTTTGGCGTCCAGGCCGAAGTGGTCAACGTCCTCAAGCATGACTTCCCCGGGCGTTTCGTCGGTACCAGCAACGTACATCTGTCCCGCGAGCTGGACATGAAACCGCTGGGCACCATGGCCCACGAGTGGATCATGGCCCATCAGCAACTTGGCCCGCGCCTGATCGACAGCCAGATCGCCGCGCTCGATTGCTGGGTGCGCGAGTATCGCGGTCTGCTCGGCATCGCCCTCACCGACTGCATCACTACCGATGCGTTTCTTGGCGATTTCGATCTGTTCTTCGCCAAGCTCTTCGACGGTCTGCGCCATGACTCCGGGGACCCGGTGGCGTGGGGCGAAAAGTGCATCGCGCACTACCACAAGCTCGGCATCGACCCGATGAGCAAGACCCTTGTGTTCTCCGACAGTCTGACCCTGCCGAAATCGTTGGAGATTTTCCGCGCGCTGCACGGTCGCATCAATGTGAGCTTCGGCATCGGTACCAACTTCACCTGCGATATCCCGGGTGTCGAACCGATGAGCATCGTGCTTAAAATGACCGCCTGCAACGGCCAGCCGGTGGCGAAGATCTCCGACGAGCCTGGCAAGACCCACTGCAAAGATCCGAATTTCGTCGCCTATTTGCGACATGTGTTTCAGGTTCCTGCCGAATCCAGTCTATCTAGCAAGGAGTGAATTCATGCAAGCCGTACAGCGTGAGATTGCTGAGCAGCTCAAGGTGCAACCACCGTTCGCCGACGACCAGGCCCTGCAGGCCGAAGTCGCCCGGCGCCTGACGTTCATTCAGGATTGTCTGGTCAATTCCGGGCTCAAGACCCTGGTGCTGGGCATCAGCGGCGGCGTCGATTCACTGACCGCCGGCCTCCTGGCCCAGCGCGCGGTACGTGAACTGCGCGAAAAAACCGGTGACGACCGCTACAAATTCATCGCCGTGCGCCTGCCCTACGAAACCCAGTTCGACGAGCACGACGCCAAGGCCTCGCTCGACTGCATCGCCCCTGACGAAATCCACACCGTGAACATCGGCCCGGCGGTCAAGGCGCTGGCGGCTCAGGTGTCGGCGTTCGAAGGCAAACCGGCGGCGTCGGTGGATTTCGTGCTGGGCAATACCAAGGCGCGCATGCGCATGGTCGCGCAGTACACGATTGCCGGAGTGGCGGGCGGTCTGGTGATTGGCACCGACCACGCGGCGGAAGCGGTGATGGGTTTCTTCACCAAGTTCGGCGATGGCGCCTGCGACCTCGCCCCGCTCAGCGGCCTGGTGAAAAATCAAGTGCGTGCGATTGCCCGCAGCTTTGGCGCGCCGGAAACGCTGGTCGAGAAAGTGCCGACGGCAGACCTGGAAGATCTTTCGCCGGGCAAACCGGACGAAGCAGCGCATGGCGTGACCTATGCCGAGATCGATGCGTTTCTGCACGGGGAAACGGTGCGGGACGAGGCGGCGAAGATCATCGTTGATACGTACAACAAGACTCATCACAAGCGGGTCATGCCGTTTGCGCCTTGAGGTATGGAAATGCCTGCAGGAGCCTGTAGGAGCCTGTAGGAGCTGACGAGTGCAACGAGGCTGCGATCTTTTGATCTTGCTTTGAAGATTCAAGATCAAGATCAAGATCAAGATCAAGATCAAGATCAAGATCAAGATCAAGATCAAGATCAAGATCAAGATCAAGATCAAGATCAAGATCAAGATCAAGATCAAGATCAAGATCAAGATCAAGATCAAGATCAAGAGATCGCAGCCTTCGGCAGCTCCTACACAAATAAAAAAAGCGCCCCTCGGGACGCTTTTTTTTGTATCTGAATCACTTGACGACGATGGTGCCTTTCATCATCGAGATGTGCCCAGGGAACGAGCAGAAGAAGCCGTAGCCACCGTCAGCCACTTTGGCCACATCAAAGGTCACCGAGTCGGTTTCCTTGGCGCCGATGATCTTGGTGTGGGCGATGATGCGGGCGTCGCCGTCCTTCAGGTAGTTCTTGTCGATACCGGCTGCCAGGCCGTCGGTAGCGATCGGCTGCATGTCAGCTTCTTTGCTGATCACCAGGTTATGACCCATGACGTTCTTCGGCAGGTTGCCGGAGTGGGTCAGTTCGACGGTGAAGGTCTTGCAGCTCTTGTCGATCACGATTTCCTTGGTGTTGAAGGTCATCTGATCGGTGGAATCAACGGTGGTTTTGCACTCGGCAGCCATCAATTGGCTGCTGGCCAGCGCCAGCAGGGATACCGCAACAACTTTGGAAAACATGGTGAATCTCCAAGGCAGGGTTAACAAAAACACTAGTGGTGGAAAGACTGCCTGAAATCATCGCAAGTTCATATGACTTGAGTCAAAAATTGTATACAACTTTCAGGCTATGACACTCATCGACACAATCTAACGGCCATTTCGTTGGGCCAGGCCTATGATCGGTCCACCTACTGAAACGGAGTGCCAGTCATGTTCTTTAACGGCCTGTTGTGCAGCTTGCTCGCCGCCTACGCCTGTGGCGCCAGCGGTACTTTTGAATCACCCGAACGCGAAGTCTAGTCCTTGGAGCGCAGCGTGCCAGCCGTTACCCTGTGCGACTGATCGACTCAGGAGTAACGCATGTCGCTGAAATCCGTTTGTGTGTTTTGCGGTGCCAACGCCGGTACCGTGCCGGCCTACACCGAAGCTGCCGTGGCCCTCGGCCGGGCATTGGCCGAGCGTAATCTGACGCTGGTCTACGGCGGTGGTGCCGTCGGTTTGATGGGCATTGTCGCTGATGCCGCGCTGGCGGCTGGCGGCGAAGTGATCGGCATCATTCCGCAAAGCCTGATGGACAAGGAGATCGGCCACAAGAGCCTGACGCGCCTGGAAGTGGTCGACGGCATGCATGCGCGCAAGGCGCGGATGGCCGAACTCAGCGATGCATTCATCGCCCTGCCCGGCGGCCTCGGCACGCTGGAAGAGCTGTTCGAAGTCTGGACCTGGGGCCAGCTCGGCTATCACGGCAAGCCTTTGGGCCTGCTGGAAGTGAACGGTTTCTACAGCAAGCTCACGGCTTTTCTCGATCATATCGTCGGCGAAGGCTTCGTTCGCGCGCCACACCGTGACATGCTGCAAGTGAGCGAATCGCCAGATTCCCTGCTCGACGCCCTCGATCAGTGGCAGCCGACCGTCACGCCCAAGTGGGTCGACCAAAAACCCGGTTAACCCCCGGACACCGATACAGGGCAGAATACGCGCCGCTCAACCTCACCTTCGACCCCAGAGGATCGCCCATGGCCAAACCCAATTACTCCTTCGCCAAACGTCAACGAGACCTGGCAAAGGAACAGAAGAAAGAGGAAAAGCTTCAGCGCAAGAAGCAAACCGCTGAAGAAGCGGCACTGAACCCTGACGGTGAAGTGGCGACCGATGATGATGTTGATGCACCCGATGCACCGAAAGATCAGACGCCCGACGCCTGAGCCCCACCGGGTTTGATGATCGAATCAGACCCTGCGGATTTGTGACGGGGCTGGCAGTTCTGCTGCCGGCCCTCACAGCCCTGCTTTCTCTGACCCACCAAAATCCCTGTGGGAGCGAGCCTGCTCGCGAAAGCGGTGTATCTGTTACAAATCCATTGGCTGACCTGACGCTATCGCGAGCAGGCTCGCTCCCACATCTGAAAACTCATCAATTCTGAGGCATCACCGTAACCCGCACTTCCGGGTCGTGATTACCCCCACCGAGAATCACCCCCCGCAACGGCGACACATCGGAAAAATCCCTCCCCCACGCCAATGTAATGTGCTCCAGCGCCGGCCGCACATTGTTGGTCGGATCGAAATCCACCCAGCCCGATACCGGACAGAACACCGATACCCACGCATGCGAGGCGTCGGCGCCGATCAGGCGTGGCTGCCCCGGCGGCGGCTGGGTGAGCAGATAGCCGCTGACATAACGCGCCGCCAGACCGCGCGAGCGCACACAGGCCAGCATCAGATGAGCGAAGTCCTGACAGACGCCGCGTCGACGCTCCAGCACTTCCACCAGCGGCGTCGCCACCTGGGTGGCTTCGGCATCGAAGGTGAATTCGCTGAAGATCTTCTGCATCAGCGCCTGCACCCCGAGCAGCAACGGTCGCCCTGGCGGAAAACAGCTTTGCGAGAACTCGACGAAGCTGCGCTTCAAATGCACATAAGGTGACTGGAACCGGTAGCGACAGGCTTCGAGCAAGTCGGCGGACAACGGCTGACTGCTGTAAGTCAGCGCATCGCGGGTCTGCTCCCACGCGGGCGACTGGTTGAAATCCAGCGCCGGCCGCGCCAGCACCTCGACCGTCAGCCGGGCGTTGACCTGCAATTGGTCATGGGGCCGTTCAAATGCCAGACGCGTCAACGGATTGCCGAATACGTCCAGTTCATCACGGCGCATGGTCGGCTCGGGGCTGATCAGCAACTGCTGCTCGGTGCAGCGCTGCCAGCTGCATTCGCGCGGCCACAGATGCGCCAGTTGCTGCGCGAGGGAGACCGGGCTGTCGTAGTGATAACAGGTGTCGTGAAATATCTGATATTGAGCGCTCATCACACGGACACCGTACGCTGGCTGACATCATCGACATGGGCGAAATGGCGCAGCGCCAGACGATCCGATACTTGGCCGCTGGCTTCGGCGATTTCCTGCAACAGATCGGCCAGACCATCCAGCGCGGCACGTACGCTGGATTTGCCGAACAAAGGATTTTCCAGACAACCGAGATCAAACCGCGCCAGGCGCTCGACCAGTTGCGGCAGCGCGGTTTCCCGAGGCGCGGCGAAATCGTCGTTCAGGCGTTTCAGCGTGCGGGTCACCAGTTTCAGCTGAAACAGCACCGCGTGGGGGTTCTGCTCATCCAGCAGCAGCAAATCCAGCACCGGAATCAGTTGCGCCACCGCCAGATAGCGCGAGCGATAGGTGATGCTGCTGTTACCCAACTCCAGCAACCACTCAAGCCCGGCCTGATCGAAAGCACCCGCACCGCGCAGAAATGCGGCGAGGCTGCTGCTGAGAAATTGCAGGCGTTCGATGCGCCGGCCAATCATCAGAAAGCGCCAGCCTTCGTCACGGGTCATGTCATCCAGGGCAAACCCCGACAGCGCTGCCAGCGACATCACCAGACGGTTGAGGAAATCCAGCAGTTCGCCGAAGTCCGGTTCATCGACTTCCAGCTCCAGCGCCTCGCGCTGCAATTCGACCAGCGCCTGCCAGTTTTCCCGGGACAGCTTGCCGCGCACTTGCGAGGCGGCCCATTGCAGGCGTTGCAAGTTGGAACGCAGGCTGAACGACCAGTCCTCGCCCAGCAGCGCAGCGAGCAGGCGCTCCGGCAGTTCGCCTTCATCCGGCAACAGCGCCAGCCGCTCGCCGAGATCGACCGCCGCCTGCAACGCCTGCGGATCATCGCCATCGACGTAACGCGTGAGCATGATGCGCAGCAGCCGCGCGCTGTCGTCGCAGCGTTCGCAGTAGCGGCCGAACCAGAACAGATTCTCCACTACCCGCGATGGCAGGTAAGGATCGCGCCGCACCAGATCGTGCACGCCGACATTGCGCTGCGCCTTCCACTGCTCGCCACTCGGCGCACGGTCGCTGAGCACCCAGGTGTCCTTGCTCGCCCCACCGCGCTGCATCGACACCACTTCGGCATCAGCCTCGGCCGCCACTCGGGTCAGACCGCCCGGCAACACGCGGTAGCCATCGTGGCTGGCCACCGCATACATGCGCATGCCGATCGCGCGGGGTTGCAGATGACCGTCCTCGGCTTGCCAGACCGGCGCCTGCGACAGTTGCGCAAGCTCTTGCGCGACGTAGGCATAAGGCCGTGCCTGCATACGCTGCGCCAGCTCGAGGCGCTGGCTTTCATTCAAGTCACGGCCAAAAACAGGGGCGAAGCTCTGCGACGGGAACGCCGGTTTGATCAACAGCTCCGGAAGTTTTTCCAGCGCCTGCGCCAGCACTGGCGCTTCACCGCACCACCAGGTGGCGATCGACGGCAGGATCAGTTCTTCGCCGAACAGGAATTGATTGATCTTCGGCAGAAACCCCAGCAGGCCCGGCGATTCCAGCACGCCGCTGCCGAGCGCATTGGCGACCAGTACCCGCCCCTGACGCACCGCCTCCAGCAGACCGGGGACGCCAAGCGCCGAGTCGGTCCGCAGTTCCAGCGGGTCGCAGAAATCATCGTCGAGGCGGCGCATGATCGCGTGCACCCGGCGCAGGCCGCTGAGGGTTTTCAGGTACACCGTGGCATTGCGCACCGTCAGATCGCCGCCCTCGACCAGCGGATAACCGAGCTGGCGCGCCAGATACAAGTGCTCGAAATAACTTTCATTGAACCGCCCCGGTGTCAGCAGCACCACCAGCGGTGCGTCATCGCCCTGCGGTGCCTGACGTGCCAAAGTTTCCTGCAAGGTGCGGAAGAAACCGGCCAGATGCTGAACCTTCAGATCGCGGTACAAGTCGGGAAAGGCGCGGGAGACGATGGTGCGGTTTTCCAGCGCATAGCCGGCCCCGGACGGCGCCTGGGTGCGATCGGCAGTGACCCACCAGCGACCATCCGGCGTGCGCGCCAGATCCACGGCATACAAATGCAAAAAAGCTGACTCGGGCGGGGCAATGCCCTGACAGGGCCAAAGAAAATTGTTGTGCCCGAACACCAGCTCTGCCGGCAGCAGGCCTTCACTGATCAACCGTTGCGGACCGTACAGATCCGCCAGCACTGCATTGAGCAAGCGCGCACGCTGAGCGATGCCAGCGGACAATTGCTGCCATTCATCAGCCGCGATCACATGGGGCAGCAGATCCAGCTCCCACGGCCGGTCAGCGCCCTTGGGATCGGCATAGACGTTATAGGTGACGCCGTTTTCCTGAATCTGCCGCGCCAGCAAGGCCTGACGCTGCACCAGTTGCGCCGGGCTGCTGCGCTGCAACTGATCGAACAGGCGCCGCCAATGCGCACGCACTGCGCCGCTGCCGTCGAGCAGTTCGTGATAGGTGCCCGCAGTCAGCGGGTAGCGGTCTAACAGGTCAGGCATGGAAAGCTCGGCAGACAGCAGGGGACGGTCAGACTAACGCAGGCACATGACACGCGGATATACGAAAAATCCGCGTGTTGCGTAGGCTCTAGAAACGGCGCAGGTCGATGGTCATCGGTAGCTCGTCATTGATTTCTACTTTGGGTACGGGAAGTTTCCCGGGCGTGTGTCCGAGGCGGAAAAACCGCGCCATACGCCGGCTCTCCGCTTCATTGGCATTGACCGGCAAGGTCTCGTAATTGCGCCCACCGGGATGGGCGACGTGGTACTGGCAACCACCCAGCGAACGCCCCATCCAGGTATCGAGCAGGTCGAACACCAACGGCGCGTGCACCGGTATGGTCGGATGCAGGCAGTTGGCTGGTTGCCACGCCCGAAAGCGCACCCCGGCGACACACTCACCCACCCGCCCGGTCGGGTGCAACGGCACCGCGACGCCATTGCAAGTCAGCAGATAACGTTGTGGCGGCAAGCCGTTGAGTTTGACCTGCAAGCGCTCCAGCGATGAATCGACGTAGCGCACCGTGCCGCCCGCCGAGCCCTCCTCGCCCAGCACGTGCCAGGGTTCGAGCGCCTGACGCAGCTCCAGCTCGATGCCATTGACGGCGTAGTCACCGACCTTGGGAAAACGAAACTCCAGATGCGCCGCGAACCACTCCGCACGCAACGGATAGCCGGCGTTGTTGAGCTCGACGATGACGTCGGCGAAATCCTCTTCGATAAAGTGCGGCAGCAAAAAGCGATCGTGCAGCTCGGTGCCCCAGCGTGCCAGTTTCGCCGGCGCATAAGGCTCGCGCCAGAACCGCGCGACCAGCGCCCGTAGCAGCAACTGCTGAGCCAGACTCATGCGCGCATGGGGCGGCATTTCAAAAGCGCGCAGTTCCAGCAAGCCAAGACGCCCGGTGGCGCCGTCCGGTGAATACAGTTTGTCGATGCAGAATTCGGCGCGATGGGTATTGCCGGTGACGTCGATCAGCAGATTGCGCAACAGTCGATCGACCAGCCACGGTGCACATTCCTCGCCCGGTTCCGGCATCTGCGCGAAAGCGATTTCCAGTTCGTACAAGGCGTCATTACGCGCCTCGTCGACGCGTGGCGCCTGGGACGTCGGGCCGATGAAGAGGCCGGAAAACAGGTACGACAGCGAAGGATGGTTGTGCCAGTAACTGATCAGACTGCGCAGCAGATCCGGCCGCCGCAGAAACGGTGAGTCCGCCGGTGTCGCGCCGCCAAGGACGAAATGGTTGCCGCCGCCGGTGCCGGTGTGGCGCCCGTCGATCATGAACTTCTCGGTGGTCAGCCGGGTCTGTCGTGCCTGTTCATAGAGAAACTCAGTGCGCTCGACCAACTCGTCCCAGGTCGCCGATGGCTGCACGTTGACCTCGATCACGCCCGGGTCCGGAGTGACACGGAAATTGCTCAGGCGCGGATCACTTGGTGGTTCATAGCCTTCCAGCAGCACCGGGCAATGCAGTTCTTCAGCGGTGGCCTCAATGGCCGAGACCAGTTCCAGATAATCCTCGACCCGCTCCAGCGGCGGCATGAACAGATACAGCCGGCCTTCGCGGGCCTCGGCGCAGAATGCGGTACGGGTCAGCCAGTCAGCGGACTCGTCGATTTTCGGCACCCGCTCATCCAGCGCAGCAGGTTCGCCGTGCACACCGAGCTGCGCGGCATCCGGTAGTTCAGCGAAGTCCTGATTCGGATCGTTGGGATGGATGAACGGATATTCCGCCGCTTTCACCCACGGCTGCGACGCCAGCGGCAAGCGATAACCCAGCGGCGAATCCCCGGGCACCAAGCGACAGTGCTCATCGCGCAGATACCATCGCCCGCTCTGCCATTGATCGCCCTTGGCCGTGCGCGCCAGTGGCAGCACCTGACCGATCACCTTGTTCAGGCCCTGGCTGAAGACCTTGCGCAACCGGGCGCGCTCCAGCGGTTCTTCCAGGCGCGAATCTTCGGCGCTGACGTTGCCGGGCAACGCGCCCTCGCGCCAGAGGTAATAGAGATGATCTTCGTAAGCCGGGAAGACGAAGCGTTCAGGCAACTTCAGGCGCTCGGCGACGCTGGCGAGAAAGCGTCCGGCCAGTTCGCCGTCGGCGCCATAGTCCTGCTGTTCGTCGGCGATCAATGCGTCGTTGTGCCAGATCGGCTGACCGTCGCGGCGCCAGTAACAATTGAGCGACCAGCGCGGCAATTGCTCACCGGGATACCACTTGCCCTGACCGAAATGCACCAGCCCCTGCGGTGCATATTGCTTGCGCATGCGCTGAAACAGTTCGGCGGACAGCCGACGCTTGTCCGGCCCCAGCGCGGCGGTGTTCCATTCGGCGCCGTCCGGGTCGTCGATGGAGACGAAGGTCGGTTCGCCCCCCATGGTCAGGCGCACATCGCCTTCAAGCAGGTCGGCATCGATCTGCCGCCCCAGCGCCTGGATCGCCCGCCACTGTTCATCGGTGTAGGGCTTGGTGACACGTGGCGCTTCCCAGATTCGCTCGACCGACATTTCGTGGCTGAACTGTGTCTCGCAAGGTTCGACCAGACCACTGATCGGCGCCGCCGAGGACGGATCGGGACTGCACGCCAACGGAATATGCCCTTCCCCGGCGAACAACCCGGACGTGGCGTCGAGGCCGATCCAGCCGGCACCCGGCAGATACACCTCGCACCAGGCGTGCAGGTCGGTGAAGTCGACGTCGGTGCCGGACGGGCCGTCGAGGCTTTTCACGTCGGCGGTCAGTTGAATCAGGTAGCCGGAAACAAACCGCGCCGCCAGACCGAGATTACGCAACAGCTGCACCAGCAACCATGCCGAATCACGGCAGGAACCGGAGGCGTGTTGCAGTGTGTGCTCCGGAGTCTGCACGCCGGGCTCCATGCGGATCAGGTAGCCGATGTCTTCACTGAGGCGCTGATTGAGCGCCACCAGAAAATCCACCGCCGGCAGCGGCGTGCGGTCGATGCTGTCCAGGTAAGCCTTGAACGTTGGCGTCAGCGGCAGGGTTTCGAGGTATGGCGCCAGCTCCTTGCGCTCATCGGCGGCGTAGCTGAACGGGATTCGCTCGGCGTACGGTTCGAGAAAGAAATCGAACGGATTGAACACCGCCATTTCCGCGACCAGATCGACTTCGATGCGCAGCTCTGCGGTTTTTTCCGGGAACACCAGACGTGCCAGGTAATTGCCCTGGGGGTCTTGCTGCCAGTTGATGAAATGCTGCTCGGGCGAGACTTTCAGCGCATAGGAAAGAATTCGCGTGCGGCTGTGGGGCGCCGGGCGCAGGCGGACGATCTGCGGGCCGAGTTCGACAGCGCGGTCGTAGCGATAATGCGTGACGTGATGCAATGCGACATGAATCGACACGGCGTGCCTCCTGCGAGCCTTGGGCGTATGGGAAAGCGCGCAAGACTTATGCCATGCACAGGCTTGCGCGCTTTCGCGAAATGCTCAAGGCAGTACAGCACCAAAACCGGGCGATGCGAGGAAATGCTTGGACTCAGTTGCACGCAAATGTTGCGAACGCTGATTCTTGCGGTGTGTGCTCGCGAAGAGGCCAGCGGCAACAACTTGATCGTTCCCACGCTCTGCGTGGGAATGCAGCCCGTGACGCTCCGCGTCACAACCATGTTCGACAATACTGCGAGTAACGGCTGGAACGCGGAGCGTCCCGAGAGGCATTCCCACGCGGAGCGTGGGAACGATCAGCAAAACGCCAACCCGAAGGTTGGCGTTCTGTTCAGCTCAAGCAGTGTCTAGCGCGGCACGACCGGCTTGCGTGTCGGCTTCGGCCCTTTGCCTTTCGCCGCATCCTTGCGCTCCTTGGCCGCCTGCTGGTTGCGGGCGAATGCCGCAGCCTTGGCCTGTTCACGCTTGTCCCACGGATTACCGCCATCACTGGCACGCGGCGGCAGACCGGTGTGCTGGGTGAGAATCTTGGTGGTCTTCTCTTTGGCGACCTTGTGGCTGCCGGCCGGCGTCGAGTTCTTGCGACGGGCGCTCTGGTAGCTGTCGGTGGCTGGCTGATGCGCCGGTATCAGTTGATCCTTGCCCGGGCCGATCAGATCGGCGCGGCCCATGCGGATCAGCGCTTCACGCAGCATCGGCCAGCCTTTCGGGTCGTGATAACGCAAGAATGCTTTGTGCAGACGACGCTGATCTTCGCTCTTGACGATGGTCACGCCGTCGCTCTTGTACGTCACCTTGCGCAGCGGGTTCTTGCCCGAGTGGTACATCGCCGTAGCGGTGGCCATCGGCGACGGATAGAACGCCTGCACCTGGTCGGCGCGGAAGCCATTGCCCTTGAGCCACAGAGCGAGGTTCATCATGTCTTCGTCGGTAGTGCCCGGGTGGGCGGCGATGAAGTACGGAATCAGGTACTGCTCCTTGCCCGCTTCCTTGGTGTACTTCTCGAACATGCGCTTGAACTTGTCATAGCTGCCGATGCCCGGTTTCATCATCTGGTTGAGCGGACCTTCCTCGGTGTGTTCCGGGGCGATCTTCAGGTAACCGCCGACGTGGTGGGTCACCAGCTCCTTGACGTACTCCGGCGACTCGACGGCGAGGTCGTAGCGCAGGCCGGAAGCGATCAGAATCTTCTTCACACCCGGCAGGGCACGGGCGCTGCGATACAGCTGGATCAGCGACGAGTGGTCGGTGTTGAGGTTCGGGCAGATACCGGGGAACACGCACGACGGCTTGCGGCACGCGGATTCGATTTCCGGGCTCTTGCAGGCGATGCGGTACATATTCGCAGTCGGACCGCCGAGGTCGGAAATGACCCCGGTGAAGCCCGGCACCTTGTCGCGGATCTCTTCGATTTCGCGAATGATCGACTCTTCGGAACGGTTCTGGATGATGCGGCCTTCGTGCTCGGTGATCGAGCAGAAGGTGCAGCCACCAAAGCAGCCACGCATGATGTTCACCGAGAAACGGATCATGTCGTACGCCGGGATCTTCTCCTTGCCGTACGCCGGGTGCGGCACACGGGCGTAAGGCATGCCGAACACGTAGTCCATTTCTTCAGTGGTCATCGGAATCGGCGGCGGGTTGAACCAGACATCGAGCTCGCCATGCTTCTGCACCAGCGCACGGGCGTTGCCCGGGTTGGTTTCCAGGTGCAACACGCGGTTGGCGTGGGCGTACAAAACCGGGTCGTTTCGCACCTTCTCCATCGACGGCAGGCGGATCACGGTCTTGTCGCGGGTCATGCGCGGGCTGGCCAGGATCTGCACGACCTTGGCTTCCTGCGGATCTTCGACCGGGCCTTTTTCCTGCTCGATGGCGCAGGCCTGGGTGTCCTGGGTATTCACGTACGGGTTGATGATCTTGTCGACCTTGCCCGGACGGTCGATGCGCGTGGAGTCGACTTCGTACCAGCCCTGTGGCGTATCGCGACGGATGAACGCGGTGCCGCGCACATCGGTGATGTCTTCGATCTTGTGGCCCCACGACAGGCGCTGGGCAACTTCGACAATCGCGCGCTCGGCGTTGCCGTACAGCAGAATGTCGGCGCTGGCGTCGATCAGGATCGAGTTGCGCACGCGATCCTGCCAATAGTCGTAGTGGGCGATGCGGCGCAGCGAGGCTTCGATGCCGCCGAGCACGATCGGCACGTGCTTGTAGGCTTCCTTGCAGCGCTGGCTGTAAACCAGGCTGGCGCGATCCGGACGCTTGCCGGCCATGCCGCCGGGGGTGTACGCGTCATCGGAACGGATTTTCTTGTCCGCAGTGTAGCGGTTGATCATCGAGTCCATGTTGCCCGCCGCGACGCCGAAGAACAGGTTCGGCTCGCCGAGCTTCATGAAGTCGTCTTTGGACTGCCAGTTCGGCTGCGCGATGATCCCGACGCGGAAGCCTTGCGACTCCAGCAGCCGGCCGATGATCGCCATGCCGAACGACGGATGATCGACGTAGGCATCACCGGTAACAATGATGATGTCGCACGAATCCCAGCCGAGCTGATCCATCTCCTCCCTGCTCATCGGCAGGAATGGCGCTGGCCCGAAACATTCGGCCCAATATTTTGGATAGTCAAATAACGGCTTGGCTGCTTGCATGTCGACGACCGGTGTTGAAGTGAAAAATCGCGGGCGCGGAATATAGCACAAATTTTGACCAATTCCGACGACGGTGGTCGGTTTCTCTGTGCGCTGTTCTCGCGCCGCCAACCCGCCACACATTACGCGTTTTTGTTGAACGCACGACGCACGAAACGGCAAGGAAGCCGCCCGCCCGTCGCACTCCCAAGAGCAGCGGGGCATTAAATGTAAAGGAAGACAGGCAATGGCACCCAAACCGCCAACCAGAGGCATCACGACCGTCTCGGTTCATAATCCGCGACCCGATTATTCGATAACCCGGCCTGGTTTCACGGCGCTTTTCGATGGCGGACCGGGGCACAGAATTCCCACACGCCCGACTCCGACAACGGTATCGACATCGATCGATCACGGACTCAACCGCATTACCTCCGTGCCTGCGCGGGCAACGGTCAGCACGACAGCGGCCGCCGAATCGGCTGCAGTTGTGCATCAGCGGCCCTTGGGAGATTACTGGATCACTTCGCTAGTCGTGTTGCCGTCAGCCAATGCCGAAGGCATTTCGACGCTTAAGGGACGTCAGTATGTCCAAGTGCCTGAGGGTGGCACCGTGCAGGTCGGTCTGGACCCCGCCAGCGGTCTTTACCGGGCGAAATTGCCCAGCGAATTGCACCCGTCCGGTCCGCTGTTGCAGTTCGATGCCGAGAGCCGTCTCTGGCAACCCGTCGATACTTGGGCGCCATCGACCTACCCGCTATCCCAGAGCCGGCTCGAGGCGTTTCGCACCGATCTGGATTTCAGCACGACCGAGCCGGGCGGCGATGGCCTGTTGCGCTTCAACGGCAAACTCTATGTGCAGATCGAGAATCAGGCCTATCAGGTCTTGCATGATCTTGATGCATCAGCGCCGCAGAGGGCGGTCATGCGCATCGTTCGCCCCGACGATCCCATCGCCAGCGATGCCACTAATGTTTACGTCGCATCCCGTCCAGGCAGGTCGGAACCGATCATTTTCGACGCTCGCTACGGCTGGCGAGGGACCAGTGTAACGGGGGCAGCCGGGATGCAGAGAGGGACAGGAGTGGCGCCCTCAGAGCTATGGCAGCGGGTGGAAGTCGGAATCAGACTTGGCCACTTCAACAAGCGAATCGAGCAGGACACCGCTAAAAGTGAACACCTGAAGGAGGTGTGGCGCAGCATCAGGGAAGCGGGGGGCGAGCGCTCAGATGCAGTCAAGCGCGAAACGATGGCGCTGCTTGATCGTGAATTACACAGCCACCAGGCGCTGAGGTCCCTTGCAAAAGCAATAAAATTCCATAAGCAGCAAAAACCCGCGGTCCGGCACTTCATAAAGAAGGAAGACTACGACAAAAAAATGATTGCGATGCACAAGATCCAAATGAGCTTCTACGATCAATTGGTCGAATGCGGCTTGACCCGCCATGCGCTGGGAGGGCCATTGATCGACATCGACAGGCTCCCACGAACAGTCAACGTCCTGGGGAAAATTCTCGGCCATATGCGAGAGCGCCAGCACATTGCCGACAATCTGGTGAACACATGGCGGGTCGCGCCGGACGAATTCAGTGCATACGCTCTGACACCAATGGACACTCACGACGTCGTGGCTTCGTGGGTATTGGCCAAAAGCCTGATGCTGGACGACCATCAATCAGACGGAAACTACCCTCAGGCCTCCGAACTGGCGACCAGATTTGGTCAGGTAACTTTCGTGTATGGAGCGCTGGGTAAAATTCCGGAGACTTCGCACCCTGCGATATTGCGTGATCTGCTCCAGGAATGCACAGCCCTTCGCTACTGGTACGAGCGCCTTGATCTGACACCCGATGAGCAGCACGCAACGTCACGCACGGCTATCACCGCCGAGCTGAAAATATTCGAAGAGACGCTGACTCATCGCCTGTTCCAATATCAACGCCAGCCTGATCTCCCGGCGCTGCCGATCAACGATCAGGCCATTGATTTCGAGTATGTTCCGGAGCAGGACAGATCCGGTTTCCAACCGCCACCCAAGCGCATTTTCAAGGCAAAGAAACACGGTATTTACAAGATCCATGTCGGCGAGTCCCGACGTACCGCGCACAACGAAGAAGTCATCGATGTACGCAGTCTGCACGACCCGCAACAGCCAGTGCAGACCTATGAACAAAGAGCTGGTGAGTGGCACCCCGTCCGCGCAACGCAGGACACAACCCTGCCCGACCTGACTCTCAGAGCCAATCAGCACCTTGAGCAAACCGACGCACATGTGCGCGAAGCCCGGCGCGAAGAGTCGCGCAAAAACCATCCGGACAACATTGTCGAGATGCTTGAGCGCAAGGCCGGGGCAATGGATGAGATCGCACTCCAGCTTCGGCGACAGGAGCCCACCGATGGCGAAACAGATGCGCTGATCCAACGCCTGCAGGACACCAGTGAACGCCTGCGCAGCGAGGGCGAAAACATTCGTGTCCGGATCTACAAGGACAAACATTTTCTGAGCCCCGACCGATTGTTGTATCTGATCGACAAGGGCGAAGTGCGTGCGCAGAAAATCGAGACCCGGTTAAAACGCGGCAAGGGGCAGAATCGAGACTTTATCGACGTCTATCTACTGACGGATGCGCACACCTACGACCCCCTCTGGCACGCGCACTTTCATTACGCGAAACCGGATACGCCCGATCTCAACTTCAATGTTTCCGGCGGGCACCTGAAAACCCTTGAGCAAAGCCGCATGGGTGTGCGTTCGCAGCGCCGGGAAGAACTGGCGCAGCGGCCACACAAACCTATCTGGCGCGCCGCCCTCGATGGCCACGCAGCGCAGAAAATTTTCGACCTCGCCGCCACCTCTTTCCATCCCGAGACACATCATCAGGCATGACGCCGAACCGGCCGGCAGCGTCCGTTGCGGACGCGACCGCTCATTCACTACAAGGAACGTAAGACATGCGCAGCAAAACGCCGCACCCAGTTACTCCCCCCGGTAATTTTCATCTTCGACCGGATACATCCGCCGATGCCATCCCGCAGCGTCCCCTCCTCACGCCGCGCCCCAGTCTTGACCCAACCGCGTTGAGCGGCCCGCCAATCCGCGCGAACCGGCGCACGGACAGCAACGATCCTGATGCGATCATCCCGGCGCCGAATGTCACAGTGCATCCGGCTGCATCAGCGCTGGAAACCATGGTCAACACAGGCCACCTCGTCGAGCATTACCGCCTCGCTGTTGCAACCGGCTTGCCTGACGCCGACGCCGAAGGCCTGAGGACATTCAAGGGTCGTCACTACGTGGAAATGGCCGACGGCGGTTTCGTGCAGGTGAGCAAGGATTCGCCGAGCGGCCTCTGGCGCGCCGGGCTGGCGAGCGAATCGAAGCCCTCCGGACCGCTGATGCTGTACGATCCGGAGAGTGGCAGGTGGCATGCGCTGGAGTTCTCGCCGCCGAGCACCTTCGCTTTATCGGTGACACGCCTGCAAGCGTTTCGCACGCCGTTCGACTTCAGTCATAGCTCACGCGACAGCGATGGGCTGTACCGCCATGACGGCAAACTCTACGCAGTGATCGACAATCACAGCTATCAGGTCCTGCACGATCACGATGCTTCGACGCCTCTGACCGAGGTGATGCGCATCGTCCGCCCTGAAGATCCTGTCGCCGCTGACGTCGATAACATCTACAGCGCTACGCGCCCGGGCAGATCAGAGCCTGTCTTGTTCGATGCCGATCAGGGCTGGCAGGGCATCGTGGTCGGCGGGGCCGGCGGGATGCAGCGCGGCAGTGCCGACCAACCTGCCTCACCGGGGCTGCGCGAGCGGCTCAATGCCGCGGTCAATCGACTACGAACGCCCCAGTCGCGACTGCGAAAACTCTACCCATCTCTGGACAGCGAGCAAATCCGCACGCTGCTGCGCACCCAGGGTGACGATGTACCAAGCTTTTTGACGCGCCTCGATAATGAATACAAGACCCTGAAGCTGGAGCTGGCGACCTGGTTGAAAACCAGTGAGCTGGCCGGCGGGGCGGCCCATCCCTCGGTGGAGCGCGCCGCGCAAGAGATCAAGCGCTGCTGGAAACGTCAGACAGGTACAACGTTGCAACTGGATCTTGGCGACGCAGGCATTGTTCCGCTGTCCGCAGATTTCAGCCATGTCCGCACGCTGCACTTGCAGGCGGTCGCCTGGTCGGAGGGGGGCGAAAACTTCCTCAAGGGGTTCACTGCCCTGGAGCGTCTGAAAATCAACGCCTCGACGCTCGCCAGGCCGCCGGCGGACCTTGCGCAAATGCCAGCCCTCAAGGAGTTGGACCTGCGAGCGAACCACATTGAACTGAGCGACCAGACCGCCAGCGAGCTGGCTTCGCTCAGCCAACTGGAAAAACTCGACCTGTCGGACAACCCGCTGGGCAAGGCCCCGGATTTCAGCGGCATGCTTGAGCTCAAGTCCGTGGGTCTGCGCAATGCACAACTGGATGACTGGCCAACCGGATTGCAGCATCAGTTGGCGATGGAGTCGCTCGATCTGCGCAATAACCGATTGCGTGAAATTCCGCAGACAGTCATCAGCCCGGCGAGTGATCAATTGCTCGCCATAGCCAACATCAACCGCATCACCCTGATCGAAGGCAACCCCTTTGCCAGCGGCTATTGGCGGCGGCTGGAAGTCTACTGGCAGCGGGTTACGGCGGAATATCCGGCACTGATCACCAGCGCACGCACAGGTGCATTCCGGATTGATGGCGACATCCCTGAAGTCGCCATGCTGCTGCAGATGTATCCGGACAAAACGCCACAAACCGCCCGGGAATACCTGATTGGCCTGGGGGACAGTGCAGAAGCCACGATCAGCCAGCGTTTCGCAGAGTTCAAGGCGCTCGATGCGCAACTGCTGGCCTACGTCGCCGACAGCCAGCCGGGAACATCCAGCGTGGCCGGCCGGGAAAAGGCTCGGGCAGAACACATTGCCCGGATCATCAAGGACTGCTGGCTCCAGCAATCGCCGCACCTTGCGCTGCCACCACTGAAAGGACAGCTACCACCACTGACTGCCGACTTCAGTCGGTTGACGTTGCTCACTCTTGATAGCGTAGTCTGGTCCGACACTGCCGACACGTTCCTGTCGCGGTTGCCGAATCTGGAGAATTTGACGATCAGCCATTGCGGTCTGGAAAAATTGCCCGCAGACATCAGCGCGATGAGCCGGCTCACCCACCTGAATCTGACCTCAAACCAGATAAAACTCGATGAGAACAGCGCTGGTGCATTGAGTGCATTGCACCAGTTGGTCAGCATCGACCTGTCGAACAACCCACTCCAGATGCTGCCCGATTTCAGTGCGATGTCCGGGCTGCAGACACTGGGCCTGAAGAACACCGGCATCAGCGAGTGGCCCACCGGCTTGGCTGACAAGATCACCTTGACCGGCCTCGACCTCAGCAACAATAAACTGCGCGAAGTCCCCGACGCACACATCAACCCGCCAGCCGATCAATTGGCTGTGGTCGCGCGGATCAACAACCACACGCTGCTTGAAGGCAATGACTTCCCTTCGCCTTACTGGAGGAAGTTCGATCGCTACTGGCGAAAACTCAACGAACTGCATCCGCAGTTGATGACTCCGGCCCACCCCGCTGTATTCGACAGTGAGAACTCGCGCGCGCAGCGCTACCGAAAACTGTTTCCGAGCAAAAGCATCAAGGAATGCCGGGAGTTTATCTGGAACCATGACAAGGCCACTGTCGCGACCAGGCTGTTGGAGCTCGATCAGGATTTCGCCGTGTTGAAAAACCAGCTGGATAACTGGGTTTTTTCAGGAGGCAGCAATCCTCTGCGCTATATCCGCGTCAATCAGTTGCAGATCAACACCCAAACCCGCAATGAGCGCATCGAGGCACGGGATCGGATCATCAGTTGCTGGCGACGTGAAACGCCGCAGAAACACGCCTTCGACGGCACGCCGATAGGTCTGGAACTGGATTTGAGCGGCCTCACGTTGCCGACCCTGCCGGATCTGAACACCGACTTCAGCCATGTCGGCTCGCTCAAACTCAACAACATGAATCTCACCGAATCCCCGGAAGGTTTTCTGACCCGCTTCCGCCATTTGCGCTGGCTGAACATGGCCAACAATCGTCTCAGGGATCTCCCGCCGGCCATCGGCGAAATGCACGGAATGACCCGTCTGTTCCTGCAGGGGAATCAACTCGAACTCACCGCCGAGACAGCGCAGATACTGGCCGGAAGAACGACCTTGAGGGCCTTGTGGATACACGACAACCCGCACTTGAACGTGAGCCCGGATTTCAGCGCGATCACTGATATCCGCGAAATCGACATGTCGAACACCGGCATCGGAAGCTGGCCAGCCGGACTGTTCGATCAGCCCCTGTTGGGCAGGATACTTCTGAACAACAACCGGATCACGAACCTGCCCAGCTTTGTCGTCGCACCGGCAGCGGATCGCCTGAGGCATTCGATTCAGGTCAACAGCGGCACTCAGATAAGCGATAACCCCCTGAACGAATACACTCGAGAACGCCTGGCCGGCTACAGTGAGCGGCTGCGCCACTCCGCAACATCGCTTTACAATCCTCTGAACCTGCTGACCACTTCTGCCCCGGCAGCCCGCCCACAGCCGGCGCTAATGAACGCTGCGTCGGCCTATCCGCAGTTGACCATCGGTATGGCGGCAACCGAGGCGACGAAACGCACCGCGCAGCTGGACAGACTGAAAGCACAGGACGGCTCGGATGGCTTTTTCAACATCATTTCCAGACTCGGCCACCACGCCGATTTCCGTCGGCAGGTCTGGGACGTGGTCGATGCCATCAGCGAGAACAACGTGCAATCACGCGCTCTGCGCAGAGATGTTTTCGATCGCGCCTGC
This sequence comes from Pseudomonas sp. 67(2021), assembly GCF_017491835.1. Lineage (NCBI taxonomy): Bacteria > Pseudomonadati > Pseudomonadota > Gammaproteobacteria > Pseudomonadales > Pseudomonadaceae > Pseudomonas > Pseudomonas sp. 67(2021). The sequence goes on from NZ_JAFGYL010000004.1 coordinate 33,973, forward strand.
GAAGCCGGCTGCACTGACCTTGCCGCCGCCACGTTTACTGACCTGCAAGTGCTGACCATGACGCATACGGCCAGAGTGCAGGCAAGGCAAGACGGGGATGGCACTCGCCTGGTGGACCTGTCCAGAAGTCTGTTCAGGCTAAGGCAGGTCGATGAACTGGCCGCAGCAGATATCGCTGCGAGCAGGACAATCGCCAACGATCCACAGGCTCCAGCGCGTGAGCGCAATACCCAGCGCCTGCGCCTGAGCGACCCGCATGAAATGACCATGGCCTACCGCTTTGGCCTCAAGGATCGGCTGCAGTTGCCGTTTCAGCCGCAGACGCTGTCCTTTATCGGCATGGCCGGCGTCACACCGCCCATGCTGGAAGTCGCCTACCGTAAAGTCATCGCCTTGAACGGCTCTCCCGAAGAGTTTCAGGCTCTGGTGTCGATGGAATTCTGGCAGGACTTCATCACGCACAAATATCCGTCCCGGTTCGACGCCGCACGTCAGCCTTATCAGCAGAAACAGGCGGCACTGGACGAGCAATTCGCGAAAAAAGTACTGACCCAGGCCGAATACGACGCGCAAACCAATGACGTCACTGCACAGTTGGCCATTAGCGAAGCGACGCTGATCCAGTCACTGACGCGCGAGGAAATTCGCCCCGGTGAGGCAGTTGAAAAGCCTGCCAGCAGCGAGACGGCAGTTTCGGCCGATTGAAGCAGGCCACGACAGCAGCCGGATGATCCGGCCTGCTGTCATTCGTCGTCGTCGAAGTTGTAACTGCCCGGTGCGAGGTTTTCGAAGCGCGTGTATTTACCGATGAACGCCAGCCGAATGAAACCGATCGGGCCGTTACGCTGCTTGCCGATGATGATTTCGGCGATGCCCTTGTGCTCGGTTTCCGGGTGATACACCTCGTCGCGGTAAACGAACATGATTACGTCGGCGTCCTGCTCGATCGCTCCGGATTCCCGCAAGTCGGAGTTCACCGGGCGTTTGTTCGGGCGCTGTTCGAGGGAACGGTTGAGCTGCGACAGCGCCACTACCGGACAGTTGAATTCCTTGGCCAGGGCTTTCAGGGATCGCGAGATCTCGGAAATCTCGTTGGTGCGGTTGTCACCGCTGGACCCGGGAATCTGCATCAGTTGCAGGTAGTCGATCATGATCAGGCCGACATCGCCGTGCTCACGTACTAGACGACGAGTGCGCGCGCGCATTTCCGACGGGCTGATGCCGGCGGTGTCATCGATGAACAGTTTGCGGTCGTTGAGCAGATTGACCGCCGACGTCAGGCGCGGCCAGTCGTCGTCTTCGAGTTGGCCGGAACGCACTTTGGTCTGATCGATTCGGCCGAGCGAAGACAGCATACGCATGATCAGCGATTCGCCTGGCATCTCGAGGGAGTAAACCAGGACAGCCTTCTCGCTGCGCAACACGGCGTTTTCCACTAGGTTCATCGCGAAGGTGGTTTTACCCATCGACGGACGGCCGGCAACAATGATCAGGTCGGACGGCTGCAAGCCGCTGGTCTTCTCATCGAGGTCGGTGTAACCCGTAGACAGACCGGTGATCGCGTCGGCGGTGTTGAACAACGTGTCGATGCGGTCGATGGCCTTGGTCAGCAGCTCATTGACGCCGACCGGGCCACCGGTCTTGGGCCGCGCTTCGGCGATCTGGAAGATCTGCCGTTCGGCTTCGTCGAGGATCTCTTCGGCGGTGCGGCCTTCGGGGTTGAAGGCGCTGTCGGCAATCTCGGTGCTGATGCCGATCAGTTGGCGCAACGTCGCACGCTGGCGGACGATCTGCGCATAGGCCTTGATGTTGGCGACGGACGGGGTGTTTTTCGCCAGTTCGCCAAGATAGCCGAGGCCGCCGACTTGCGACGTCTGGCCTTCCTTGTCCAGTTGTTCGGCAAGGGTCACGACGTCGATCGGCGAGTTCTGATCGGCCAGTTTGGCGATCGCGCGGAAAATCAGGCGGTGGTCATGTCGATAGAAATCGCCGTCGGAGACTTGATCGAGCACGCGTTCCCAGGCGTTGTTGTCCAGCATCAGACCACCGAGTACAGCCTGTTCAGCCTCGATGGAATGCGGCGGCACCTTCAGGGCAGCGGTTTGCAGATCGTATTGCTCGGGAGCGGAGATATCGTTCATGGCCACTTGAGTATTAGTGAAAAGCAGGGAATTCAGAAAGACAAAGGGCACGACCTGTAAACAGGATCGTGCCCGATGTTAACCGCCTGACGGACAAGCCGCCAGCCGATCCGTGTTGCTTAAGCTGCTACCACGACAACGCGTACGGTGGCTTCAACTTCGGCGTGCAGGTGCACGGCCACGTCGAATTCACCCACGTTGCGGATGGTGCCGTTCGGCAGACGAACTTCGCTCTTCTGCACTTCAACGCCGGAGGCGGTCAGTGCGTCAGCGATGTCGTGAGTACCGATCGAACCGAACAGCTTGCCTTCGTCGCCAGCGGTGGCAGTGATGGTCACTTCCAGCTCGGCCAGTTGGGCAGCACGGCTTTCAGCCGATGCCTTACGGTCTGCGGCGGCTTTTTCCAGCTCGGCGCGACGCTCTTCGAACGCAGCCAGGTTGGCAGCGGTCGCAGCGGTAGCCTTGCCGAAAGGCAGCAGGTAGTTACGGCCGTAACCGGCCTTAACGTTTACTTTGTCGCCCAGGTTGCCCAGGTTGGCGATTTTTTCCAGAAGGATCAGTTGCATGTGAAAATCCTCTAACTTTTAACCTTCACCGTTCGCGCTGTCGGTGTCTTTCGACACGTGACGACCGCGAAAATCAATCAGGCTGTCGACAATGGCCAGAACCACGAGCAACGGATAGATCAGCTGCATGAACAACAGCAGCGTGACGTACAACCCCACCAGCCAGAAACCGGCCAATCGCTTCTGCCCGACCAGCCCGTGAATCAGGGCCAGCCCGGCGAACACCAGCGGTACACTGCACAACGGCGTCAACATGGCCATCTGTGCACCGAGATTCGGGCCCAGAAGCATCAACGCCAGCAGTAACATCGCCGGCCCCAGCGGGATGCGGATGGCGCGAAACTCGCGACCGAAACCACCCGGGTTGTACAACAACGCCTGCCAATGCCGCCCGACAATCAGGCTCAGCACGCTGACGATCTGCAACAAGGCCGCAATCAGTCCGGTCAGGACCGGTGCAATCAGGGACGCGAAACGCGCTTGCTCATCGACCGACAATTGCTTGTAGGTCTCACCAAGAAGCGCCGGCATGACCTTTATGAGGGCCTGCGCGAGCATCTCGATCTGGGCCGCAAACGCGACCCCGAGCACCACTGAAAACACCACTCCGATCACTACGCTGACCAGCAGCGTGCGGACCCAGGATTCGCTTGCGCGCAAAACCAACGCAAGCCCCGAAGACCCCAGCAGCACCAGAAGTGCCCGTGGGTCGTCGGCATACAGCCACCAGATCAATGCCGGCAGCAGTCCCAGTGACAGAACGCCAAGGGCGTCCGTCAATCCGCGCCGCAGCAGCACAAGGCTCCCGGCGGCAGCACCCAACCAATACAACAACGGCAATGTTGCACATCCGGCCACCACGAGAGTGGCCTGCATTCGGCCTCGCATGATGAACTCAGCTAAGGCGCGCATGCATTCAATCCTTTGCTACTTGTCGACTGCCCGGTCTCAGCGGCCGTGGCTGTCGGTGTAGGCCAGCAGGGCCAGGAAGCGGGCGCGCTTGATAGCGGTGGCCAGCTGACGCTGATAACGAGCTTTGGTACCGGTGATGCGGCTTGGAACGATTTTGCCGGTCTCGGATACGTAGGCTTTCAGAGTGTTGAGATCTTTGTAATCGATCTCTTTCACGTCTTCAGCGGTGAAGCGGCAGAATTTACGACGACGGAAGAAACGTGCCATTTGATAGGCTCCTTAATAAGGTCCGTGGATTACTCGTCAGCGTTATCGCTGTTGTCGCTGTCATCACTGTCGGTGCCTTCGGCGCCTTCGTGCTCAGGACGGTCGCGACGCTCACGGCGCTCACTGCGGTTTTCTTCAGCCTTGAGCATCTCGGACTGGCCGGTAACGGCTTCGTCGCGACGGATGACCAGGTTACGGATCACTGCATCGTTGTAGCGGAAGTTGTCTTCCAGCTCGGCCAGAGCCTTGCCAGTGCACTCAACGTTCAGCATCACGTAGTGAGCCTTGTGAACATTGTTGATTGCGTAGGCCAGTTGACGACGGCCCCAGTCTTCCAGACGGTGGATTTTGCCGCCGTCTTCTTCGATCAGCTTGGTGTAACGCTCAACCATGCCGCCGACTTGCTCGCTCTGATCCGGGTGGACCAGAAAGATGATTTCGTAATGACGCATGAATGCTCCTTACGGGTTGTAGCCTGCCGCTCAAAAACGGTCAGACAAGGAGTGAATGACACTTATGGACTTGCTGGCGCGGGGCACATGCGTGCCTGCCGTCACAGCAAGGGGCGCAATTGTAGAGAAGGGACTGCGGGGGCGCAAGGCAATTGGTGATTATTTGAACAGCAGCTATGAGCTACAAGCCTCAAGCTGCAAGCGGACCGCTTTTGACTTGAGGCTTGCAGCTTGCAGCTTGCAGCTTATAGCTTGCGCGAAGCGCTGGCCTTGGCCTTCGCACCGCGCTGGCGCTGGGCTTCGAAAAGGCACACGCCGGTGGCGACCGACACGTTGAGGCTGCTGACGCTGCCGGCCATCGGCAGATTCACCAGATAGTCGCAGTGCTCGCGGGTCAGGCGGCGCATGCCTTTGCCTTCGGCGCCCATGATCAGGATGGTCGGGCCGGTGAGGTCCTGGTCATAAATGCTGACCTCGGCTTCACCTGCGGTGCCGACTACCCACAAACCGCGCTGCTGGAGTTTTTCCAACGTGCGCGCCAGGTTTGTCACGGCCACCAGCGGAATCACTTCCGCGGCGCCGCAGGCAACTTTACGCACCACCGGAGTCAGCGTGGCCGACTTGTCCTTCGGCACGATCACTGCCAGCGCACCGGCCGCATCGGCCGAGCGCAGGCAGGCGCCGAGGTTGTGCGGATCGGTCACACCGTCGAGCACCAGCAACAGCGGCGCGCCTTCGGTGCGATCAAGCAACTCGTCGAGCATGGCCTCGCCCCAGACCTGACTCGGGCTGACTTCCGCGACCACGCCCTGGTGCACGCCTTCAACCCAGGCGTCCATTTCGCGACGCTCCGCCTGGCCGACCTGAACACGGTTTTCATTGGCCAGCTCGACCAGCGTCTGCACGCGCGGATCGTTGCGGCTTTCCGCCAGCCAGATCTGCTTGACGCGTTTGGGGTGGTGACGCAGCAACGCTTCTACCGCATGAACGCCGTAGATTTTTTCCAACTGACTCATGACTTCGCCTTCGGTTTACGCGCCCCGCCACTTTTGGCTGGAGCGGAACCCGCTTTTGGCGGGCCCTTACGGTGTTTGCTCGGCTTGGCTGGCTTGCCGTCGGTCGCCCTGTCAGGCGCCGACCGTCCGGTCTTTCCCCCGGACGCCGCTTTACCACCGTTTTTCGCATCGGCCAGCAAGGCCTTCTTCAATTCACGGCTTTTGCGCAGCTCGGCGTTTTTCGCCACGGCGTCGCTCGGGCGATAGGCTTCGGCGACCTTTTCCTTGGCCGGACGACGGCTGGCGGTTTTCGCTGGAGCCTTTTCTTCCGCAGCCTTGGCAGCAGGCGCAGCGGTTTCGGTGCCACGTTTTTTGCGACCAATCGGCGCGCTGATGGTTTTCTCGGCCATCTCGAAGTCGATCTTGCGCTCGTCTAGGTCGACGCGCATGACGCGTACTTCAACGGTGTCGCCAAGACGGAAACTGCGACCGGTGCGCTCGCCCGCCAAGCGGTGGTGCACAGGATCGAAGTGGTAGTAATCGCCCGGCAGCGCGGTGACATGCACCAGGCCTTCGACGTAGATATCGGTCAGCTCGACGAACAGACCAAAACCGGTCACTGCGGTGATCACGCCCGGGAACGACTCGCCCACGCGATCCTTCATGAACTCGCACTTGAGCCAGTTCACCACGTCGCGGGTCGCCTCGTCGGCACGGCGCTCACTCATCGAGCACTGCTCGCCGAGCTGCTCCAGCGCCGCTTCGTCGTACGGATAGATGCGCGCTTTCGGAATGGTCATCGCACCGGCACGACGGACGTGCGGGGTATCCTGTTTCGAATGGATCACACTGCGGATCGCACGGTGCGTCAGTAGGTCCGGGTAGCGACGGATCGGCGAGGTGAAGTGGGTATAGGCTTCGTAATTCAGGCCGAAGTGGCCATCGTTTTCAGCGCTGTACACCGCTTGGCTCAACGAACGCAGCATGACGGTCTGGATCAGGTGGAAATCCGGACGATCCTTGATGCTCGCCAGCAGGGCCTGATAATCCTTCGGCGACGGACCGTCCTTGCCTTTGTGCAGGGACAGGCCGAGCTCACCGAGGAACGCGCGCAGTTTTTCCAGACGCTCTGGCGGCGGACCGGCGTGAACACGATACAGCGCAGGAATTTCGTGCTTCTTGAGGAATTCGGCAGTGGCCACGTTGGCGGCCAGCATGCACTCCTCGATCAGTTTGTGCGCATCGTTACGCACGGTCGGACGAATTTCGGCAATCTTGCGCTCGGAGCCGAAGATGATCCTGGTTTCCTGGGTTTCAAAATCGATCGCGCCACGTACGTGACGGGCGGCCAGCAATACCTTGTACAACGCGTAGAGCTGCTTGAGGTGCGGCACGACGTCGGTGTACTCGCCACGCAATTTGCGCGCTTCGGTAGCCTTCGGCGTTTCCAGCATCGCGCTGACCTTGTTGTAGGTCAGACGGGCGTGGGAATGGATCACCGCCTCATAGAAGCAGTAGTCGGTCATTTCGCCGGACTTGGAGATGGTCATCTCGCAAACCATGGCCAGACGATCAACCTGAGGATTCAGCGAGCACAGGCCGTTGGACAGTTGCTCCGGCAGCATCGGAATCACGCGCTCGGGGAAGTACACCGAGTTGCCGCGAACCTGAGCTTCGTTGTCCAGCGCCGAGCCGATCTTCACGTAGCTGGAAACGTCGGCAATCGCCACGTACAACTTCCAGCCACCGGAGAACAGGCGCAGCTTGCCCGGTTTGGCTTCGCAGTAGACCGCGTCATCGAAGTCGCGGGCATCTTCGCCGTCAATGGTGACGAACGGCAGATGACGCAGGTCGATGCGCTTTTCTTTGTCTTTTTCTTCAACTTCCGGCTTGAGCTTGGCAGCTTCTTTCACAACCGCTTCAGGCCAGACGTGCGGAATGTCGTAAGTGCGCAGGGCAACATCGATTTCCATGCCCGGCGCCATGTAGTTGCCGACCACTTCGACCACATCGCCTTGCGGCTGGAAGCGCGGCGTTGGCCAGTGGGTGATTTTCACTTCGACGAACTGACCGATCTGCGCGTTGGCGTTGCGGCCCGGCGTCACCAGCACTTCCTGCTGGATCTTCGGATTGTCGGCAACCACGAAACCGATGCCGCCTTCTTCGAAGTAGCGACCAACGATGGTTTCGTGAGCGCGGGACACCACCTCGACGATCACGCCTTCACGGCGACCACGACGGTCGAGACCGGAAACCCGGGCCAGCGCACGGTCACCGTCGAACACCAGACGCATTTGCGCCGGGCTCATGAACAGGTCGTCGCTGCCGTCGTCCGGCACCAAGAAGCCGAAACCGTCACGGTGACCGCTGATGCGGCCGAGGATCAGGTCGAGCTTGTCGACCGGCGCGTAAGTGCCACGGCGGGTGTAGATCAGTTGAGCGTCGCGCTCCATGGCGCGCAAGCGGCGGCGCAGGGCCTCGATCTGGTCTTCTGTGGTCAGACCAAACTCTTCGACCAGTTGCTCGCGGGCAGCAGGCGAACCCCGATCGGCGAGGTGCGCCAGGATCAGTTCGCGGCTGGGAATAGGGTTTTCGTATTTTTCCGCTTCACGAGCGGCCTCGGGATCGAGGGACTGCCAATCGGCCATTAGAGAGTTTTCACCTTGTCTATATGCGGGTTAGTTTGGCATAGGCGCCGGGAAACGGGAAATTTCCGCTTCTATAAGGCTGTGCAAGGCCTTGTATCGACGCTCCGACACCGTTTTGAACGCCGCTGGTAAAAAAATTCAGTTTTTTCTGCGGCAGGGGTTTACAGTTAAAAAGACGCTCCGTATAGTGCGCGCCATCGACGACGCACAAGCGCTTTCGATGATGCCCAGGTGGTGAAATTGGTAGACACGCCAGCTTCAGGTGCTGGTGACCTTACGGTCGTGGAAGTTCGAGTCTTCTCCTGGGCACCAATTTCGAGTTTGAGACTAGATCAGTTTCAACACTCACACAAAACCCGCGAAAGTGGGTTTTTTGCATTTGCGGGAAAGCTTTTGCTCACACTGATTTATTAAAACCAAATCAGGGGTTTACAGATCAAAAAGGCCTCCGTATAGTGCGCCACATCAACAGCGGCAACGCTTGCGATGATTGCCCAGATGGTGAAATTGGTAGACACGCCAGCTTCAGGTGCTGGTGACCTTACGGTCGTGGAAGTTCGAGTCTTCTTCTGGGCACCAATTCAAATTCAAGGTTCAGGCCTTGGATTTCACAAAAACCCGCGAAAGCGGGTTTTTGCGTTTCTGGCTTCCTGAATTTCGCCATCCCTACAGGATCGCCAGCCGCCCTACAAGGCGCACTTGAGAAACAATATCGTTTATCATTGTTGCAAGTTTTTGCAATGCGACAGTGAGGAACCCTGCGAATGACGTTTCGAAATACCCTGCGCCGAGGCCTGACCTTCACCCTCCTCGGCCTGGCACTCGCCACTCCCCTCACCCAGGCTGCCGATGCGGTTTCCCTGACTCTCTACAACGGCCAGCACAAGGAAGTCGGCGACGCGATTGCCAAGGCTTTTGAAGCCAAGACCGGCATCCACGTCAACGTGCGCAAAGGCAGCAGCAACCAGCTCGCCAGCCAGATCATCGAAGAAGGCGACCGCTCGCCCGCCGATGTGATCTACACCGAAGAGTCGCCGCCGCTGAATAACCTCGGCGAACAGGGTCTGCTGGCCAAGGCCGATGACGCCACCCTAGCGGTTTTGCCGGAAAAATACGTCGCCGCCAACGGTACCTGGATCGGCATTACCGCCCGCGTACGCGTGGTCGCGTTCAACCCGAAACTGATCGATGAAAAAGACCTGCCGAAATCGGTGATGGAATTCTCCGAGCCGCAATGGCAAGGCAAGGTCGGCTTCGTTCCGACCAGTGGCGCCTTCCAGGAACAGGCCGTAGCAATCATCAAGCTGCACGGTCGTGACGCCGCCGAAGAATGGCTGACCGGCCTGCGCGCGTTCGGCAAGACCTACAGCAACAACATGGTCGCACTCAAAGCTGTGGAAAACGGCGAAGTCGCTACCGTACTGGTGAACAACTACTACTGGTTCGCCCTGCAACGCGAGAAAGGCAAGCTCGACTCCAAGCTGCATTATTTCACCGGCGGCGACGCTGGCGGCCTGATCACCGTGTCCAGCGCTGCCGTGCTGAAATCCAGCAAACATCCAAAAGAAGCCCAGCAATTCCTCGCCTTCATGGCCAGCGAAGAAGGTCAGCGCGTGATCACTCAGACCACTGCCGAATACCCGCTGCACAAAGGCATGGAGTCGGATCGCGGCCTCAAGCCGTTCAGCGAACTGGAAGCGCCGAACGTCACTCCGGCGGATCTGGGCAATGCTGAAGAAGCGCTGGAGCTGGAACGCGAAGTTGGCCTGAACTGATGGCAGCATCGTTATCGGCCCCCGCCGCGCGCGGGGGTTACGTGCCACGACGCAAAAGACCGTCAATCTGGCTGGTGCTGCCGGTATTGCTACTGGTGGTCATGAGCCTGCTGCCACTGGCCTATGTCGGACTGAAAGCCTGGCAGGCCGGCTGGGCCGAGGCGCTGCATTTGCTGTGGCGCCCGTATGTGTTCGGCCTGTTGCGCAACACCTTGGCACTGATGGTCGGCGTGACGGTTACCTGCGCCGTGATAGGTCTGTCGCTGGCGTGGCTGCTGGAGCGCAGCAATCTGCCGGGGCGGCGCCAGTGGGGCGTGATCCTGTGCCTGCCGTTTGCGGTGCCGGCGTTTGTCAGCAGCTTCACCTGGGTGTCACTGAGTGCGCAGTTCGAAGGCCTCGGCGGGGCGATTCTGGTGATGAGCCTGTCGAAATATCCGCTGATCTTTCTGCCGGTTGCGGCGACCCTGCGCAATCTCGATCCCTCCCTCGAAGAATCCGCCCGCACGCTGGGACAGAATCGCTGGGGCGTGTTTTTCCGCGTCACCCTGCCGCTGCTGTGGCCATCGCTGCTGGCCGGTTCGCTGTTGATCGCCCTGCACATGCTGGTGGAATTCGGCGCGCTGTCGATCATCGGCCTGCAAACCTTCACCACGGCGATCTACCAGCAATTCGAACTGGAATTCAGCAATGCCAATGCTGCGATGCTTTCGGCAGTTTTGCTGGCGCTGTGTCTGCTGCTGTTGTGGCTGGAGCTGCGGGTGCGTGGCAAGGGCCGGCATGTGCGCACCGGCCAGGGCGCGGCGCGGCAAGCTGAACAGGTAAAGCTTGGACCGTGGGCGGCGCTTGGTCAGTTGTATTGCCTGTTGCTGGCGATTATCGGCAGCGGCATTCCGTTGGGGATGTTGGCGTATTGGCTGGCGGTCGGCTCATCGGCGGCGTTCCCGGTAGCGGCGATCACCGAGGCGCTGTTGTCATCGCTGGCATTGTCATTGGGCGGCGCGGCGCTGTGCCTGGTGCTGGCGGTGCCGGTCGGGTTGCTGGTGGTGCGCTATAAAGGCCGATTGGCAATCTGGGCCGAACGCCTGCCTTATCTGTTGCACGCGCTGCCGGGCCTGGTGATTGCGTTGACGCTGGTGTATTTCGCCCTGCATTACGTGCCGGTGCTGTATCAGACGTCGGGCTTGCTGCTGATCGCCTATGCGCTGCTGTTCCTGCCATTGGCGCAGGCGCCGATCCGTACTGCGCTGAACAAGGCTGCACCGCAGCTGGAAGAAGCGGCGCGGACATTAGGCGCATCGTCGTTCACCGCGTTTTGCCGGGTGACCTTGCCGATCATTTTCCCGGCACTGGGCGCAGCGTTTGCGCTGGTATTTCTTGATGCGATGAAGGAATTGACGGCAACGTTGCTGCTCAGCCCAACCGGACTCAATACATTGGCGACCGAAGTCTGGGCGCATACGGCGAATGTCGAGTTTGCGGCGGCGGCGCCTTATGCGGCGTTGTTGATTGTGGTCTCGGGGTTGCCGGTTTATCTGCTGACAACGCGGATGTATCTGAGCCGCTGATACCGTATTCGCGAGCAGGCTCGCTCTCACAAATGGGTTGAGTTTCCCTGTGGGAGCGAGCCTGCTCGCGAAGAGGCCAGCCCGGATAACACTAAGCGCGGAACTGCCCCAGGCTGGCTTTCAATTGCGCCGCCAGACCATCCAGCACCTTGCCACTGGCCGTGGTCTCCACCACTGCCTGCGCCGCTTTCTCGGCTTGGGCGTGAATCGTCTCGACGCGCCCACGCACTGCCTGTGCACCCTGCGCCTGATGCGCTGCTGCTTGCGTCGCCAGACCGATCGCCGCGTGCACCTGCTCAACCGAAGCCTGCACCGACTGCTGCAACCGCGCACTGTCGCGCAAGACCAGCAAACCTTCGCTGGCCTGCCGTCCGGCCTGACCAATCGCCTCAACCGCCTCACGTGCGCCCTGCTGCAGAGCAACGATGTGCGCTTGAATATCACCCGTCGAGCTCTGCGTTTTGCTCGCCAGTGCACGCACTTCATCCGCGACCACGGCAAACCCACGCCCGGTTTCACCGGCGCGCGCCGCCTCGATCGCAGCGTTCAATGCCAGCAGGTTGGTCTGTTCGGCGATGCCGTGAATCACCGTCAACACCACCTCGATCTGCTCGCTCTGCTGCGCCAGTCGCTCGATAACCTTCGCCCCGGTATCGACCTGCCCGGCCAGCGCTTCGATCAGGCTGCCAACTTTCGCCGAAGTCCGGGTGTTCTCATCGGTGGCCTGACGAATATCGACAACCTGCTTCAGCGCCGCCTGCATTGCCTGACTTTCCGACTGCGCCTCGTCTGCCATTTGCGACAGCGCGCGAAGGCTTTCTGCAACTTCATCGCGCTGCATTCCGGCAGCCGCATCGGCGCCAGCGTTGCGCAAAGTCATCGCGCCGATTTCCACGCCAGTGCGCTGAGCGACATCGCCCGCCTCGCGTACGATCGGCTGCAATTTATCCACAAAGCGATTGACCGCCGAAGCCATGTCGCCGATTTCATCCTTGCTGTTGATCTGCACACGCTTGGTCAGATCGCCCTCGCCCGCTGCCAGATCGTCCATCGCCGCATTGAGCATTTTCAGACGATTGACCACACGATGACCGAGCACCACGGCCAGCAACAGCAGCACGCCACAACCGACCAGTGCCAGGCCAAGGCCGATACGCCAGCGCAGTGTCGCGGCAGCGTCTTGAACGGTTTGTGCGGTGTTGGCTTTCATTTCGCCAGCGGTGCCCTGCGCCGATTGCAGGCGCGCCTGCATTGCCTTGGCGCTGTCCGCCGCTGCGCCTTTGAGGCTGTCGCCGACCAGTTGATCGCTGCTGGCAATCAGCGCAAGGAAGCGCTTGTCGAGCTCGGCGAGATCGGTTTCCACCGAGGCCGTGGACACACCCATCAGCACTTTGCCGATCTCCACGCCATTGGGATTGATCGAGGCTTCGAGGTAGTAAACCGAAGGATCGTTTTTCGCCGCATCCAGCACCTTATCCAGCGCACGCTCGCCCTGACCTTTTTCGAGCAAGGCCTTGTTGATCGGGTTTTCACGGTTGAGGTAACGAGTCAAATGCTGGCCGGTGGCGTCGTCATACACCACGAACAGCACGTTGGGATTGCGCTGGGCGCGACGAGCGAACTCCGAGAGCGTCGGCACGTCGCTGTCCCACATCGCACGCGGCGCTACGGATGCAAGCAACTGCGCCATGTCGTTGGCCGAATCCTTCAGATCCTTTTCCAGCGTCGCTCGCAGCTGCGCCTGCTCTTCTTTGAGGCGTGCGGACAGGCCAGCCGTGAGGCGCTGACGAGTGCTGGCCGATAACGCATCAAGACTTGAAGTGACTTCACGCCCCGCCTGCTCCAGCTCACCGGAGAGTTTCTGGCTGTCGGCACCCAGGCGCACGGCCAGATCGGCTTCCAGCGCGGTCACCGTGCTCCGCGTCAGGGCAACCGCCACCAACACCTGCACCAAAAGGGCGATACCAAGGGTAACGAACACCGGCCGCAACAAACGGCTTTGTAACAGTGAGAGAACGGCTGACACTTTAAATCCCTCTACTTCTGACGCCATTAATTTGATGGCACTCTTGTAGACAGATTCACAGCAAAGGTCATGCCGTCCAACAGGCATAAACGACAAAGGCCCCGATTAAGGGGCCTTTGTTTTTTACATCAACAACTTATCAAGCGAACGGATGACGCAGAACGATGGTTTCGTTGCGGTCCGGGCCCGTCGAAATAATGTCGATCGGCGCGCCGATCAACTCTTCAACGCGTTTGATGTAGGCACGAGCATTGGCCGGCAGCTCTTCCAGGGTCTTGGCACCCACGGTCGATTCGCTCCAGCCCGGCACTTCTTCGTACACCGGCTGCAGGCCGACGTAGCTGTCAGCATCGGTCGGCGCGACGGCATTGCCTTGCGCATCCTTGTAGCCGACGCAGATGTTGATGGTTTCCAGACCGTCAAGCACGTCCAGCTTGGTCAGGCAGATGCCCGAGATGCTGTTCACGTCGATAGCGCGACGCAGGATGACGGCGTCAAACCAGCCGCAACGACGGGCGCGACCAGTGGTGGCGCCGAACTCGTGACCTTGCTTGGCCAGGTGCGCACCGACTTCGTCAAACAGCTCGGTCGGGAACGGGCCGGAACCGACGCGAGTGGTGTAGGCCTTGGTGATGCCCAGGATGTAGTCGAGGAACATCGGACCCACGCCCGAACCGGTCGCCACGCCACCAGCGGTGGTGTTGGAGCTGGTCACGTACGGGTAGGTGCCGTGGTCGATGTCGAGCAACGAACCTTGCGCTCCTTCGAACATGATGTCCTTGCCGGCACGACGCAGCTCGTGCAGCTCGGCAGTCACGTCGAGCATCAGCGGCTTGAGCAGCTCAGCGTATTCCTTGCACTCGGCCAGGGTCTTTTCGAATTCGATGGCTGGCTCTTTGTAGTAACCGACCAGCATGAAGTTGTGGTAATCCACCAGTTCACGCAGCTTGTCTTCGAAGCGCGGCATGTTCAGCAGGTCGCCGACACGCAGGCCACGACGGGCAACCTTGTCTTCGTAAGCCGGGCCGATGCCGCGACCGGTGGTACCGATCTTCAGCTCGCCACGGGCCTTTTCACGGGCCTGGTCCAGCGCGACGTGGAAGGACAGGATCAGCGGGCAGGACGGGCTGATACGCAGGCGCTCGCGCACTGGTACGCCTTTCTCTTCCAGCTTGGTGATCTCGCGCAGCAGGGCGTCAGGTGCAACCACCACGCCGTTGCCGATCAGGCATTGCACGCCTTCGCGCAGCACGCCCGATGGAATCAGGTGCAAGACGGTTTTCTCGCCGTCGATCACCAGCGTGTGACCCGCGTTGTGGCCACCCTGGTAGCGCACTACGGCGGCAGCATGTTCGGTCAGCAGATCAACGATCTTGCCTTTGCCCTCATCACCCCACTGGGTGCCCAGGACTACGACATTCTTACCCATAACACTTGTCCTCATTCGCGCAAACTTGGTGCCGGCGATGGCCGGCAGGAAAACTCAAGAAGCCAGTGGCGATACTTGCCAAAGCCCGTTCTGCTGAATCAATTGCCGGTCGCAGTCCGCATCACGGGCGGCGGCCAAAGGTTGTCCAGGCAAGGCCTGAACGACACGCTGACCCTCACTGCGCAACTGGCAAACCTGCTGCCAGAGTGCCGCATCCGTACTGTCAGGCATCCAGATACCGCCAGACGGTAGCTCGATCTCAGCACGCCCCAGGGTCACCAGGGTTTTCAAATCGGTAGAGAAACCAGTCGCCGGACGGGCGCGACCGAAGTCGGCACCGATGTCATCGTAACGACCGCCCTGAGCGATGGACTGGCCAACGCCCGGCACGAACACCGCGAACACCACACCGGTGTGGTAGTGGTAGCCGCGCAACTCGCCGAGGTCGAAATACAGCGGCAGCTGCGGAAAGCGCACGGAAAGACGCTCGGCGATCGCCAGCAGATCTTCCAGCGCCGCCAGCACCGGCGCCGGGGCATTGGCCAGACGCTCGCGGGCAGCGCTCAACACTTCACGGCCGCCACACAGATCAACCAGTGCGCGCAGCATGCCCGACAGATCGGCCGGCAGGCCTTCGGTCAGGGTAATTACTTCATCGATGGCCTTGCGCTGCAGGGCATCGAACAACTGCTGCTCGACTTCACCGGACAGACCAGCGGCACGCGCCAGACCACGGTAGATGCCGACATGGCCGAGGTCCATGTGCACGTCCGGCACATCGGCCAGTTGCAGCATGGCCAGCATCAGGCTGATGACTTCGACGTCGCTGCTCGGGCTGGCGTCGCCGTACAGCTCGGCGCCCAGCTGGATCGGGCTGCGCGAGGACGACAATGCACGCGGCTGGGCATGCAGGACGCTGCCGGCGTAGCACAGACGGCTCGGGCCTTCGCGACGCAGGGTGTGCGCATCGATGCGCGCCACTTGCGGCGTGATGTCGGCACGGAAACCCATCTGCCGGCCCGATTGCGGGTCGATGACCTTGAAGGTACGCAGATCCAGGTCCTGGCCCGCGCCGGTCAGCAGGGATTCCAGGTACTCGATATGGGGAGTCACGACGAACTCGTAACCCCAGCTCTGGAACAGATCCAACACCTGACGACGCGCAACTTCAATGCGCGCCGCCTCCGGTGGCAGTACTTCTTCGATGCCATCTGGCAGCAGCCAGCGGTCTACCGTTGCCATTACGCCATTCCCCTTTGATCCGGGCGGCCAGCACGAGGGCGAGCCTTGAGTGAAGCAGAAAATGATCGGGGCGTTCAAAACGCACGCGCATGAACGACGCAGCGAAAGGCCGGCTGGCGGCTTCGCCCATCACTTTCCTCGAAAAACGCTCGGGCTATTCAAACCCGACGTCTGCAACAAAAACAGCAATCAAACGTGCAGACGCAAAAAAGCCGGGAATTTCCCGGCTGCCGCATCATACACACGTTTTCCGAAAGGATCACCCCGCCCGAGGTTTTAGCCGCCGGGCGGACTGATTCAGGTCAACGTCGTATCAAGGTTTGGCTTTTTCCAGATAACGGAAGAAGTCGCTGCTTGGGTCGAGGACCAGGACGTCGGATTTGTTCGCGAAGCTTTCACGGTAGGCACGCAGGCTACGGTAGAAACCGTAGAACTCCTGGTCTTGGCCGTAGGCCTTGGAGTAGATCGCAGCAGCCTGGGCGTCACCGTCACCGCGAACCTCTTCGGATTCACGATAGGCTTCGGCCAGCAGCACGCGGCGTTGACGATCAGCGTCGGCACGGATGCCTTCGGCCAGCTCGTTACCCTTGGCGCGGTGCTCGCGAGCTTCACGCTCACGCTCGGTGCTCATACGTTCGAACACACTGCGGTTCACTTCCTTCGGCAGATCGATGGCCTTGACCCGGACATCGACGACTTCGATACCCAGCTCTTTTTCCGCCATCTTGTTCAGCGACGCAGTGATGTCAGCCATCAGCGCATCACGTTCACCCGACACCACTTCGTGCAGGGTGCGCTTGCCGAACTGGTCACGCAGGCCCGATTCGAGACGACGGGACAGACGCTCGTCGGCGATCTGCTTCAGACCCGAAGTCGCGGTGTAGAAGCGCTCGGCATCTTTCACCCGCCACTTGGCGTAGGCATCGACCATCACGGCTTTCTTTTCCAGAGTCAGGAAGCGCTGCGTCGGTGCATCCAGCGTCAGCAGACGCGCGTCGAATTTGCGCACCTGGTTGACGTAAGGCACCTTCACATGCAGACCCGGCTGGACATCGGCCTGAACCACACGACCGAATTGCAGCAGCACCGCGCGCTCGGTCTGAGCGACGATATAGAAGCAATTCCAGCCCACCAGTACCACAACGACGCCAACGATCAGGGCGATCAGCGATTTATTGCTCATCAGCGGGTCTCCCTTGTACGCGTCTGCGGCACGTCGGTGACATGCGGCGTGACGTCCGTGTTGTTGCTGGCGGCCGAACCGGTCACCGGTGCATTACCCGAACTGTTCTGGATCATCTTGTCCAACGGCAGGTAGAGCAGATTGCTCTGGCCGTTCTTGTTGCCGGTCACGAGGACCTTGCTGGTATTGCTGAAGACTTCCTGCATGGTGTCCAGGTACAGACGCTCGCGGGTGACTTCAGGTGCCTTGCGATACTCGGCGACCAGTTTGGTGAAGCGATCGGCCTCACCCTTGGCGCGCGAGATGGTCTCGTCGCGATAACCGTTGGCATCTTCGATGATGCGCTGGGCCTGACCACGGGCTTCCGGCACAACGCCGTTGGCGTAGGTTTCAGCCTGGTTGCGCGAACGCTGCTCGTCTTCACGGGCGCGGATCACGTCATCGAAGGCTTCCTGTACTTCACGCGGTGCCGCTGCGCTCTGTACGTTGACCTGGGTGACGGTGATACCGGTGCGATAGGTATCAAGGAAGCGTTGCAGACGCTCCTTGATTTCGCTGGCCATCAATTCACGACCTTCGGTCAGCACCTGATCCATGGCGGTGGAACCGACCACGTGACGCAGCGCACTTTCAGTCGCGTGCTGCAGGCTGATTTCCGGCTGATCGACGTTCAGCACGAAGTCCTGCAGGTTGCTGATCTTGTACTGCACGGTCAGCGGCACTTCGACGATGTTCTCGTCTTCAGTCAACATCTGGCCCTGCTTGGTGTACGCACGCTCACGCGTCACGTTCTCCATGTACTTCTTGTCGATCGGCGGGAAGTAGATGTTCAAGCCCGGGCCGACAGTCTCGTAGTACTTGCCGAAGCGCAGCACCACGGCTTGCTCCTGCTCGTCCACCACGTAGACGGCGCTGTACAGCCAGACAGCCGCCAGCACGACCAGGCCGATGCCGAGCAGACCGCCGAAGCCGCCACTGCTGCGCCCCGACCCGCCGCCGTCATCACCGCGTTTCTTACCACCACCGAACAACCCGTTCAGGCTTTCCTGCAGCTTTCGGAAGGCCTCGTCGAGATCCGGTGGCCCCTTGCGGTCGCCGTTATTGCGGCGCTTGCCACCCCAGGGATCCTGATTATTCGAGTTGCCACCCGGCTCATTCCAAGCCATAGCGCTCTCCATCTGATAAAGCAAAGACGCACCCACGGCGCGCCGACCAATGCTACAGAATGCCTGCCGTTGCGGCACAACCGCTTTGTCAGGCTTTTATTGCAAAGTGTGTTGCTCGATGAATTCCATCGGCTGCAATCCTTCGCGGCTTACCAATCGATTCAACTCGATCCGGGGCAAACGAACGGCCAGCAAGCTGACACCTTCTTCATCGTATTCTTCTTTCTGCACCGCACCGAGTTCGAAGAACTGCGCACGCAGTCGAGCGAAGCGTTGCGGCAAGCGCAAGGTACCGACGAACAGATCACTGCCGAGCAACTCGGCGATGGCCTGTTCAAGCAATTCCAGACCGCTGCCATCACGCGCCGAGAGCCAGACCCGTTGCGGCTTGCCATCGGCATCGCGCTGGATCTGCGGCTCGACGCCTTCGAGCAAATCGAGTTTGTTATAGACCTCGAGGATCGGCAAGTCCTGGGCACCAATCTCGCCCAGCACCACCATCACCTGCTCGATCTGCAACATGCGATCCGGTTCGGCCGCATCGATCACGTGCAGCAGCAGGTCGGAATTGCTCGACTCTTCGAGCGTAGACCGAAATGCCTCGACCAGCTTGTGTGGCAGGTGACGAATGAAGCCCACGGTATCGGCGAGGACGATCGGACCGAGGTCGTCAAGCTCCAGCCGGCGCAGGGTCGGGTCGAGCGTGGCGAACAGTTGATCGGCCGCGTACACCTCGGACTTCGTCACGTTGTTGAAGAGTGTCGATTTGCCCGCGTTGGTGTAGCCCACCAGCGAAACGGTAGGAATGTCCGCACGGGATCGGCCACGGCGCGACTGCTCGCGCTGACTGCGCACCTTCTCCAGCCGCCCCTTGATCTGACGCAGGCGAACCCGCAGCAGACGGCGGTCGGTTTCCAGCTGGGTTTCACCCGGGCCGCGCATACCGATACCGCCACCCTGACGTTCAAGGTGAGTCCAGCCGCGAACCAGCCGCGTGCTCATGTGGTCAAGCTGGGCCAGTTCGACCTGCAGCTTGCCCTCATGGGTGCGTGCGCGTTGGGCGAAAATATCGAGAATCAGCCCGGTGCGGTCGATCACGCGACACTCGAAAACACGTTCGAGGTTGCGTTCCTGACTGGGCGTGAGGATGTGATTGAAAATCACCAGATCGGCTTCTTCAGCCTTGACCAGGTCGCGCAGTTCCTCGACCTTGCCGCTGCCGATCAGATATTTGGCGGTTGGCCGATGACGCGGCACGTTAAAAAACGCGACGGTCTCGGCGCCAGCCGAATTTGCCAACTCCTGAAACTCCTGCGGATCTTCGCGCGCCTCAGGGTCCTGTCCATCCAAGTGAACGAGGATGACTCGTTCACCACCACCGTGGCGCTCAAAGAACAAAGGAGACTCCTATCAGGCGTTACCCGGCGCTGCATCGGCATCGCCCTGTTCGTTTTCGGTTGCGCTAGGCAGACGAATTGGACGAACCGGCACGACGGTCGAGATAGCGTGTTTGTAGACCATCTGGCTTACGGTGTTTTTCAGCAGGATCACGAACTGGTCGAACGACTCGATCGTCCCTTGCAGCTTGATACCGTTGACCAGGTAGATGGAAACCCCGACTTTCTCTTTACGTAAAGTGTTCAGGTAAGGGTCTTGTAGCGAATGCCCTTTTGACATGTGCCGCACTCCTTTAAGGATTCAATAATAAAAACAGATAAATTCAGATGGCTTCGGCCGTCACACCCCCAAGGATAGACGGCAATTGCAAGGACTCAGCTCAATATGGAGATGGTCCCAAGGTATTTCAAGGCGCGTGGCAGATTGTCGCAATCAAGACTGTCCAGCCAGTGCAAATCGTCCCAGCTGCGCAGCCAGGTAAACTGGCGTTTGGCCAATTGGCGCGTGGCGATGATGCCCCGCTCCTGCATCTGGGCCAATGTCAGCTTGCCGTCCAGGTAATCCCAAACTTGGCGGTAGCCTACCGCACGTATAGACGGCAACCCCGAATGCAGGTCACTTCTTTTACGCAGGGCTACGACCTCGTCGATGAATCCCTGTTCCAACATATTTGTGAATCTTTGTTCAATTCGCTGGTGCAGAACCTGACGATTCGCCGGAGCAATGGCCAGGTTCGCGACAGTATAGGGCAATTGTTGGCGTCCCGAAGCGGCTGCTTCAGTACTTTGCGCAGATTGTTGCTCGCGCAGGGCGGTCATGCTCTGCCCGCTGACTCGATACACTTCCAGTGCCCGACTCAAGCGCTGCGGATCATTGGGATGAATGCGCGCCGCCGACACCGGATCGATTTGCGCCAGTTGATCGTGCAGGGCTTGCCAGCCGAGGCGTGCAGCTTCTTCCTCGATCTGCGCACGGACCTCGGGATCGGCCGCCGGCATGTCTGCCAGACCTTCGATCAAAGCCTTGTAATAGAGCATGGTGCCGCCGACCAGCAGCGGGATCTTTCCTCGCCCAGTGATTTCGGCCATGGCCTGCAACGCGTCGCGACGGAAATCGGCGGCTGAATACGCTTCAGCGGGGTCGAGGATGTCGATCAGCCGGTGCGGGTATTGCGCCAGCAACTCTTTCGAAGGCTTGGCCGTGCCGATGTCCATGCCGCGGTAGACCAGCGCGGAATCGACACTGATCAATTCGCACGGCAGCACCTTGGTCAGCTCGATGGCCAGATCGGTTTTGCCCGCAGCGGTCGGGCCCATCAGAAAAATCGCTGGAGGCAGCTGGCTCATCAACGACCGCGCAGGAACAGTTTGTCCAGATCGTCCAGACCCAGCTGGGTCCAGGTCGGTCGGCCATGGTTGCATTGACCGCTGCGTTCGGTGTTTTCCATGTCACGCAGCAGACCGTTCATTTCCGGCAGGGCCAGACGCCGGTTGGCGCGGATCGCGCCGTGGCAGGCCATGGTGCCGAGCAGTTCGTTGAGGTGCGCCTGGATACGGTCGCTGGTGCCGTACTCCATCAAATCCGAAAGCACGTCGCCGACCAGTCGATTGGCTTCGGCCTGCTTGAGCAATGCGGGAATCTGCCGGATCGCCAGGGTTTCCGGCCCCAGGCGCTGCAATTCAAAACCAAGGCGCTGAAACCAAGCGGCGTGTTCTTCAGCACAATCGGCCTCGCGCTGACTCACGGCCAGCGACTCCGGCACCAGCAACGGCTGGCCACTTAGACCTTCGCTGGCCATGGCGATTTTCAGGCGCTCGTACATGATCCGCTCGTGGGCGGCATGCATGTCCACCAGCACCAGGCCATGGGCGTTCTCGGACAAAATATAGATGCCCTTGAGCTGCGCCAGTGCATAGCCGAGCGGCGGGATATCTTCCTGACCGGTTGGCAGCGCGCTGGCATTGGCTTCAGGCAGCGGCGCGAAAAACTCTTTGTAAGCGGCTTGCGCCTCGGCAGCAGGCAACGCCGATTGCGGACGCGGCGTGTATTGATACTGATAAGCGCCGCCAGCGCTGGCCCCGGATGACGTGTTGAACGCCGGTTGCGCCTGCGGCTGCTCCAGCAGCGCATTGGCGGCCAGACGCATCTCGCCCTGTGGGCCGAATTCGCCCGCCTCGATCCCGCTCGGCCGAACGATCGCCGTGGTCACCGAACCGGCCAGCTGATCTTCCGGACGCACATCGCCCAGCGCACGGTGCAGCGTGCCATACAGGAAATCGTGGACCATGCGCCCGTCACGGAAACGCACTTCGTGTTTGGTCGGGTGGACGTTGACGTCTACCGCTGCGGGATCGACCTCGAAAAACAGCGCGAAGGTCGGGTGCCGGCCATTGAACAGCACGTCGCGATAAGCCTGACGAACCGCATGGGCTACCAGTTTGTCGCGCACTGCTCGGCCGTTTACGAAGAAATACTGCAAGTCCGCCTGACTGCGGTTGAAGGTCGGCAAACCGACCCAGCCCCACAGGTGCAGGCCGTTGCGTTCGATCTCGATAGGCAGCGCCTGCTCAAGGAAACCTGAACCGCAGATCGCCGCCACACGCCGGGCGCGGGCTGCATCATCGTGGGCCTCGTGCAGGCTGAGGATGGTCTTGCCGTTGTGGCGCAGATGAAAAGCCACGTCGAAGCGCGCCAGCGCCAGACGCTTGATCACTTCTTGCAAGTGATCGAATTCGGTTTTTTCGGTCTTGAGGAATTTTCGCCGGGCCGGGGTGTTGAAGAAGAGGTCGCGGACTTCCACCGAAGTGCCGACCGGATGCGCCGCCGGCTGCACGCGCGGCGCCATGTCCCGGCCTTCGGTTTCGACCTGCCAGGCCTGATCGGCATCGCGGGTGCGCGAGGTCAGGGTCAGACGCGCCACGGAGCTGATCGACGCCAGCGCCTCGCCACGGAAACCCAGGCTCATCACCTGTTCGAGGTCTTCGAGGTTGCGAATCTTGCTGGTGGCGTGACGGGCCAAGGCCAGCGGCAGGTCATCGGCGGAAATACCGCTGCCGTCATCGCGCACGCGCAGCAGCTTGACGCCGCCCTGCTCGACATCGACGTCGATACGCTTGGCGCCGGAGTCGAGGCTGTTTTCCAGCAACTCCTTGATCACCGAAGCCGGGCGCTCAACCACCTCACCGGCGGCAATCTGGTTCGCCAGCCGCGGGCTGAGCAGCTCGATGCGCGCCGTGTTCAAGACCTGGTTCATTCTTTGGACGCCAGTTCGGTGCCGGGAATGGTCAGGTGCTGACCGACTTTCAGCTCATCGCTTTTCAGGTTGTTGGCGGCACGCAAGGTGGCCGGCGAAACCTGATAGCGCACGCCGATCATCGCCAGGGTTTCCCCCGGGCCGACACGGTGGTCGCGCGGACCTTGGGCAATCTTGCCGGAATCACGCAGCCAGGCAATGTAAGTGCCCGGTGGCGGATTCTGCTGGAAGAACTGGCGCACGCCGCTGCTGATCGAACGGGCCAGCGCTTGCTGATGGCTCGACGCGGACAGTTTGTTCGCTTCGTTGGCGTTGGAGATGAAGCCGGTTTCGACCAGGATCGACGGGATGTCCGGCGACTTCAACACCATGAACCCGGCTTGTTCCACACGTTGTTTGTGCAGCGGCGTAACGCGACCGATGTTGGTCAGCACCTTCTGGCCGACGTTGAGGCTGGACGTCAGCGACGCAGTCATCGACAGGTCGAGCAACACGCCCGCCAGCATACGGTCCTTGTCGTCGAGGCTGACGTTGCCGGCACCGCCAATCAGGTCGGAACGGTTTTCACTGTCGGCCAGCCAACGGGCGGTCTCGGACGTAGCGCCACGATCAGAGAGGGCGAACACCGACGCACCGAACGCGGCTGCGGACGGCGCGGCGTCGGCGTGGATCGAGACGAACAGGTCGGCGCCCTTCTTGCGGGCGATTTCGGTTCGCCCGCGCAATGGAATGAAGTAGTCGCCGGTACGGGTCAGCTCGGCGCGGAAGCCTTTCATGCCGTTGACCTGACGCTGCAGCTCGCGAGCGATCTGCAGTACCACGTCTTTCTCACGCTGGCCGCGCGAGCCGGACGCGCCCGGGTCTTCGCCACCGTGGCCGGCGTCGATCACCACGATAATGTCGCGTTTGCCGGCCGGGGCTGGCGGCAGCTTGATCGCCGGTTCGGTCGGGGTCACCGGCACTGCCGGCACGGTCGCCACCGATGGCGTCGGGGCCGGCGGCGGCGCGGCATCGGCCGGGTTGTCGAACAGATCGACTACAAGACGGTTGCCATACTGCGCGTTCGGCGCCAGCGAGAAGCTTTTCGGAGTGACGGCTTTTTTCAGGTCAATGACCACCCGCAGGTCGGTCGGCGTGCGCTGGGCCGAGCGCATCGCGGTGATCGGCGTGTTCGCCGTCTGCACGTTCAACGGCGCGCCGAGGGTGGCGCCATTGATGTCGATCACCAGCCGGTCCGGGGCTGTCAGGGTGAAAACGCTGTGCTGCACCGGGCCGCTGAGGTCAAAGACCAGTCGCGTGTTGTCCGGCGCCCGCCACAGGCGCACGCTGTTGACCTTTGAATCGGCCACAGCGTTGACGGTTACTGCCATCAACATCAGTCCAGCGGCAGCCACCAACGCGCGAAAGCGCATACCAAACCCCATCATTTAATTGGATTCCAATGCCAAAGCGGCACACCAGGCCTCGCCACGCGAGCCCTGGGCTAAAATTTTCAGCGAACGCCCGCTGTCTTGCGGGCTAATGGTAATGGTCAGGTCAGGCTTTGGCAAAAAGCCTGCACCTTTATCGGGCCACTCGATCAGGCACAGGGCATCGTCTTCGAAGTAGTCACGGATGCCGAGAAACTCCAGCTCCTCGGGATCGACCAGGCGATACAGGTCGAAGTGGAAGGCACGAATGTCACCGATCTCGTAGGGCTCGACCAATGTGAAGGTCGGACTTTTTACCGCGCCAACATACCCCAAACCGCGAATGATGCCCCGCGACAGGGTGGTTTTGCCCATACCCAGATTGCCTTCGAGAAAAATCAGGCCATGGCCCTGGGTGACGCGGGCGATCCGTGCGCCAAAGTCGCTCATCGCCTGTTCATCGGCCAGGTACAGGGTTACTTCAGACACGGTGCTTGCTCCTCCAACAACTGACGAATGGCTGGAATCAGATCACTGGCCGCCAGCCCACGGCCGAATTTGCCTTGTTGCATACCCGCGTTGGCGTGCAGCCAGACGGCCAGGCATGCCGCATCGAACGCGTCCATGCCCTGGGCCAGCAATGCGCCGGTGAGACCGGCCAGCACATCACCCAACCCGCCCGTGGCCATCGCCGGATGGCCCTGATGACAGAGGGCCAGACGCCCGTCTGGATGGGCGATCAGACTGCCGGCACCTTTCAGAACCACTACCGCTGAATACTTTTTGCTCAACGCCAGAGCAGCGGCCGGGCGATCGGCCTGCACCTCGGTGGTGCTGACGCCAAGCAAGCGCGCCGCTTCACCCGGATGCGGGGTGATCACGCAATCCTTGGGCAACTGGACAAAATCGCTGGCCAGCAGGTTCAACGCGTCAGCGTCCCACACCTGCGGCAGCGGCGCATTGGCGGCAGCCGACAACAGGGCACGGCCCCAACTGGCCTGACCGAGGCCTGGCCCGACCACCAATACCGAAACCTTTTCCAGCAGACCCATCAGTTGATTGGCTGACGAGGTGCCGAGCGCCATAGCCTCCGGCACCCGAGTCAGCGCCGCCGGCACATGCTCTGGGCGAGTCGCCAGCGAAACCATGCCCGCGCCGCCGCGCAAGGCCATTTCCGTGCTGAGCAGAATCGCTCCGCCGAACCCGTGATCGCCGCCGATCAGTAACACATGACCAAAGCGCCCCTTGTGCGAGGTCAGCGCGCGCGGCGCAAGTGCTGGAAGATTAGCGGCGCTCAGGCGTTGAGCGCAGACGGGAATGTCACTGAAAATTTCGTCGGTGGCTTGCAAGTCGTTGAACACCAGTTCGCCGATTTGATCCGCCGCGTCGCCAGTCAACAGCCCGATCTTCATAGCAATGAATGTCACCGTTAGATCGGCGTGGACCGCGACCCCCAGTTCACGCCCGGTATCGGCACATAGCCCGGAAGGGATATCGACCGCCGCTACCGGCAAACCGCAGGCGTTGATCGCCTTGATCGCCGATGCATACGGCTCGCGCACTTCGCCGCTCAGACCTGTGCCGAGCAAGGCATCGAGGACGACACCGCGCAGCTCGCTTTGCCCCTGCCAGCCTTGCACCACAACACCAGCAGCCACCGATTCGGCATGGGCCAGTGCGGCATCGCCCTGCAAACGCTGCGGATCGCCGACGGCGAGAACCCGCACCGTCCAACCGGCCCGCAGCGCCAGCCCGGCCACCAGATAACCGTCGCCAGCGTTGTTGCCGTGCCCGGCGAGCACCGTCAGTTCGTTCGCTGCCGGCCACTTGCGCACCAGTGCGCGCCACGTCGCGCGGGCGGCGCGCTGCATCAATTCGAAGCCCGCCGTGCCGGCGGCGATCAGCCGCGCGTCGAGTTCGCGCACCTGCGCGGCGCGGTAAAGCGCGTCGGGTAATTCATCTTTCGTCTGCGGCATGCGTCTTCGGGCTCCGATGTCTGGCAGAATTATACGCACCTCAGCTCCGGTTTCTCTCGCCTCATGTCCGCCATCACCACAGACCTGCCCGCCCTCGCCCAATCGATCAAGGATTGGGGCCGCGAGCTGGGCTTCCAGCAAGTCGGCATCAGCGGTCTGGACCTGGCCGAGCACGAGCAGCATCTGCAACGCTGGCTCGACGCCGGCTATCACGGCGAAATGGACTACATGGGCGCCCATGGCAGCAAACGCTCGCACCCGGAAGAACTGGTGCCGGGCACGTTGCGCGTGGTTTCCCTGCGCATGGACTACTTGCCGGGCGATACCGAAATGGCCAAACGCCTGGCTGAACCGGAAAAGGCTTACGTGTCGCGTTATGCCTTGGGCCGCGATTACCACAAATTGATCCGTAAACGTGTTCAACAATTGGCCGACAGGATCCAGGCAGAGATCGGCCCGTTCGGTTTTCGCGCGTTTGTCGACAGCGCACCGGTGCTGGAGAAAGCCATCGCCGAACAGGCGGGGCTGGGCTGGATCGGCAAAAACACCCTGGTGCTCAACCGCAAGGCCGGCAGTTACTTCTTCCTCAGTGAGCTGTTCGTCGATCTGCCGTTGCCGGTGGATGAACCGCACAGCAGCGAACATTGCGGGCGTTGCACTGCGTGTCTGGATATCTGCCCGACCAACGCCTTCGTCGGCCCCTATGTGCTGGACGCGCGGCGCTGCATTTCCTATCTGACCATCGAGCTGAAAACCGCGATTCCCGAAGAGTTGCGGCCGTTGATTGGCAATCGCGTGTTTGGCTGCGACGATTGCCAGATCGTCTGCCCGTGGAACCGTTTCGCCCGGCCGACCGGGGAAAACGATTTCAAGCCACGGCACAATCTGGATAACGCACAGTTGGCCGAGTTGTTTTTGTGGGATGAAGATAAGTTTCTAAGCAGCACCGAAGGTTCGCCATTGCGGCGCGCCGGGTATGAGCGCTGGTTGCGCAATCTGGCGGTGGGGCTGGGAAATGCGCCTTCAACGATTCCGGTGCTGGAAGCGTTGAAGGCGCGACGGGATTATCCGTCAGAGTTGGTCAGGGAACATGTCGAGTGGGCACTGGAACGGCACGCCCGCCGCGCGTTCGCAAAACCGGCAAGCGCAATGTTCTAATCGTAGCCGGACCTTGAGTGCTCCTGCTTTCGCTATGTATCGTTTCATTGCGTGCTCCAAGCTTATTGTTTGTCCTTTACCTATGACCACCCAGCTGGTCGATGACCGCGATCCGCTCCTTAGCGTTTTCGGTCATATATATTCGGTCTCCTTTCGACAGATAGAGATGCATCGACTTTGATGCTGATCCGGATGGGCCATACATGGGCGTGTATTCGGCATGAATCAGCACTGCAGAAGACGTTGGGGAGTTACCCGCCTCAATGTGCTGCATGAAGGTTTCGGCCTTTTCAAGCAAGCCCGTAAGCCCCCTTTTCTCAAGCATGTTATTTTTGGGATTGACCCTGACGAGTGACCATGGTTTCTCGGCCTCTTCCTGAACGGCCGCGCTGGCCTTCGCCTTAGCCTTGGCCGCCGCCTTGTTTCCCTTGCCCTTGATCATACCTCGGGCCATCTCTCGACCCGCTGCTTTGGAGCCTTTACTACTCAGGCCTTGCTTGAAGGCGCCAGCCAGTTTCCTGCCAGCATTGATGCCCGCTTTGGCACCAGCTGCCAGCCCTGCCCCCACCGAAGCCAGCCCGAGACCAAAACTGATCCAGCCCAATATCTCGCCCGCCTGAGAACCCGGTGCGAGTTCATTGACCACCTCGCTGGCAATACCCGCCAGGCCCGAAGCAACCGCCAGCCCCAGTGCCGTCACTGCCCATGGCGTCGCCGCGCCCATCGTCACTACGCTGGCAACAATGCCGAGAATACTCAGGCCGATGCCCAGGATCGATTGCCAGGAGACATGCCCGGTAGGGTCAACCCGATTGACCGGGTCGCCCAGGCAATAACTGTAGGCATTCAATCCGCCCGCACCGAACGGACTCATGCTATCGGGGGAAAGAAAACGCATCAGTGTCGGGCTATAGGCCCGGTAACCGTTGCCCAGCAGATACAGCCCGGTAACCGGATCCAGCTGTTCGCCGTTGAACCCCGCCAGGCTGAACAATCCGCCGTCGGCAGGACGGTGCCCATAAGGACTGTAGGCGCAATCGGTGAGGTGCTCCTTACCCAGTGTTGCCAGCACGCTTTGCTGTTGATCGGTGCCAAACAGCTGCGCGCTGGCGTTCAGACCGAGTTGCCGCTGTCCCACAAGCGCGCCACCGTGACGCACGACACTGGATGAATTTTCACCACTGACCTCATTGGCGACCCGGCCTGCGTGGTAATAACGCTGCACAGTCGCCTTATCGGGTTGCGACAGTTCAACCAGATCGTCGAAACCGTCGTAATGGTAGCCACGGAACGCTGATCCCCCCGCGTCGGACAATTGCTCAAGACGTCCGAACGCGTCATAGGCCAGCGTTCGCGCCTGGTCGTCCTTGATCATCCTGCCGTTGGCGTCGTATTCCAGCGTCACTGCTGGTGGATAGTCGACATGGGAATGTTTGACTGCGCTGAGCTGTACCGGATCGGGATTGTCATAACTGAAGGTGGTCAGATTCACGCCCAGCGGGAACTTCGTCTGCACGGTAAGAATGTTGTCCAGCGCATCGAAGGTGAACGTCTGCTGGATAATTTCCTTGCCATACGGGTCACGGGGCTTTTGGGTGCCAGCACAGTCGTACTGGATCAAGCGCCCGCGCCCGTCGTAGGTGAACTGTTCATCACGTAAGAGTTGAGTGCCACGTCTGGACACTTTCTGCGCCAGTTTGCCAGCCAGCGTGTAAGTCGATTCGAGGGTCTGGTCAGGCTGACCCTGAATCTCGAATGTACGCCGGGTTTCACGACCGATATCGTCATAGGCGAACCGGGTGATCATCTGACGCTTGATCGAGGTGTCTTCGGTTTTCGTCCACTCCAGCATCCCCGTCCGGGCGTTGTAGTGGAACTCGGTTGTCAGCAAGCCTTGCGAGGCGGATAGAAGGCGGCCGAACTCATCGTATTCAGATCTGTTGTCGGTACCGAGCACATCAACGTGGGTGATCGGTCGCCCCTGCAGGGACCAGGTACTGGACGTTGCTTTCGTGATAGCGCCGAAGCTCGTCGTTTCGGATTTCAGGCGCCCGGAAGGGTGATAGGCAAAGCTGCGGCTCCTGCCGCTTTCGGTACAGGTCAAGGGTTTGCCACTGACGGGGTCATAGGTCATGGTTGTGACCAGGTCCTCTGCCTTGCGCTCAGTCAGCAAACCGCCCAGTTCCCGCAAATAAGTGAATTCGGTTTTTTTGCCATCAGCACTCTTGTACCACTGCGGCTGAGTGAAGCCCGCTTCATAACCCGCCTCGGACTTTCGCCCGCCCACAGTACTCTGGATCAACCGCCCCAGACCGTCATACGTTTGCTGGCCCAGCACTTTGTCACCGACCTTGATGTTGATCGCCAGCCCTTCATCACTATGCTCGGCGTACTCGGTCACGACCCTACCGCCGTCGGGCAGGACATTGCGGGTCATTCGGTCAAAAACATCGTACTCATATCGGCTGGTGTTGCCGACAGGGTCTGTCTGGCTGGCTGTGCGCCCATAACCGTCATAGGTGTAAACGGTTTTGCCCAGACTCCTGTTCTTCAGATTGAAGCTCTCGACACTCAGCGGTTTACCGAAATCATTGACGACGGTGATCGTCTTGCCCATGCCCTGGAGCCAATTGGTTTGCCGGCGAAGCACCGGATCCGCCTCGCTGTGTTCGATACGCCCATCATCGTGCAGCGTCTTGCTGACCTGGCCCCAGGAATCGAATTCATAGCAAGTGCTGACCGGACAAGGCTTGCCATCACGCCAATCAGTCAGCGTCACTTTCACCTTGTGACCGACCGAATCATGCAGCGCAGAATAAAGCGTGCGTGTCTGAATGAGACCGTCCTTGTCGGGATGGTCGCAGTCCTTTTCCTGAACGGTGATCACCCGTTCCAGTCCGTCATAGGCGACTTTTTGCTCGCCGCCAGCAGGATCCGTGGTCACCATTGTCGCCGGCTGCTGTTTGCTGGCGGCCAGATAGGCCCACCGGGTAGCGGCCGCAAAGGGGGTGCCGGCAGCAACTGTTTTGCCCACTGCCCGGCCGATTGCATCGTATTCATATTCGATGTGCTCGCCATCGACACCGACTTCAGAGACCTGTAATCCGGTCAGCGTCGAAAGCACCTTCTCACTGGTCTGCAGCGCGCCGTCGAATCCGCGCGTGCTGGACCTGACTCGCAGCCTGTCACCCTCAAGCTCATAGGAAAATTCGATAACGGTTTTTTTATCATTCAGGGTGACACTTTGCTCTTTTGCGGCTCCATGCTTGAGTGGATCCTCGGGCGTATTCAGATAACTGCGTGCGGTTTTCGAACGCAACACCTCTACACCCTCCACCACTTCGAAAAAACGCTCCTCGACCGGTAACACAGAGGCCAGTTCGGCACCCTCAAGCGCCGGTTGCAAAGCGTAGTCGTAGTACGTGACTGTCGAAGCACCATCCGATGCGGCAGCAGTCACCGTCCTCTTTTTCGGGAACCTGGAAAAGCCCAGCGGATCCTCCGGGCAGTTATCCCCGCCAATGGCCGGATAGTATTCCGTCGTAGTCATCACCCCAGTGGGCTCAACCTGCTTGAGCAAGTTACCTTCGCCATCGAACTCAGTGATCGTGGTTTCCACACGCTGCTGTTGGGTGCGCCGATCGAGGTACGTCACCGTATGGACTTTAGGCATGCGGAACTGGGCCACCTGCTCACTGAACGGCTTGGTAACGGAACAGTGATACTCCGTGGCAGTGGCGATCTGAGCGTCGCCACAGGTCGTAACCTCAGCCACCAACAGATGGAATTTGTTGTAGGTGCGTTTAATGCGGGTATGTACTTTGCCGCTGACCAGCAAGTGCTCGTCCGAGGTGTAGACGTAGTTGCTGGGCGCCAGATAGAGCGGATCCAGGTCACTATCCTTGGCTGGAAGGAGGCCCTGCCCAAGGAAGTTATGGTCGGAGTACGTGTATGTCTTGCACACTCTGGGCTGGCCGCGCCCTGGGTAGACATCGTGAGCGATAACAAACGGCAGTGTCTGTTCCACACCGCTGATGAAGCGGTGGCCGTGCCGCTTGTAGCGAACGATTTCGACCCCGCGCAGCGGGTTGACGATGCGATGAACATAGCTGGCCCCAGCGATGACTTCATACTCGAGCTCCCAACCTTTACCCACCGGAAGCTCGATGGCCGTTACCCGACTGTTTTTCAAAATCAGCCTGAAGTTGGAGCTCGAAGTAGTGTCGGGATATCGCGACAACGTCACCTGACCTGCCGAACGGGAAATTTTCAACAGGCAGCGCGTGGCATCACGGACTTCGGCCAAACGGGGAGACTGGTTGAACAACTCATGTTTCAGCGTAATGCTCACGCCGTTCGCCGCGATTATTTTTTCCGCGACGGCGACCTGAGTGCCGGCCAGGACTTTGAGCAGTTCCCGCCGACCATCCTTGTATCGGACTTCATAGCGCCCTGCTCCAGTGACTGACACCTTTGCTGTTTGCAGTTTCATTTCCTTGAACTTCAGGCCGCTGGACGTCTCGACAGCCTTGTAGCGTTCACCGTTGGCCAAGGTCATGACTTTGCTGCGCAAGTCATAATTGGTCAGGGTCAAAGACCAGCCAACGCCGAAACCACTATCCGCCTGATTGAGCGGATTGAAACTCACTGAAAGTGCAAGCTCCGGACCATTGAGTTCTGCCGAGTGCAACTTGCCAAGCGAAAATGCACACGTATACATGCCCGTACGGGGATCAACGCCTCCGGAAACAAATTCACCGAAGTTGAAAGCGTTCGAATGCACAGAGGAAGAGAAATTACTTTCCATTATTGAATCGTCCTTTTATTTCCAGACTCAGAATTTGGCAGTCAACACTGGCCAGCGAAGTACGCTGACCAGACAAGAAGTCAGACAAGTCGCTTCATTGACCGCTTGGATTGATCCAGAATAAAAGTGAGCTGCTTTTTATCACCATCGATACTAAGCCGGTGTTCCGAACCGAATTCATCGATCACGGCAAATTCGAAGGCGCTATCACTTTCCCGCGCCGCTTGCGGGTCAGCGGAAACATACTGAACGAGCGTCAACTGTCCAGGCACTTTGTTGATAGGTACGGTGACGTAGCCATGGGGACTGCGAAATGTTGCCTGCAGGCCATATATAGGCGCCATATATCCATAGAAAGTTTTGCGACTACCTTGTTCACCGGGAATATTCCCGGACACATAAACCTGCACCGCATCTTCGGAATCATAAGGATCAAGTTTCACTTCACTGCTGTACCAGTCAAGAAGGTGAACCTGCCTGCCATCCGCTCGCAGGCCAATATGATAGTGCTGAACCCACTCATACAGGCCCCGATTCTGTTTCTTGTCATACTTGCTCAACGAAAAGTCGCTCAGCGAGTACTCTTTAGGCGGAATCGCCTCCAGCGTGACACTGCTGTCGAAACCAACCCCATTACTTCGCAATACCGCGCCGTTCAAGGAAATCTCGGCAGCCACTTCCATGATTCCAGGTCGGGAAGCCGAAACCCAGAATTGTAAAATCTGTACCGGATCTACGGCGTCGCTGATCCGGTTGTCAATGACCCGCGGGACTTCTGTCAGCCGCGTTGCGCCGCCCGACATTTCGTGAGCGTAACGATTTTCCTGAATCGATACATTCCATTCTCCCTCCAATGGGCGAGCACCGTTATAGGCAATAAGCCGCAGTGACTGCAATGCGGGATGTCCGTGCAACGATACGCCGTCGCCATTGTTATCGATCCCGTGTAGAAGCACCAACACACGCACCTGCATGCGACCGTTGGCATAAAGCACTTTGTGCTGACCATGATTCGTGGTGTCGAGTTTTACCTCTATACGGGATATACCTACTTCCTCGCTAAACATTTGATAACACCTCAGCTGATTAATATATTTCACCCCTTAAGGGCTCAGCAGAGTATTAACATCGAACCTGAATATAAGAAGTCGCGACATTTGACATTTTGTGAAGTAGTAATCTTTCAACATCATCATGAATATTTCACACAGATGCTAACAACTTCAAAAAATGCGATCTGAATGTTACGCACTTCAACACTAAACCTTCGACCCCTTTGATTCTGCCCAAGATGGCCTGTTACCCCTTCCGAATTCACTCAAACCGAATCAGAAGGGGAGTTAGCGAGTAGTTTATGTTTGCCAAATCATGTTAGCAGCGTGATCGACCCGTTACTTTCGAAAACACCTAGTTGCTATCTGAACCTGTTGAAAATCCGCTTTCCGATGAATCACTTTCGGAATCAACGTCTGAAACTGCCTCGGCCGTTTGGATTTCTACCTTCCGGTCCATACTGGAATTCGCAAGATACTGATTAATCCGCCGCATTGACTCGTTACTCAGCGGATTATTCAATAAACCAACGTATAGGTCTTGCGTATCCGGAATATCGAACAGATCGTCTCCTATGTGCGAAATATTATTACCCTGTAACGCCATGACACGAAGGTCTCCAAGCCTGTCTATACCGGAGGGCAGGCTGTAAAGATTTGCATTATATAGCATCAACTCGGTTAAACCTGTCATGAAGCCTACATGCGGAGCAACTGTGAGAGGGTTGTTGGCAAGATTCAACAAAGTGAGCGTCTCGATCCTGGACAAACCTTCAGCCGTGGCTTCAGATAATTCAAGCGAGCAATCGTTCAGCACAAGCTGACGCAGCTGGCGCATCTGGAATATCCCTGACGGAAAGTCCTCCATTTTTATGCCAGTGACCACCAAATATTGCACATTGGGAAAACTGTCAAAAAAAGCGCCCATGCGTGCGCCTGGCTTTTCCACAGTCAGTATCAACTCTGTTACGTAGTCGAACCTGGCGGATAGCTTTGGTAACTCTGCGGAAAAATCGACATGATGGGAAAAATGATAGTCACCGAACCCCCACCTCGAAACCGACTTGCGCTGCCAGATATCCTGCAGCTTTGCGCTGAACCGCTCGCGAGCCAGCCGTTGCTCTGCGGTTTGCGGTGCGCCCTGCGATGAATCCGTGCGGGTCGACAATCCTTGCGCACTCCAGATCGCCAACTCATTGCGCAGTGTTGCCAATTCTGTCTCCAGGCGAGCCAAGACCCTGGCTGGGTCCGACTTCAGACGGTCGGAAATGAACATGGCCAGTTCTTGTTCGGCAAGCTGCGGATAAAGATCACGGACACGCTCTTCAACGGATTTTGTCAACGTCGGGTTGACATCGCCGCCGCCTCGCAGCCCCGCTTGTACGTATTGGGCGCTGGCCGGAACAGCCGTTACCTGCACCGGTGCAAACTCCAGCAATTCGCTCACGCGTTGGCGCGACGGCAATGGCTGTGCACGTACCAGCTGCCGCAGAGCCGCACCACCGCCCTGCGCTACACCGAGCAATTGGCGCTGCTCGGGCAGTAAAAGGAGCCAGACGGCGGCATACAGATCCGTCCGACCTTGGGGTGACGGGACGCCGCTGAGCTGGATAACGTAGCCTTCATGCTGACGAATAAATGTGTGACGCACTGGCGATCGAGCATCGCCAATAGCACTCAATAACTCACCCTCTGACGCTTGCCGACGAATCTCGATACGAATCTGTCGCGGCCAAAGATCAAGCTGCCCGATCATCTGCAATGCCAGCAGATCACTGTCCAGACTGGCTACCGAATCCAGATAGATTCCTGCGCACGCCCTGGCGAGACGCACCTCGCGTAGCGCCACCAGCGTCTTTTCTGCCATGTGCCTCGGCATTCCCGGCCGCAGGCGCAAATGCATATGGTCGGCGGTACTGGCCTCTCGCCACAACGCCTGAGCGATGATCTTGGGCAGGTCGGGAAAAATCCGTCGCATCAGCAATGTGTTGGCATCGCAATCAAGTTCGAACGCCCGCTCACTCTGCTCAAAAAGCAAGGCGCTGGATTGTTCGATAACGCGCTCGCTCAGATCATCTGCCCGTGGCGGCAACAAAGCCTGCAGTTGTGAATCAGCCTGCGCACGCACGGTCGGATCGGAATGTTGCACTTGGGTGATGAACAGCTGGATCTTTTGATCGAGGGCAAAACGTCTCGCTGTGTCCTGCAGCAATGCCAGCGAGGTGGGATGAATCTCGGACCTGTGCACTATCGTTGTGTTTACGCCGCTCACTGCGAGCATGCGTTTGATCATCAATGGAGAAAAATCTTCTATTGAATATTCCGCGCCGGTAAGCAGCTCTGCCGCACGTTTGTGTTCGGAATAGACAGTTGCAAGCGGGTTGGTCGACTCAGGGTCGTCCAGCGGGTGCCACAACCGGCCCTCGCTGTCAGGCCTCAATAGCGGACCGGAAGGATGCAGTTCTCTGGCATGCGTGGCGCGAAGCAGACCGCTCTCAGCGTCTCGGACCACTTGTACGATGTGATTATCAGCGACGGCAACATACTGGCGATGCTTCAAGGTTTTGATACCCAGTGCAACGGACTCATCGAGACCCTCTTGTGAGGGTATCCAGTAGCTTTCCAGGGGATCTTGTGCAGAAAACCTTGGGAATTCGTCGAATGTGGAATACGTCGTGGTCGTGCTCACATTGACACCAGGCGTTATCGCCAGCGGATCTGATGAAAATTGCGAATGCAGCGGTTCCTGATGATGTGCAACAGTCAAATGCGCCACTGTCGAAGACGAGGACAACGGTCGGTGGGAGACATCGATGCTGGAATCGGAGGGTTTGGTTGGGACAGATACAGGTTTGATCTTCGGCGGTTTGCCAGTCATGATCGCTCATCCTTGAGAGGGGGTGCGCTGGCCCCACAGAGTGCAGGGCCAACGCGAGTCATCAGAAAAGCACTTTCGTGCATATGCCTGATCATCGACATGGCAGCTTATCTGCAGTCGAAATGCCAAACGCATATACATCTACTACATTCACCGACATTGCATCAGTGAACGAACTCAGCCTCGTTGAAGATATAAATTACGCTCGTGAAAATTCACGCGGATTGCCAGTTTATGCTCAGTACCATATTCATCGATCGCGATGAAATGGAGGACGCCACCATATTTTTGTGGCCCGGTGCTTTTCGAGTATTCAGATAGAGCCTGGACGATGGTCAACTCCCCGTCGCTTTGAGTATTTACGTGATAATGCTTCGAGTTCCATGTTTGCGCATCACTGGTGAAAGTGTATGCAAATGGATCACCCCTGTCAGGCAAAGAGACGACGACACTGGATGTTTCGGGACGCACGAAAATGCATTCCATGTAATTTGTTTTTATTTCGTTAAGCCGGTTACCACCCGCAAAATCGTAATCCTTGCCCTCTTCTGCCCCCTCTGCAATCCAGTCGACCAGCCGGATCTGCTTCCCACCCGGGTACAGTCCCAAATGGTACTTCCAGATACGGTTACCGGGCGACTCATTACCAATCCTGGTCTGGTACAACCGAAATACTCCGTCTACACCATATGTCGAAGGCGTTTCCGCTTCTACAGTCACGCTGCTGTAATGAACACTGGCAGGCGTGGTTCCGTTACTGAGGATCGTCTCGCCATTCACGGACAGGCGCGCACCGATCTCAGTCGTTCCGGCGCTCGATGAGGAAACCCAGAACGTACGAACCTGTGGATGAACGCTGTCATTCTCAAGATCATCGTCGTGCCTGTCTTCGGCGTCAGGTGCAGGACGTGCCTCACGCGTAAACCGCCCTTGGACTGAGCTCGCGACCCAGCCATCGCGCAAGGTCTTGCCGGTCGCGTAATGAATAAGCTGGATGCTTTCCATTACATCTGCGGGTACATGCATTGCGTTGCCGTCGGCGTCCACTCCGGCAACGAGTACTTGAACTTTGACCTGCATTCGGCCATTAGCGACAAGTGCCCTGCTTTGAGTATTATTACCGGCATCAAACTTGACTTTTAAACTGGACAGCCCCGCCAGAGTGGGCGGATTGTCATTTTGATTATCTGTAACATCCATGCTTTCACTCAAAATGCAGCTCCTTTGTAAGAATATAGTTTGGTACTGACATCGAAAATATGTCAGCGAAAAAACTACATACCCATCAAGCAAAGATCAAAGTGAAAAGTGTAAGAAATATGCGCGCGTCAGTCACAAATAACATATTTGCCATTAATCAACTTCAATGACAAGGACGCACGATCAATCATTGTTCGTCGTTATAAACGAACTTCGGCATTTCCCAATGAAAACGAATGGCCAGCAGACGCAACAGGAATCCGCCAAACAAAGTGATCAGAATGGCTTGTTCACCTGGCACATTGAGATAAAGACACAACATGTAGCACCACGCCGCAGCAAATGAGACGCTGGCGTAAAGTTCGCGGCGAAAGATCAAGGGAATATCGTTGCAGAAGATATCGCGAAGAATACCGCCAAAAACGCCGGTGATGACTCCGCTGACGGAAGCCACCAACATGCCGTGACCCATTTCCAGCGCCGTCATGCAACCGATCAAAGTAAATGCCACCAGTCCAACTGCATCGAGCACCAGAAACAGCGAGCGCAGGTGGCGCATCCAGCGCGCAGCGAATACGGTGAACATCGCTGCCACCGAGGTCAGCACCAGATATTCCGGATGTTTGACCCAGGTCAGCGGGTAATGCCCGAGCAACACGTCGCGCACCGAACCGCCACCGAGCGCGGTGATGCAGGCGATCAGCACCACGCCGAACCAGTCCATGCCTCGTCGTCCGGCGGACAGCGCGCCAGTCATGGCTTCGGCGGTAATGGCGATCAGATAGAGCATCAGCAACATGATGGCAGTCCAGGCAGGAAGGCGCGCAGTCTAGCCATTTCAGCGCCGCACCAGAAGAGGGCGCGCCTTTCGCAAGCAGGCTCGCGAAGGCGTAAAGCCGCTCCCTCAGAACTTGATGAAGTGCTTGCGGTAATGCTGCAACTCGGCGATCGATTCGCGAATGTCGTCCAGCGCCAGGTGCGTGCTGCCCTTCTTGAAGCTGTCGCGCACGTCCGGAGCCCAGCGTGCGGCCAGTTCCTTGAGCGTCGAGACGTCGAGGTTGCGGTAGTGGAAGTAGCTTTCCAGCGCCTTCATGTGGGTATAAAGAAAGCGACGGTCCTGGCAGATGCTGTTGCCGCAGATCGGCGATTTGCCCTTCGGCACCCACTTTTCCAGGAAAGCAATGGTCTCAGCTTCTGCCTCAGCCATGCTGATGCGGCTTTCACGTACACGCTGGGTCAGGCCGGAATTACCGTGAGTGCGGGTGTTCCATTCGTCCATGCGCGCGAGCACTTCGTCGCTGTGATGGATGGCGATCACCGGGCCTTCGGCCAATGTATTCAGCTCACTGTCGGTGACGATGGTGGCCATTTCGATGATGACATCGTTGTCCGGGTCCAGACCGGTCATTTCCAGGTCGATCCAGATCAGGTTCTGCGGGTTTTGCATATTCGGGCTCCTAGGCAATGCTGCGCAGTTTAGCCTAGGCCGGTGGCCGGGCGTGCTAAACTCGCGGCCGTTTTACCTAATCGCTGCATTCTTCAGACGGAACACCCATGGCCAAACGCCAACTCAATCGTCGTCAAAACTGGCGCATCGAAAAGATTCAGGGCGAGCGCGCCGCACGCGCCGCCAAACGCGAGTCCTCGGCGGTCGAGGCCCTCGAGGGCGGCGACCTTGGCCCTGAGCAGCACGGCCTGGTGATCGCCCACTTCGGTGTGCAGGTCGAAGTCGAAGCTGTTGACGGCGAACTCGCCGGCCAAGTGTTCCGCTGCCACTTGCGCGCCAACCTGCCAGCGCTGGTCACCGGCGACAAAGTGGTCTGGCGCGCCGGCAACCAGGGCATCGGCGTGATCGTCGCGCAACTGCCGCGCAGCACCGAACTGTGCCGCCCTGACAGCCGTGGCCAGCTCAAACCGGTTGCTGCCAACGTCGACATGATCGTCATCGTGTTCGCGCCGCTGCCCGAGCCTCACGCCAACCTGATCGACCGCTATCTGGTCGCC
Source organism: Pseudomonas sp. 67(2021) (assembly GCF_017491835.1). Classification (NCBI taxonomy): domain Bacteria; kingdom Pseudomonadati; phylum Pseudomonadota; class Gammaproteobacteria; order Pseudomonadales; family Pseudomonadaceae; genus Pseudomonas; species Pseudomonas sp. 67(2021). The sequence goes on from NZ_JAFGYL010000004.1 coordinate 73,475, forward strand.
GCCGAACATGCCGGCATCCGCCCGCTTTTGCTGCTGAACAAATTCGACCTGATCGACGAGCAGAACGCCCCGGCGCTGAACGCGTTGCTGGCGGTGTATCGCACGCTGGGTTATCCGGTGCTGGAAGTCTCGGCGCACCACGGCGATGGCATGGAGCAGCTGCAAAAGCAGCTCGACGGACGCATCAGCGTGTTCGTCGGCCAGTCCGGCGTCGGCAAGTCGTCGCTGGTCAACAGCCTGCTGCCTGAGGTCGAAACCCGCGTCGGACCGTTGTCGGAATTGTCCGGTCAGGGCACGCACACCACCACCACTGCGCGGCTGTTCCACTTCCCCGGTGGCGGTGAACTGATCGACTCCCCAGGCATTCGCGAATTCGGTCTGGGCCACGTCAGCCGCGCCGACGTCGAAGCCGGTTTCATCGAGTTCGACGACCTGCTTGGCACTTGCCGCTTCCGCGACTGCAAGCACGATCGCGAACCGGGTTGTGCACTGCTCAAGGCCCTGGAAGATGGCCGCATCCAGCAGCAACGGATGAACAGCTATCGCTCGATCATCGCCAGCCTGCCTGAAAACGGCTATTAAACAGCCACGCCGGCAGCCCTACGCGATGGGCTGCCGGTTGTCGGACTGCGTCTGACTCACCTCTCCTCCTCTTAAACGTCAGCTTCTTCTGTAGGCACTTGCACGACTGCTTGCAGGACCTTTCTGTTTTGCCGCGCAGACCTTGTAGGCCTGAGCCAGCGGCCTACATTTCTTTCCTCCTTCGCTCACAGCGACCATCGAGGAAAGCCATGCCAACCTGTGTTTTGTTCATCATCCATTCGTCTCGCGACGCCCGCCCGTGCAATACCCACAGAATCCCCGGCGCGATCCGCCTGCACAAGGCGGTGTGACCATGCGCAAAGGATTGTTCATCGGTATCAACGATTACACGCATATCGGCGGGCTCAGCGGCTGTTGCAACGACGCCATGGCCATGGCTTCGGTATTGAAAAGCAACGCCAACGGCGACCCCAACTTCAAAAATGTCGTACTGACGTCTGCCGAGGATTACCTGAGCCGGGAAAAACTCGAAGACCAGATCCGCGAGTTGTTTTCCGGCGACTGCAACGTCGCTCTGCTGTATTTCGCCGGTCATGGCGGTTTCGATGCCGACACAGACGAAGGCATGTTGATCCCGCAGGACTACCGCAACGCCCAGAACGGCATCCGCATCAGCGACATTATCAACTGGGCGGACAAAGCCACGCGGATCAAAAACAAAATGATCATCCTCGACTGCTGCGAAAGCGGTTCGGCCGGCGAAGTGCGCGCCCTGCGCAGCGAGAGCAGCATGGTCAGCGAGGGTATGACGATCCTCACCGCCTGCAAAAAAGCCGAGCCGGCGCTGGAGGGCGCGCAGCACGGCGTATTCACCGGCCTGCTCCTGCAAGCGCTGCATGGCGGCGCGGCGAATATCCTCGGCAAAATCACCCCCGGCAGTCTGTATTCCTTCGTCGACAACGCCCTCGGTGCCTGGGAGCAGCGTCCGGTGTTCAAGACCAATGTGTCGCAGTTCATTTCCCTGCGCGAAGTCTCGCCGCTGATTCCCAAGGAGATCCTGCGCAAATTGCCCGACTGGTTTGCCGAAGCCGAATCGGTCTTGCCGCTCGACCCCAGCTACGAACCCACCGAAAAGGCGTTCGTGCCTGAGCACGGCGAGGTCTTCGCCCAGTTGCAGAAGTGCAACCGCCACAGCCTGATCGAACCGGTCGACGCCGAGCACATGTACTACGCCGCCATTCACTCGACCGGCTGCCGCCTGACGGCACTCGGCGCCTATTACCGCGAACTCGCCCTCAAAGGACATTTCTGATGCCAGTCTTTATCAGCTATCGCCACATGGATCGCGCCCATGCGATCGCCATCAACACCCGCCTGACCCAGGCGAAGATCAGGACTTACCTCGACGTGCTGGATCCGGAATCGCAGACCACCGATGACATTACCGGGGTCATTACCCGCAACATCACCGAGTGCACGCATCTGCTGGCGGTGGTGTCGGAGAAGACTGCGCAGTCCTGGTGGGTGCCGTTCGAAATTGGCGAGGCGACGATCAGTAACCGGCGGATCTGTACGTTCAAGACCGGACCGGCGCAATTGCCGATCTATCTGGACAAGTGGCCGAAGCTGAGCACGGCCAGCGATCTGGATTTCTTTATCGATGCGTATCGTGATGAGGTGTCGAACAAGCGGTCGATGGCGCTGGATTCGATCAGCGAATCGGTCAAAGGGGCTTACAAGCGCGATGCAGAGATGTTTCATGAACAGCTGAAGAACCGGATTCGTCGGGGATTCTGAGACTGTGCCGGCCTGTGATAGCCACAAAAAAGCCGACATCACTGTCGGCTTTTTTCACTTACTGCTTCGGCGCAGGCGCTGGCGCCGCCCCACCCGGCTCGGCCGGTTTCGGCGCCGCATCGTCAAACAGATTCAACCGCTCGCGCAACTCGTGAGCCGGCACTGGCTGTTTGTCCGCCGGCAGCGCATTCGGATCAACCGGGGCTGCCGGAGCAGCACCGTTCTGACCTTGATCCGCCGGTTTCGCCGCCTCAGGCCCCTGCGCACCTTCGATGGCGGCCTGGGCTTTCTTCGTCAGCACGACAATATCGATGCGGCGGTTGACCGGGTTGAACGGATTTTCCCGATCAAACAACGCCGACGAGGCATAACCGACCACCCGCGCCACCTGCGCATCCGGATAGCTGCCCGCGACCAATGCGCGACGCGCGGCGTTGGCACGGTTGGCCGAGAGTTCCCAGTTGCCGTAATCGCCAGTGCCAATGTACGGCTTGGCGTCGGTGTGGCCGCTGATGCTGATCTTGTTCGGCACCGCTTTGATGGTGTCGGCCATGGCCAGCAGGATGTCTTCAAAGTACGGTTTCAGGCGTGCGGATCCGGAGTCGAACATCGGCCGGTTCTCGGCGTCCATGATCTGGATGCGCAAACCGTTCGGGGTGATTTCGAAGAGGATCTGATCCTTGAACTTCTGCAGTTGCGGGTTCTCGTCGACCTTGTTCTGCAGTTCTTGCAGGAGCAGTTCGAGACGCTCCTTCTCGACCTGCTCGGCCATGCCTTCAACCTGATCGGTGTCGACCGTGACCTTGTCCGGTTGCGGCTGCGACTTCACTTCCGGGTTGAGGGTGTTTTCCGGAGCCAGGGTCGGTGTACCGCCGAGGTCGATGATGTACGGCGTGCCGCTTTCGGAGAAGCCGACCGGGTCCTTGAAATAACCGGCGATGGCGATCTTCTGTTCCGGCGTAGCAGTGGACAGCAGCCACAGCACCAGGAAGAACGCCATCATCGCCGTGGCAAAGTCGGCGAAGGCGATTTTCCACGCCCCGCCGTGGTGCCCGGCGGCAATGCGCTTGACGCGCTTGACGATGATCGGCTGATTATTTTCCATGACTTAGCGACCGCGAACCGCTTGTTCCAGCTCGGCGAAGCTTGGACGGTGCGCCGGATACAGAACCTTGCGCCCGAACTCGACCGCCAGCGACGGCGGCATGCCGGACGCCGAAGCCACCAGCGAGGCCTTGATGGCTTCGTAGACGTTGAGCTCTTCCTTGGCATCGTGGGCCAGGGAATGTGCCAGCGGACCGAAGAAACCGTACGCCGCGAGAATACCGAAGAAGGTACCGACCAGTGCCGCACCCACGTGCAGACCGATCGACGCCTGGTCGCCCTCGCCCAACGAAGCCATGGTCACCACGATACCGAGTACCGCCGCAACGATACCGAAACCGGGCATGCCGTCGGCGATGCCGTTGACCGCGTGCGATGGGTGCTCGAGGTCTTCCTTGAGGCTGTACAGTTCCATGTCGAACAGGCCTTCCAGTTCGTGCGGAGCCATGTTGCCGGAGGACATGATGCGCAGGTAATCGCAGACGAACGCGGTCATGCGTTCATCCTTGAGCACCGCCGGGTACTTGGCGAAGATCGGGCTCGCGGCGGCATCTTCGATGTCGCCTTCGATCGCCATCATGCCTTCGCGGCGGCTCTTGTTGAGGATCTCGTAGATCAGCCCGAGCACTTCCAGATAGAAGGTGTGGGTGAAACGCGAACCGAACATGCTCAGGGATTTCTTGAGCACGTGCATCGTCATGTAACCGGGGTTGGCCTGGAGGAACGCGCCAAGGGCCGCACCACCGATGATCAACACCTCGAAGGGCTGGATCAGGGCGGCAATCTTGCCGTGGGAGAGCACGTATCCGCCGAGCACGCTCGCGAATACGACGATGATGCCGATAATTTTAGCCATAGGTAGAAGGTACTTGTTTAAGTCGGGTTCAAGGTCATATTCGGAAGTTAAAAAATCTCTTCTTCTACTTATCGGCAAAACTGCGCCAGACTATAGCCAGTTCAGGCGAAAAGCCAATTTAGCCCATGCCGGGCGCGTCTACAGTCAGTGAAGATCTCGTCCAGACATGGCTAATGAAACGAACATTCCACACGCACAACCGACCACCCTCCAGGCTTGGGTCAAGCTGCTCGACAGCTTTCGCCTGCCCGTACCACAAGAGGCTCACGACAAAGTCTGCCGGGCGATCCGCGACAATCGCAGCTCGCTGCGCGACATCGCCGAGTTGATGCAGGACAGCCCGGCGCTGGCCTTGAGCATCATCCGTGAGGCGAATCGTCACACCCACGGCACCATGGCCGCGCCAGCGGAAAATCTCGAGGTGGCAATCAATCGCCTGGGCCTTGCGCGCACCGAAGAATTGCTCGCGCGCCTGCCCGCCGAACCGCACCGGCAGATCCCCAAGGCTTTGCGCCAATTGCAGTTAATCAGCCAACACGCGACACAGCAGGCCAACGGCTTTTTTGCCAGTCGCCTGGCGCGGCTGTGGCAGGACATCCACTGGGGCAGTCTGCTGTTTTTGTCGCCGCTGTGGCCGTTGGCGCTGACCTATCCGCAGTTGCTCGAAGAGTGGGAACTGCGGGTGATCCACAAGGGCGAGTCGGCGCGTGTGGTCGAAAAGCAATTGTTCGGCGTGCGCCTGTTGAAAATTGCCGAGGCACTGGTCCAGGCCTGGCATCTGCCGATCTGGGTCGAGCAAGGCTACAAGTTGCTGCTCAGCGAACAACGCGAACTGGTCAAAGTGCTGCGCATCGCTCGTGACAGCGAGCACCCACTGCGCCAGCAGAATCGCCTCGACGAGGATCCGACGCTACGCCGCTGGCTCAATCAACCCGCCAATACCGTGCTGCTCGCCAACGGCCTGGCGCTGTCGGCGCAACAGGCCTGGGACAGTCCGCACAGCAAGCGCTGGCAGTACCTGACCAGCCTGTATCTGCAGATTTCCATGGACGAAGTGCAGCAACAGTTGCACCAGCAAGCGGCGAACAGCGCGCGTCAGCATGCAATGCCCGATCTGTGGCACCCGGCGGTTTCGCTGATCTGGCCGTGGGGCACTCGTCGCTTGCCGGCCGGCATGCTCCCGGCAGCAGCGCCGAACGCGGATGATCTGGGCCAGTGGCGTCGGCAATGCGCCGAACTGCTCGCCGAGCCCAGCCGCTTCACCAATGCCATGAGCCTGACCGTCGCCGCCCGCGAGGCACTGGTGGCCAGCGGCATGCGCCGGGTCATGATTCTGATGGCCGACCGCACGCACTCGACCCTGCGCGTGCACCAGACCGCCGGGTTGCCGAAGGATGCGGCGGCGCTGAGTTTTGTCGTCAGCCAGAGCAAAGTCCTGCAACGCCTGCTCGCTCAGCAGGCGCAGGTGCGGATCTCGCCGGAGAACAATGCGCAATTCTCTGCCTTATTGCCAGCGAGCCTGCGCACGCTGTTTCGCGGCGAGCACTTATTCTTGCGCTCACTGGTGAATAACGGCCGGGTGATCATGATCGTCGTTGCCGATCAGGGCGGCGGGCCGTTCGCCGACATCACCGTACAAGCCTTCGGCAAAACCGCGCAGTGCATCGAAAAAGCCCTGCACAGCTTTAGCAGCCGTGGCCAATGAGCCTGCGCTACAATCCTCCCCTTTGTGCTCTGGAGACCTCACATGTCTGACTTCTCTGGCTTGCCGCTTGTCATCGAGCCGAGCGACCTGCTGCCGCGTCTGGAGTCCCCGGAACTGATTCTGGTGGACCTGACCAGCCCTGCCCGGTATGCCGAAGGTCACTTGCCCGGCGCACGTTTTGTCGACCCGAAACGCACCCAGCTCGGCCAGCCACCGGCGCCCGGGCTGATGCCGGCGAAGGCCGATCTGGAAGCGTTGTTTGGTGAACTCGGTCATCGCAAAGATGCGGTCTATGTCGTGTATGACGATGAGGGCGGCGGCTGGGCCGGGCGTTTCATCTGGCTGCTCGATGTCATTGGCCACGACAAGTACCACTATATAGACGGTGGTCTGCCGGCCTGGCTGGCGGACGGCATGCCGATGTCGATTCAGGTGCCGGCCGCCGTCGGTGGCCCGGTCTCGCTGACCCTGCACGATGAACCGACCGCCACCCGCGAATACCTGCAAAGCCGTCTCGGCGCCGCCGATCTGGCGATCTGGGACGCGCGTGGGCCGCTGGAATATTCCGGCGAGAAAGTCCTCGCCGCCAAGGGCGGACACATCCCCGGCGCGGTCAATTTCGAATGGACCGCCGGCATGGACCAGACTCGTCAGTTGCGTATCCGCAGCGACATGCCGCAGATCCTCGAAAACCTCGGGATCACCAAGGACAAGGAAATCATTACCCACTGCCAGACCCATCACCGGTCGGGCTTCACTTATCTGGTGGCCAAAGCCCTCGGTTATCCGCGGGTCAAGGGCTACGCCGGTTCCTGGGGCGAATGGGGCAACCACCCTGACACGCCAGTCGAGATTCAAGGTTTTTAAGGACAACTAATGAAAGAGCGTCTGTTTATCCTCAGCCAGTACCTGCTGCCGCATCACCTGCTGTCGCGCCTGGCCGGCTGCATCGCCGAATGCCGTGTGCGCTGGTTCAAGAATGCCTTCACCCAATGGTTCGCCAAGCGTTATCAAGTGGACATGTCGCAAGCACTGGTCGAAGACCTGACCGCTTACGAGCACTTCAACGCATTCTTCACGCGTGCGTTGAAAGACGGCGCGCGTCCACTGGACGAAACTCCGGGCGCGATCCTCAGCCCGGCCGACGGTGCGGTGAGTCAGCTCGGCCCGATCGAGCACGGTCGCGTGTTCCAGGCCAAGGGCCACAGTTTCAGCGTGCTCGAATTGCTCGGCGGTGATGCGGCCAACGCAGCGCCATTCATGGGCGGCGACTTCGCCACCATTTACCTGTCGCCGAAGGACTACCACCGCGTGCACATGCCACTGGCCGGCACCCTGCGCGAAATGGTCTACATCCCGGGCCGCATTTTCTCGGTGAACCAGACTACTGCCGAAAACGTCCCGGAGCTGTTCGCCCGCAACGAGCGCGTGGCGTGCATTTTCGACACCGGACGCGGGCCGATGGCCGTGGTGCTGGTCGGCGCGATGATTGTCGCTTCGATTGAAACCGTGTGGGCCGGTCTGGTCACCCCACCGAAGCGCGAGCTGAAAACCTTCCGCTACGACGAAGCCGCACGTGCACCGATTCATCTGGAAAAAGGCGCGGAACTGGGGCGCTTCAAGCTCGGTTCAACGGCGATCGTGCTGTTTGGCCCGGATCAGGTGAAGTGGGCCGAAGAGCTGGTGGCCGGCTCGCCAGTGCAGATGGGCCAAGGTCTGGCGCTGCCAAAAGCGTGACCCTGTTTGCGGAAGCAGCCGAGGCTGCTTCCGCAAACCGCGGCATTTGCTGCTATGGTTTTGCTCATGAGCCAGACCAACTTATCTCCCAAGCTGCGCGCTCCGACTCCCACGCAAACGCGCCTGTCGTTCTGCGACGCCAGCCCGCGTGATCTCAAGCGCTGGATCGCCGGCCTGCCCAAGGCCAACATCGGCGAAACCGCCCGCCTGCTCTATCAAGGCCTCGGCGAACTGAACCTGTTGCTCACTCCCAGCGACAATCGCCTGCAACTCTTGGAACTGCTGCGGCCCGAGGTGTATTTCGTCTGCCAGCATCTGGAACGGCACTTTCTCCATCAGGCGATCATGCTCGACGAGCGCTCGCGCAAAGTCAGCAACCTGTGTCAGGCGCTGCAAGGTCAGTTGGCCATCGGCTATAAACAGATCGTTCTGCGCATCCTGCCCAAATACAGCAAGGACCGCGCGACGTTGGTCAGCACCGCCTTGCAACGCGCCGCGCATGCCCTGAAGGCGCAACTGGTGCGCGCCACGCAGTTGTACAGTTCACCGCCGGAACATGTGTGGTTCGAATTGCACCAGCTGTATCGCAGCGCGGCGCAATTGCAGCTGCAACAACGGCGGCTGCGCGATGATCTGGCCTTTTTGACCAGCGAACTGAGCGTCGAACAGACCTACATCGCCGCCCTGTTGCTGGGCAGCGCCCGTTGCAATCAGTTGCGCCAGAGCCAGATTGCCCGGCTGGCCGAGGTGATCGAGCCGTGGAGCGCCCTGCTCAAACTGCATCCCGGCAGCGCCGACGACGGTTTGTTCGCCATCAGCCCGGAACTAGATGTCGGCCCGCGCTACCGCAAGATGTTTCGCAGCGAACAACAGAACGGGCTGCTGGGCTTCGATCCGCAACCGCTGGTCAAACAGCTCGAAACGCACCTGCTGCACCAGTCCACCTCGACCCCGTTACCCGTTTCCGCCGGCCTCAGCGTCGACACCCTGCAACATCTGCACGCTACCTGGGGCCAAGCGGCCGAACGCAGCTTTCAACGCATCGCCGGCCAGGGCACGCTGACCGTGTGCGTTGGCATGAGCGCCCTGCACTTCTACCTCGGCGGCGAGCGCACCTTCAGCGAGTTGCTCAAACATCCCGGTGCCCGCGCGGCAAACTTCAGCAGCGTCGTGGCCAGCGGCGAAAAGGACAGCTGGAGTCAGGCGTTCGACGCTGCCCCGCAAAGTAACGATGAGCTGTTGCCGTACGAGGAAATCCAGTACGACCAGTTGAGCGAAGAAGAAGGCCCGGGCAACGCGCCGAATTATCCGACTTACGCCTTGCCGGTGATCAACCATAGTCCCGGCGGTTATTGCCTGGCCTGGCCCAGCGAAGTACCGGCGGAGTTGCAGGCCGGGGAAATGCTCGGCATTCAGGACAGCGAGGGCAAAGGCTGGAGCATTGCGGTGATTCGCTGGATCCGCCAGGTGCGCGGCAGCGGCACACAGATGGGCATTGAACTGGTCGCGCCACACGCACAGCCATGCGGCTTGCAACTGGTCCGAACGAAAGATGATCACAGCCAGTATTTACGCGGTTTGCTGTTGCCGGAAATCAGTGCGATCGATTTGCCGGCCACCGTACTTGCACCGCGCCTGCCGTTTCAGGAAGGCAACAAGGTGTTGATCAACACCCAGGGCGAGGAACACCGCGCCGGACTGGATCGGCGGGTGGCGAGTACGCACAGCTTCAACCAGTTCGCCTATCGCTCGCTGGATCCTGCGCAGAATGGCGGAGGTGAGGAGGATTTTGATTCGTTGTGGAATTCGCTCTAGACCGAGGCGCGGCCTTCGCGAGCAGGCTCGCTCCCACATTCAAATGCAGTTCAAATGTGGGAGCGAGCTTGCTCGCGAAGAGGCCAGATCAGCTTATCGAGATCTCAGAGCTGCCCGTCACGATCCCGGAAACCCAGCAGATACAACACACCATCCAGCCCCAGCGTTGAGATCGCCTGCTTCGCCGACTGCTTGACCAGTGGTTTGGCGCGGAACGCCACGCCCAGCCCGGCAATCGCCAGCATCGGCAAGTCGTTGGCGCCGTCGCCGACGGCGATGGTCTGCTCCAGACGCAGACCTTCCTTGTGCGCCAGCTCCTTGAGCAGATCAGCCTTGCGCTGCGCATCGACAATCGGCTCGATCGCCACGCCGGTGCACTTGCCGTCGACCACTTCCAGCTCGTTGGCAAACACGTAATCGATGCCAAGCTTGGCTTGCAACTGCTTGGCGAAATAAGTGAAGCCGCCGGACAGGATGGCGGTTTTGTAGCCGAGGCGCTTGAGTTCGGCGAACAGGGTTTCGGCGCCTTCGGTCAGGCGCAGCGAGGCGCCGATCGAGTCGAGCACGCTGACGTCGAGGCCCTTGAGCAGCGCCAGACGCTCCTTGAAGCTGGCGCGGAAATCCAGTTCGCCGGCCATGGCGCGCTCGGTGATTTCGGACACTCGATCACCCACGCCGGCCGCCTTGGCCAGCTCATCGATGACTTCCGCTTCGATCAGCGTCGAGTCCATGTCGAACACGGCCAGACGTCGGTTGCGACGGAACAGCGAGTCTTCCTGAAAGGCGATATCGACGTTCAATTCCTGGGCAACGCTGAGGAATTCGGCGCGCAGGGCCTGCGGATCGGCAGCTTCGCCGCGCACGGAAAACTCGATGCAACCCTTGCCCTTGTCGGCCGGTGTGTCCAGCGGCATGCGCCCCGACAGACGGTCGATATGGTCGATGTTCAGGCCATATTTGGCGGTGATCGCGCTGACCGCCTGCAACTGGCCGGCAGTGACCTTGCGCGTCAGCAGGGTAACGATGTGGCGCTTCTTGCCCTGATTGCCCACCCATTGCTGGTAGTCCTCTTCGGACACCGGGGTGAAGCGCACTTGCTGATCCAGTTCGTAGCCTTTGAACAGGATGTCCTTGAGCACCGATTTGCCTTGTTCGGAATCGGGAATTTCAACCAGGATGCCGAACGACAGGGTGTCGTGGATCACCGCCTGACCGATGTCGAGAATGTTCACACCACCTTGTGCCAGAACACCGGTGATGGCCGCCGTCAGACCCGGACGGTCGACTCCCGTGATGTTAATCAGGACGATTTCGCGCAACGCGCACCCCCGCAACTGGAAAAAAACCGCATTCTACCCACTTTCAGTGACCATCGGGCACCGCGAGCGCTTTGCCGGTCTGGGGCCTGTCGCTATACTGCGCGTCAACTTCACGGACAAAGAGCCGAGCTCAAGTGAACCGGCCCACGCCAGTCAAAACCGATAACTTCTTCCTGCTGATCTTCCGTGCACTGCGCCATCGCCGTGTACCGATTGCATTGCGCATTGCCAGCCACAACGTGATCCTGGTCGCTCTGGCCCTGGTGATCTATGCCGGGGTGATGGGGCTGCAATTCAAGCAGGCCATGCACGAGCAGGCCGATGCGCTGGGCGAAAGCCTGACCACGCAGACCGCCACCTCCGCCACCGAGCTGCTGGTGTCCAACGACATCCTCAGCCTCAACGTGCTGCTCAACAACCTGACCAAGAACAAACTGGTCGCCCACGCGGCGATCTACAGCGTGGACAACCGCATCCTCGCCGAGTCCGGTCAGCGTCCCAAGCACAGCCTGCTGGGCGAAGCCGAGGGCATGTACGAGAGCAAGATCACTTTCCAGGACGTGACGGCCGGGCAACTGCGCATCAGCCTGGACATGGATCAGTTCCAGCAGCCAATGACCATCAGCCTGCAAAGCATGGGCATTCTGAGCGCGATTCTGCTGGCACTGTCGCTGGCTCTGAGCCTGCGCATGGGCCGTTATCTGTCGACGCCACTGCTGCAATTGCGCGTGTGGCTGCGCCGCATCGACGCGCATACACCGGGAATCGATCGCCAGGATGAAATCGGCGATCTGGCGCGCCAGCTGCACGCCAGCTACGCCCCGGAACCTGAGCCTGAACCTGAACCCGAGCCGGAATTCGCCGAGGAAGAAGACGAGCCGGAATTCGAAGTGCGTAACCTGCGCGATCCAAGTTTCGACGAAAGCCGCCCGCTGGCCGCGAAGAAACCGGCGCCGCGTCACCTGGTCAGCACCGTCGAAGACGATGATGACGATGACGCCTTCGCCGACCTGCGCGACGAATCGCTCAACGGCGCCGCCCAACCGCTCACGCGCAAACCGAGCCCTGACGTGCCGCAGCATACCGCCGTACTGGCCGTGCAACTGGGTTCGCAGGAACAATTGCGCCGTTTGCCTCGCGCACGTCTGGAAGAACTGCAGGAACGCTATCGCGACTGCCTCGAGCAGGCCGCTTCGCTGTATCAGGGCGAAATCGAAACCCTCAACGATGGCAGCACGCTGTTGCTGTTCCACACCGAAGATTGCGGCGACGATTACCTGACCAATGCCATCTGCTGCGGCGAACTGCTGCGTGCTCTGGGTCATCAGTTGCAGATCGAGGTCGCAGACAGCGGCATCACCCTGCAATTGCAGCTGGGCCTGACCTTGGGCGACGAATTGTTCGGCCTGAGCCAGATTGATCTGCTGCTGACCGATTCGGCCCAGGATGCACTGGCCTTGTCGCAACACAGCCGCAATCTGCTGCTGGTTGAGCGCAAGATCAGCGATGACGCGTTGATACGCCAACGTGCGCGGATCCGGCCGATCGCCAGCCCTGAAGGCGCGTGCTGTGTGGAGCGGTTGATGGAGCCTTATCCATCGATGCTGGAGCGGCAACTGGCGCGGATGCATGAGCGCCGGGCGTAAGGCTTAGGCCAGATACGCAAAAGCCCGCAGATGAGTGATTGTCTGCGGGCTTTTTGTTGCCTTTACTGGCCCCTTCGCGAGCGGGCTCGCTCCCACATTTAATCGGCGACGTGCAGGCCCTGTGGGAGCGAGCCTGCTCGCGAAGGGGCCAGCGCTGAAGACGAATAATCTCTGCCCCCCAGACACAACAAAGCCCGCACAAGGCGGGCTCTGTTCTGACGCGTTCCAGCCTCAGAAGCGAAACACTTCCATATCGGTACGAATCGGCGAGGCCATTGGAATCTTCGGCTGCTTCTCGGCATCCGCCGCCGGCGCTGCGGGTTTCGGCGCGGCTTTACGCGGTGCCTCGGCCACGGGCGGCTGGTTGGCCAGTGGCTTGAGCGCCACCGACAACTGCTCGGCCAGACGCTGCAACAGAACGCCTTGTGCCTGCACCTGGGACGCGGTGCTGCCGGCGTGCGTTTCCTGCAGGTGAATGATGCGATTATCACGCACCTTGCCGCGACGATCGATCAACCGCCACTGCGCATCGAGAATCGCCGGTTGTTTCGCTCCGGAATCCAGACGGGTGATGGTCAGCAACACCTGCACATCCGGCGTGAACCCGGCGGTAGCAGGCGCCAGCACCACACGCTGGCTGTCCAGGTGACCGGCGACCTGACGCATCAGCAACTGATCGATATCCGACGAAAGGCTGCCAGCCCAACGACCGTCGGTCGCCGCTTGCAGGCTGCCGTCGGGTTGACGTTGCAGCAGGGTTTCGCGTTGCAGGTAATCGGCTACAACCACCGGCCCCAGCAAAACCGCCATGCCCGCGCTTTGCGCAGGCTGAACCGGACTTCCGCTGTCCAGTTGGTACAGCGACACCGGCTGGTGAACGCTGCAACCCGCCAGGCCAAGAACGCCGGCGAGCAACAAAATAAGGGGGCGTAGAGCAGTCATCATCCCGTCCAGGTGGCCGCCACAAGGCTGACCACAGTGAAAATACTCAATAAATATGAAGAACGCTCGGCCACGCCGGCGCTTGAAAGGCCATATCATCCGTGAATATGCGTTCCGACTCCAGCGCCAAAGCGTCGATCTACGCGTTTAATCGCAGATCGAACGCTCTAGGAAGGCGTTCTCGCCTAATTGAGGTTTTCGACGAGCAGCGCATCGACCCGCTGAAAGCCCCGCGGAAGTTTGTTTCCGCGCCGTCCACGCTCACCTTTGTAGTGCTCGAGGTCGTCGGCTTTCAGTGACAGAGTCCGTTTGCCAGCCTGCAACACCAGGGTGGCGCCTTCCGGCAGAACGGCGATGTCCGTGACATATTCTTCGCGACTGGCCACGCGTTCACCGGAAATACCGATGATCTTGTTGCCTTTGCCCTTACCCAATTGTGGCAGATCGCTGATTTTGAAGATCAGCAGGCGACCTTCGGTCGTGACCGAGGCCAGCCAGTTCTGCTCACGATCGGCCACAGGGCGCGGTGCGATGACCTTGGCGTTGTTCGGCAAGCTCAACAGCGCCTTGCCGGCCTTGTTCTTCGCTTGCAAATCTTCACCCTTGACCACAAAGCCGTAACCGGCATCGGAGGCAATCACGTACAGCGCATCGTCTTCGGGCATCAGCACACATTCGAACGAGGCGCCCGGTGGCGGCGTCAGACGGCCGGTCAACGGTTCGCCCTGACCACGGGCCGACGGCAAGGTATGAGCAGCAACCGAATAGCTGCGGCCGGTGGAGTCGATGAACACGGCAAACTGGTTGGAGCGCCCCGCCGCCGAGGTCTTGAAGCCATCGCCGGCCTTGTACGACAGACCGGTGGCATCGATGTCATGGCCCTTGGCCGAACGTACCCAGCCTTTTTCCGACAGCACGACGGTGACTTTCTCGTTCGGCAGCAGGTCGTGCTCGCTCAACGCCTTGGCTTCGGCGCGCTCGACGATTGGCGAGCGGCGGTCGTCGCCGTAGGTTTCGGCGTCTTTGAGCAGCTCGGTGCGCACCAGTTTCTTCAGCTTGGCTTCGCTGCCCAGCAGGGCTTGCAGCTTGGCTTGTTCCTTGAGCAGTTCGTCCTGCTCGTCGCGCAGCTTCATTTCTTCCAGTCGCGCCAACTGACGCAAGCGGGTGTCGAGGATGTAGTCGGCCTGGATCTCGCTGAGGGCGAAGCGCTCGATGAGCTTGGCTTTCGGATGCTCCTCGGTACGGATGATGTGAATCACTTCATCCAGGTTGAGGTAGGCAATCAGCAAACCGTCCAACAGGTGCAGACGACGCTCGACCTTGTCGAGGCGGAATTGCAGGCGGCGACGCACCGTCAGCACGCGGAACTCCAGCCATTCGACCAGCAGCGCACGGAGGTTTTTCAGCTGCGGCTTGCCGTCCAGACCGATGATGTTGACGTTGACCCGGTAGGTCGATTCCAGCTCAGTGCTGGCGAACAGGTGCTGCATCAGCGCTTCGTGATCGACGCGGCTGTTGACCGGGATGATCACGATGCGGCACGGGTTTTCGTGGTCGGATTCGTCACGCAGATCGGCGATCTGCGGCGCTTTCGACGGTTTGGCCTGCATCAGCGCGGCAATCTGCTCCAGCACTTTGGCGCCGGAGACCTGATGCGGCAGCGCGGTAACGATGATGTCGCCGTCCTCGACGTGGTACACGGCGCGCATACGCACCGAGCCCTTGCCGGTTTCGTACATCTTCAGCAGGTCGGCGCGCGGCGTGATGATTTCCGCTTCGGTCGGATAATCCGGACCCTGAATGTGTTCGCAGAGCTGTTCGACCGTGGCTTTCGGCTCATCCAGCAAGCGTACGCAGGCGGTGGCGACTTCGCGCAGGTTGTGCGGCGGCACATCGGTGGCCATGCCCACGGCGATACCCGTGGTGCCGTTGAGCAGAATGTTCGGCAGGCGCGCCGGTAATACCAGCGGCTCCTGCAGGGTGCCGTCGAAGTTCGGGCCCCAGTCAGCGGTGCCCTGGCCCAGCTCGCTGAGCAGCACTTCGGAATAGCGCGACAGCCGCGCTTCGGTGTAACGCATGGCGGCGAAGGACTTCGGATCGTCCGGCGCACCCCAGTTGCCCTGGCCGTCGACCAGCGTGTAGCGATAGCTGAACGGCTGCGCCATCAGCACCATCGCTTCGTAGCACGCCGAGTCGCCGTGGGGGTGGAATTTACCGAGCACGTCACCGACGGTACGCGCCGATTTCTTGTGCTTGGAATCGGCGTCCAGCCCCAGCTCGCTCATGGCGTAGACGATACGCCGCTGTACCGGTTTCAGGCCGTCGCCGATATGCGGCAAGGCACGGTCCATGATCACGTACATGGAGTAGTTGAGGTAGGCATTTTCGGTGAAGTCAGCCAGCGATCGGCGTTCTACACCGTCCAGGCTGAGATCAAGGGAGTCGCTCATGCGGGCCTCATCGGTTCGTTGTCTGGCGCAGCAGCATGGTGCCACCGCGCTGGGTAAATTCAAGTCTGTTCAGGGCGCTCATGCCGAGCAGCACCTGATCGCCATGCAGTCCCGGCGCCACCAGTGCGCGGACATCGCGCAGGATGATGTCGCCCAATTGCAGACGGGCAATCTTCGTTCGGTAACCCTGGCTCAGGCCATTGGCCGTGCTCAGGGTCACGCCGAAACCTTCTTGCAGCTTCAAACGCTTGGCCAGATCCGCCGGGATCGCCACATCGGTCGCGCCGGTGTCGAGCATGAACTCCACCGGCTCGCCGTTGATCTGGCCGCTGGCGACAAAATGCCCTTGGGCATTGCTCGCCAGTTTCACTTCGATAAATCCTTCGCCCTGCTCCGACGTAACCACGATGTTCGGATTCTGCTGGCGCTGTTCCCACTGACCGAAAAACCGCGTCGCGAGAAACAGCGCCGCGCACCAGGCGAGGATCATCAACACACGACCGGCACGCTTGCCCGGTGGCTGCTGGCTCATGGCCTGGCACTCCAGCCACCGTCCGGCGCGGCAAAGCGCCAGACCACCGGGCGGACTTCGCCATCGGCACGCGGGCCAAAATTGTTGTCGACGCCGATCCACGCACCTTCGGCATCAATGATCAGCGCTTCCTCCAGTCCGTAGTTCTGCGAGTAGCGACGTTTTTCCTGCAACAGTTCGCCGGCATACGACCAGCACTGCTCGACCTTGGCCGTCTGCGCATCGCGACGGCATATCTCGAAAGCGTTGCGTTCAAGGGTAAACAGCTTGCCGTTGAACAAGGAAATGTCGGAAAAGTCGCGATGAACCGCTTTCGCCTTGGGAAACTGTGGCGGCTGCATCTCCTTGCCGCCCTCACTGAGCAGCACGCAGCGACCGTCACAATCCCACACCGTCTGCTGGCGCTTGATCAGCAGCAAACCGCGCTTTTGCCGTTCGGCGGCCAGCCATATCTGATCACCGGCCGGGTTGATCGCCAAGCCCTCGAAGATCGAATTGAACTTGAGCAGCAGGCCGCTCGCCCGCGCTTCGCGAACCAGCAGCGGCGAGATTTTCAGCCAGTTCGCCGGGCCGCTGACCGGCACCTGCAACACCGCCGCATGGGCCTCACTGACGATGTAGCGATTGCCTACGCTGTCGCAACTGATGCCTTCGAAATCCAGATCGCCACCGCGAATGAACGATGCAGCCCAGGTGCGCGAACTCAAACCCCACGGCAAGCCGCTCTCGGGCACGGGCGGCACGTCGATGTGCACGGTTTGCGCCTGCCAGACCGGATCGCGGGTATCGAGCCGATAGATCTGCTCGTCATCGCGATCGGAAACCGTCCACAGCTCATTGCCGCACATGGCCAGCCCCGACAGGTTACCGCCGCGCATGCCTTCGACCGGGTGTTCGGAAAGCAGCCGCAATTGTTGCAGCGGCTCGGCCGACACGCTCAGCGCACTCAGCAGCAACGCACCCGCCAAGGCCCAGCCAAACTGCATCAGGCCAGCACCTCGGCGAGGTTGCCTTTGGATTCCAGCCAGGATTTGCGGTCACCGGCGCGTTTCTTCGCCAGCAGCATGTCCATCATTTCCGAGGTTTCGGCGAAGTCTTCGCCCAGCGTCAACTGCACCAGACGCCGAGTGTTCGGGTCCATGGTGGTTTCACGCAGTTGCGGCGGATTCATTTCGCCCAGACCCTTGAATCGGGTGACCTGCGGCTTGCCGCGTTTCTTCTCGGCCACCAGGCGATCGAGAATACCGTCGCGCTCGGCCTCGTCGAGGGCGTAGTAAATCTCTTTGCCGAGGTCGATACGGTAAAGCGGCGGCATCGCCACATAGACGTGACCGGCATCCACCAACGGGCGGAAATGCTGGACGAACAGCGCACACAACAAAGTGGCGATGTGCAGACCGTCGGAGTCGGCGTCGGCGAGGATGCAGATCTTGCCGTAGCGCAGCTGGCTCATGTCCGCCGCGCCCGGATCCACGCCGATCGCCACGGCGATGTTGTGCACTTCCTGGCTGGCGAGCACTTCGCTGCCGTCGACTTCCCAAGTGTTGAGGATCTTGCCGCGCAACGGCAGGATCGCCTGGAATTCCTTGTCCCGCGCCTGTTTGGCCGAACCGCCGGCGGAGTCACCCTCGACCAGGAACAGCTCGGAACGCATCGGGTCCTGCCCGGCGCAGTCAGCCAGTTTGCCTGGCAGCGCCGGACCTTGGGTGACGCGTTTGCGCTCGACTTTCTTGCTCGCCTTGAGACGGCGGCCGGCGTTGTTGATCGCCAGTTCGGCCAGGGCCAGACCGGTTTCCGGGTTGGCGTTGAGCCACAGGCTGAACGCATCCTTGACCACACCGGAAACGAACGCCGCCGCTTCACGGGATGACAGACGCTCTTTGGTCTGGCCGGAGAATTGCGGTTCCTGCATCTTCATCGACAGGACGAAAGCGATGCGCTCCCAGACGTCTTCCGGCGCCAGTTTCACGCCGCGCGGCAGCAGGCTGCGGAACTCGCAGAATTCGCGCATCGCATCGAGCAGGCCCTGACGCAGACCGTTGACGTGCGTGCCGCCCTGGGCGGTCGGGATCAGGTTGACGTAGCTTTCCTGCACCGCGTCGCCACCTTCCGGCAGCCACAGCAGCGCCCAATCGACCGCTTCTTTATTACCGGCGAAAGCGCCGCAGAACGGCTCGTTCGGCAGACGTTCGAATTCGCTGACCGCATCGACCAGATAAGAGCGCAGGCCGTCTTCGTAATGCCACTCGACTTTCTCGCCGGTGCCTTTGTCTTCGAAGCTGACCAGCAAGCCCGGGCACAACACAGCCTTGGCCTTGAGCACATGCTTGAGGCGGCTGATGGAGAATTTCGGTGAGTCGAAGTATTTCGGGTCCGGCGCGAAGTACACGCTGGTGCCGGTGTTGCGCTTGCCGACGGTGCCGACGATTTCCAGCTCGGACGCCTTGAAGCCGTCCTTGAAGGTCATCTGGTATTCGTTGCCGTCACGCTTGACCCGTACGCGCACTTCGGTCGACAGCGCGTTGACCACGGAAATACCCACCCCGTGCAGACCGCCGGAGAACTGGTAGTTCTTGTTGGAGAACTTGCCGCCCGCGTGCAGCTTGGTAAGGATCAGTTCGACGCCGGACACACCCTCTTCCGGGTGGATGTCGACCGGCATGCCACGGCCGTCGTCGCTGACTTCCAGCGAATGGTCGGCGTGCAGGATGACCTGCACCGATTTGGCGTGGCCGGCCAGGGCTTCGTCGACGCTGTTGTCGATGACTTCCTGGGCGAGGTGGTTCGGCCGACTGGTGTCGGTGTACATGCCGGGGCGTTTGCGCACCGGGTCGAGGCCCGAGAGGACTTCGATGGCGTCGGCGTTATAAGAACTAGCGCTGGGAGTGGCCATAAGGTCTCGTCGTCAGTCATTCATGAAAGAGGGGCAAGACTTCACAGCGTGGTGAAATCGATTGCCTGATACATATCGGCAGCCATGCCGGCAAAACTCAGCAACGCCGGCAATTGCCCGGCAAAGCCCTGGAAACTGTGGTCGCCGCCAGCCTGGATGCGCAAGGCACAGGCGCGGTAATACTGTTGGGCGAGGCGATAATCCAGCGTTTCGTCGCCGGTTTGCAACCAGACCTGATAACGCTGCGGATCCTGCGGTGGTGGCACTTCCAGTTCGGCCAATGCCGTGACGTGGTCGTGGGTCAGTTCCCAGGCTTCATCGGTGTAGAGGTTCTTCTGCGTGCCCAGATAACCATCGAACATCCGGTGCGGGCTGACCGCCGGGTTGACCAGCAGGGCTTTCAGGCCATGGCGCTCGGCCAGGTGAGTCGCATAGTAGCCGCCGAGCGAACTTCCCACCAGCAACGGCCGGCCCAGCTCGGCGATTGCCTGCTCGAGCTGACCGATGGCTTCGCGCGGATGGTGATGCAGCGCCGGCACGCGCAATTGCTCGCTCAAACCCAGCCGCTCCATGACCGCGACCAGCTGACAGGCCTTCTTCGAGGCCGGCGCGCTGTTGAAACCGTGGATATAGAGGATCGAACCGGACATTTGAGCTCCCTGGCTGTCGGCGAAAGATAGCGGAGTTTACAGGGAGTCAGAGCAATCGTGGGTGTTTGTGCGGCCGCCTTCGCGAGCAGCCTCGCTCCCACAGGGAAACGCATTCCAGCGTGGGAGCGAGCCTGCTCGCGAAGAGGCCCGTATGGTCTCAGTAACCGTTGGAACCGTAATCAATCTGAAAGTCGAATCCAGTCACGCGCTCAACCCCGGTTTCCAAACGCCCGTCCGGCAACAACCGCAGCCAGCGATACCCCGGCGCCTGCTCGCCCACTTTGAAATCCGCACTCCCGGGCTCGAACTGGATGCACGTCGAGGGCGAGGCCATCAAGCGCACGCCATTGCGGTCGCGATCGATTTCCTGATGCACATGCCCCCACAGCACCGCGCGAACCTGTGAAAAGCGATCCAGCACTTCAAAGAACGCTTCCGGGTTGCGCAAGCCGATCGGCTCCATCCACGCGCAGCCGATCGACACCGGATGATGATGCAGGCACACCAGATGATGACGCTCCGGCGCCTCGCTCAGCGCGCGGGCCAGCAGCTGCAACTGATCATCCTGCAGATAACCCGGCACCGAACCCGGCACCGCCGAATCCAGCATCGTCACCCGCCAATTGCCAATATCGACCACCGGCTCCAGGAGCGTGCTCTGCACCGCCGCCTCGGCCATGACCATCGGCTCGTCGTGATTGCCGGGAATCCAGCGCGCCGGGGCATTGATCTGCGCGCTCAGTTGGCGGAAGGCCTGATACGACTCCAGCGTGCCGTCCTGGGAAATATCTCCGGTCGCCAGCAGCAGATCGATCTGCGCCTGTTGCGCCAACACCAGGTCGATGACCTGTTGCAGGCTCTCGCGGGTCTTCATGCCCAGCAGCTTGCTGTGCGCTTCAGCGAACAGGTGGCTGTCGGACAACTGCACCAGCAGCGCCGGGTCGGCGCTGGTAATTGTCGATACGCTGGGCAAGGCGCTCTCCCGGGGCTAGGCACGCAATGGATGGGTGCGGCAATTATGCTGGGGGATGACACAAAGGGGAAACCGCCGAAGCGGACGCAGTTCACAACTAGCGAACGACTTCGTACTCGTGCCCCAACGCCAGGCAATGACTCAGCCATTCGCCCAGAAACACATTGAGCTGGGCCTTTTCATCGGGCTGGTGCATGGCGGCGTTCGGATAAGGATAGATGCCGCGAAAGCGTCGTGCATGCTCGGCGCTGACCACTTCGGCCATGCGCGCGTCGTGGTAGACCTGCACTTCCAGTTGCGGCACCGGCAACCATGGCAGGCTGTGCTCCTGGCGTACCTGCAAGGTCGTGGTGTACGGGCAGGTCTGCAGCACTTCGAGGGCGAGCACGCCGAGCATCTGCTCGCCCTGGGTCACGGCGATACGCCGCGCCTCGGGTTCGTTGCGCATGTCCGGCAGCAGTCGCATCAGGCGCGCGTAGTTGGCCTCGCAGGCGGCTTGCAGCCCCACGAGGTCAACCCGATAACGATCGCGCAGCTTGTTTACGACCATAGCCCCCTCACTTCGGCGCGGTTCAGCGCCAGCCACTGCAAGGCGATGATGCTCGCCGCGTTGGCAATCCGTCCGTCACGCACGGCCTGCAAGGCATCTTCAAAGGCCCAGACCGTTACGCGAATGTCTTCGGCCTCTTCTTCCAGCCCGTGCAGCCCGCCGACACCGTCGGTGCTGCAACGCCCCAGATACAAATGCACGAATTCGTTGCTGCCACCCGGCGATGGGAAATACTTGGTCATCGGCCACAACGCCTTGATGTCCAGCCCAGCTTCCTCCTGCGCCTCGCGGTGAGCAACTTCTTCCGGTTGCTCATCCTTGTCGATCAGACCGGCGACCAGCTCGACCAGCCACGGGTTGTCGGCCTTGCCCATGGCGCCGACGCGAAACTGCTCGATCAGCACCACTTCATCGCGTTGCGGATCGTAAGGCAGGACGCACACGGCATCGTGGCGCACGAAGATTTCCCGGTTGATCTCGCGGCTCATGCCCCCGGCGAACAGCTCATGGCGCAAGTGCACACGGTCGAGCTTGTAGAAGCCCTCGTAGCATTTTTCGCGCCGCACGATATCCACGGCGGTCGGAATGGCGTTGGCAAAGTCAGTCATGATCATCCTCTTTACTGCATATCCTTTACGGGGTTTCCGTGTACAACCGGCAACCTCGACTTCGCGCCATCCTAACGCGCCCGCACCGTTTGATGCAGCCCCTTTACCGTCAGCGGGATGGACGGTGAAGCTGAAACACACTCTAATCAGCTTAGTGGCGAACTGACTGCTCCGTTGAGAGTCGAAGCGGTATCTTTTTGCCTTCCCCTGCTTTCGAAAGGACGCCCATGTCGCTTTTCAAAATTGCCTCTGTGGCCGCTATTGCCCTGACTCTGGGCGCCTGTGCCAGCCTGTTCCAGCCCAACTATCGCACGCCGCTGGAAACCACCCGCGACGCCTCGGAACAACTCAAACCCGGCTGTTCCAATCCCGATTGCCCGCTGGTGAACATCGACACCCTGCGTTTCCCGGACGAGCCGGCACTGGACGGCATCATCGAAAAACGTCTGCTGCAAATGACCCGCACCGAGAAGAACGCACCCGTAGCGCCAACCCTGGCCGCCTACCGCGAGCAGTTTCTGGCCAGCGCCGGCCCGCGCAACAGCAGCTATCTGCAAGCGAAAGTACGCGAGCAGCATGACGGACTGGTGATCATCGAGCTGTCGAGCTACCTCGACACGGGCGGCGCCCACGGCACGCCGGGTCGCGGTTTCATCAACTATTCGCGCCAGCAGCACAAGGTGCTGAACCTGTCCGACATGTTGCTGCCGGGTCAGGAAGAGGCATTCTGGAAAGCCGCGCAAGTGGCGCACAACAGTTGGCTGATCAGCACCAAGCTCGATCAGGAGGCGGAATTCGTTGCGAACTGGCCGTTCGTGAAAACCCCGCACGTGGCGCTGACCTACGGTGGCGTGATCCTCAAGTACGACGTGACCACCATTGCGCCTTACGCGCTGGGCCACGTCGAACTGAAGATTCCTTATCCGCGCCTGAACGGCATTCTCAAGCCTGAGCTGTTTCCCGGCCGTAACTGAAGGCCCGGCCCAGCACCAGTTGCAACAGCCCTGCCAGCACCAGCGCCGGCAGGGTTGCGCCGACATCCGGATACAGATTCGCCAGCAAGTGGTAGGTGCTCACGCCACCCAGCCACGCCAGCAACGTCGGCCAGCGCAATGCGGCTGACGCGACCTGAGCACTGCGTTTGCGTAGGATGAAGTGATCCACCAGCACCACGCCGAACAGCGGCGCGAACACCGAGCCGATCAACAGCAGGAAATTCTGGTACTGCGCCAACGGCGCCAGCAGTGCGATCAGCGTGCAGATCACGCCGATGGCCAAAGCCAGGTGCTCGACTTTCAGACGCAACAGGATCCCGCTCGAGACCGCTGCCGAATGTATATCGGCAAAAGCGTTTTCCGACTCGTCGAGCAGAATCAGCAACAGCGGAATGCCCAGACCGGCACCTGCCAAGGCCAGCAGCAGCGCGTTGACTTCACCGCTCGGCGCAAACGCCAGGGTGTAGGCCACACCAAGGCTCATCAGCCAGAAATTGCCGATGAAGAAACCCACAGCCGTGCCACCGAAAACATTCTTTGCGCGTTTGCCGAAACGCGAATAGTCGGCAATCAACGGCAGCCACGACAGCGGCATGGCGATGGCAATGTCGAAGCCCACCGCGAACGGCATCGAGCCGTCACCGGCGCGCGCCCACAGCGCCACGAGGTCGGCTTTGGCGAACAGGTTCCAGGTCAACCACAGGCACGCGGCGAGCAGCAGCCAGATGCCCCACTTGCGCAGAATCTGCCGCACGAACGTCAACGGCCCGCTCACCGCGAGCAAGGTCGCCAGCGCACCGAAGAACAGCGTCCACAGCATCGGATTGGCCCACAGCGAACCTTCGCTGAAGGCGCGGGTGCCGAGCAGGCTGGCGGCGTCGCGCATGACGATGATTTCGAACGAGCCCCAGCCGATCAGTTGCAGCAGATTGAGCAGCGCCGGCAGGCTCGCGCCTTTGCTGCCAAGGCTGAGCTTCAGCGCGGCCATTGATGACAGGCCGGTGTCGCTGCCGATCACGCCGACTGCAGCCAGCAACAGCACGCCCACCAGCGTGCCGAGGAAAATCGCCAGCAAAGAACCGGACAGACCCAGACCCGGCGCGAGCAATGCGCCGGTCTGCAAAACCATCAGGCCGATGCCGAGGGAGAACCACAGGGAAAACAGATCGCGACCGCCGAAGACACGCTTTTCAGCGGGGACGGCGAGGTCGGGGGAAAAAGTGCCGGGTTGAATGCTCAAGGGTGTTATCTCAAAGAGGAGCAGGAAAAAGCTGCAAGCTGCAAGCCGCAAGTTAAAAGCGGTACGCGGACTGCTTCTAATCTTGCAGCTTGCCGCTTGCCGCTTGTGGCTAGACTTTTGATCGTTCCCACGCTCTGCGTGGGAACGATCAGTGAAAAAGCTGCAAGCCGCAAGTTAAAGCGGTACGCGGACTGCTTCTAATCTTGCAGCTTGCCGCTTGCCGCTTGTGGCTTGTGGCTTGTGGCTTGTGGCTAGACTTTCTTGTACAGCTGACTGCCTTCCTGTTTGAACCGCTCGGCCTGCTCAGCTAGCCCCTTGGCGACGTCCACATCGACCGCGTCAATGCGTTGGTTGGCCGCATACTCGCGGACTTCCTGGGTGATTTTCATCGAGCAGAATTTCGGCCCGCACATCGAGCAGAAATGCGCGACCTTGGCCGAGTCCTTCGGCAGGGTTTCGTCGTGATAGGAACGCGCGGTGTCCGGGTCCAGGCCGAGGTTGAACTGGTCTTCCCAGCGGAATTCGAAACGCGCCTTGCTCAGTGCGTTGTCACGGATCTGCGCGCCCGGGTGTCCCTTGGCCAGGTCCGCCGCATGTGCGGCGATCTTGTAAGTGATGATCCCGGTCTTCACGTCATCCTTGTTCGGCAGGCCCAAGTGCTCCTTCGGCGTCACGTAGCAGAGCATCGCGCAACCGAACCAGCCGATCATCGCCGCGCCGATACCGGAAGTGATGTGGTCATAGCCCGGCGCAATGTCGGTAGTCAGCGGACCGAGGGTGTAGAACGGCGCCTCGTCGCAGCATTCGAGCTGCTTGTCCATGTTCTCTTTGATCAACTGCATCGGCACGTGGCCCGGGCCTTCGATCATGCATTGCACGTCGTGCTTCCAGGCAATCTTGGTCAGCTCGCCGAGGGTTTCCAGTTCGCCGAATTGCGCTTCGTCGTTGGCGTCGGCAATCGAGCCCGGACGCAGGCCATCGCCCAGCGAGAAGCTGACGTCGTAGGCCTTCATGATTTCGCAGATTTCGTCGAAGTGGGTGTAGAGGAAGTTCTCTTTGTGGTGCGCCAGGCACCACTTGGCCATGATCGAACCGCCACGGGAGACGATGCCGGTGACGCGTTTGGCGGTCAGCGGCACGTAACGCAGGAGCACGCCGGCGTGAATGGTGAAGTAGTCGACGCCCTGCTCGGCCTGTTCGATCAGGGTGTCGCGGAACAGCTCCCAGGTCAGGTCTTCAGCGACGCCGTTGACCTTCTCCAGCGCCTGATAGATCGGCACGGTACCGATCGGCACCGGCGAGTTGCGGATGATCCACTCGCGGGTTTCGTGAATGTGTTTACCGGTGGACAGGTCCATCACCGTGTCCGAGCCCCAGCGAATGCCCCAGGTCAGCTTCGCCACTTCTTCTTCGATCGAAGAACCCAGGGCGCTGTTGCCGATATTGCCGTTGATCTTCACCAGGAAGTTACGGCCGATGATCATCGGTTCCAGTTCGACGTGGTTGATGTTGGCCGGAATGATCGCGCGACCACGGGCGATTTCTTCGCGGACGAATTCAGGGGTGATTTCTTTCGGAATGCTTGCGCCGAAGCTGTGGCCCGCATGTTGCTGGTTCAACAGGCCAGCGGCGCGGGCCTCTTGCAGCTTCATGTTTTCGCGGATGGCGACGTATTCCATCTCGGCAGTGATGATGCCTTTGCGCGCGTAGTGCATCTGGCTGACGTTGGCCCCGGCCTTGGCCCGGCGCGGGTTGTTGACGTGGGCGAAGCGCAGTTTGGTCAGTTCGGCATCGGCCAGACGCTGCTGGCCGAAGTTCGAACTCAGGCCCGGCAGGCGCTCGGTATCGCCACGGTCATCGATCCACGCTGAACGCACATCGGCCAGACCTTTGCGCACATCGATGACCACGTTCGGATCGGTGTACGGGCCGGAGGTGTCGTAGACAGTGACCGGCGCATTGATCTCGCCGCCGAAATCGGTCGGGGTTACATCGAGGCTGATTTCGCGCATCGGCACGCGAATGTCCGGGCGCGAGCCCTGAACGTAGACTTTTTGCGAACGGGTGAACGGCTTGACCGACTGCTCGTCGACCTTGGCCGAGTCACTCAGGTTGATCGCGTTTTTTTCTTTTGTTGTCATCACAGGCTCTCCAGACAGCATCCAGCAGTGGATTGTCGGAGCAGAACCTGAAAGGCACGGACGCACCAGGACCGGTGCTGTGCATTCGTCATGGCGTTCGATTGTCGAACAATATCCCGGACGAAGCACAAGAGGACTCGCCGGGTGACGAGAAATCTTGTTCCCTACGCAGGCGCTAACCTGATCAGGTTCAACGGGATCCGAAATTATTCGATCTCAGCCTCATAGCAAGGCACCCCGACAAGAACCCGGCCAGTCTAGACACAACCATCAAGGAACGCCAACACCGCAGCGAACGCCATGATGAATGGCGTAAATACCCAGGTTGGCCGATTGTTGCCGGAGCAATGCGCAACTACACTCGCTGGGCCTGCTCAGCCTTGACGCTGTGCAGGCCGCGCCTTACCTTTGGCGCCCGGATTACTTCCATAATATTCATGCTAGGGATCGCCTCATGCTGCGCAAACTTTCATTGGCTGTTGCCGTGTCCTGTGCGTCCAACACAATGGCCTGGGCAGCGGAAGCACCCTTGTCGACCAAAACCGATCTGGTCAGCGTCTATCAGGAAGCGGTCGACAACAACGCCGACCTCGCCGCGGCCCGCGCCCAGTATGGCGCGCAGAAAGAAGTGGTGCCGCAGGCCCGCGCCGGTCTGCTGCCGAACCTGTCCGGTGGCGCCGAAGTTGCTGACGTGCGCACCTCGATCGACCAGCCTTCGGCCATCGCCAACCGCAGCGCGCATTCCTATCAGGCGACCCTCGCGCAGCCGCTGTTCCGCGCCGATCGCTGGTTCCAGTATCAAGCAGCCAAGGACGTCAACGAACAGGCCGCGCTGCAACTGTCGGCGACCGAACAGAACCTGATCCTGCAGAGCGCCGAAAGCTACTTCAACGTGCTGCGCAGCCAGGACAATCTGGCCTCGACCAAAGCTGAAGAAGCGGCGTTCAAACGTCAGCTCGATCAGTCCAATGAGCGCTTCGATGTCGGCCTTTCGGACAAGACTGACGTGCTGCAATCGCAAGCCAGTTACGACACCGCGCGAGCCAACCGCATCGTCGCCCAGCGTCAGGTCGATGATGCGTTCCAGGCGTTGATCACCCTGACCAACCGCCAGTACAACTCGATTCAGGGCATCGTTCATACGCTACCGATCTTGCCGCCCGCGCCCAACGATGCGAAATCCTGGGTCGACACGGCGGCGCGGCAGAACCTCAATCTGCTCGCCAGCAACTACGCGGTCAGCTCTGCCGAGCAGACACTCAAGCAGCGCAAGGCCGGCCACTTGCCGACCCTCGACGCCGTGGCGAAATACGAGAAAGGCGACAACGACGCCCTCGGCTTTGCCAACCCCAACTCGTTCGGCGCGCCTTATGGCGGCAACGTCGAGCAGAGCACCCTGGGCCTGCAACTGAACATCCCGATCTACAGCGGCGGGCTGACCAGTTCGCAAGTGCGTCAGTCCTATGCGCAACTGGATCAGAGCGAACAGCAGCGCGAATCGCTGCGCCGGCAGGTGGTGGAAAACACCCGCAATCTGCACCGCGCGGTGAACACCGACGTCGAGCAGGTGCAGGCGCGCCGCCAGTCGATCATCTCCAACCAGAGCGCGGTGGAAGCCACTGAAATCGGTTATCAGGTCGGCACACGCAACATCGTCGACGTGCTCGACGCGCAGCGTCAGCTGTACACCTCGGTGCGCAATTACAACAACACCCGCTACGACTACATCCTCGACAACCTGCGCCTGAAGCAGGCGGCGGGGACGCTGAACCCGGGTGACCTGGAAGACCTGCGGCGCTATCTGAAAGCCGACTACAACCCTGACAAGGATTTCCTGCCGCCGGATCTGGCGTCGGCGGCCGAGGCGCAGCTCAAGGCCCGGCCATAAACAATCTGGAATGAATTCCCTGTGGCGAGGGGATTTATCCCCGATCGGCTGCGCAGCAGTCGTAAATCATGCTTGCCAGATCTGACTGAATCACCGCGCTGAATGGTTTTGGGGCTGCTTCGCAACCCAGCGGGGATGAATCCCCTCACCACAGTAATATTCCAAGCGACTATTGGATCAGCCGCGCCAGACCATCCAGCCAAAGGCGCGGCCATGAAAAATCTGGAATGAATCCCCTGTGGCGAGGGGATTTATCCCCGTCCGGCTGCGCAGCAGTCGTAAATGCTGCCTGCCAGATCTGACTGAATTACCGCGTTGAATGGTTTTGGGTCCGCTTCGCAACCCAGCGGGGATAAATCCCCTCACCACAGTAATATTCCAGGCGACTATTGGATCAGCCGCGCCAGACCATCCAGCCAAAGGCGCGGCCATGAAAAATCTGGAATGAATCCCTGTGGTGAGGGGATTTATCCCCGTCCGGCTGCGCAGCAGTCGTAAATCCTGCTGGCCAGATCTGACTGAATCACCGCGCTGAATGGTTTTGGGGCTGCTTCGCAACCCAGCGGGGATAAATCCCCTCACCACAGTCATATTCCAAGCGACTATTGGATCAGTCGCGCCAGACCATCCAGCCAAAGGCGCGGCCATGAAAAATCTGGAATGAATCCCCTGTGGCGAGGGGATTTATCCCCGTCCGGCTGCGCAGCAGTCGTAAATCCTGCTGGCCAGATCTGACTGAATCACCGCGTCGATTGGTTTTGGGGCTGCTTCGCAACCCAGCGGGGATAAATCCCCTCACCACAGTCATATTCCAAGCGACTATTGGATCAGCCGCGCCAGACCATCCAGCCAAAGGCGCGGCCATAAAAAATCTGGAATGAATCCCTGTGGTGAGGGGATTTATCCCCGTCCGGCTGCGCAACAGTCGAAATCCTGCTTGCCAGATCTGACTGAATCACCGCGTCGAATGGTTTTGGGGCTGCTTCGCAACCCAGCGGGGATGAATCCCCTCACCACAGTAATATTCCAGGCGACTATTGGATCAGCCGCGCCAGACCATCCAGCCAAAGGCGCGGCCATGAAAAATCTGGAATGAATCCCCTGTGGTGAGGGGATTTATCCCCGTCCGGCTGCGCAGCAGTCGTAAATCCTGCTTGCCAGATCTGACTGAATCACCACGCTGAATGGTTTCGGGGCTGCTTCGCAACCCAGCGGGGATGAATCCCCTCACCACAGTAATATTCCAAGCGACTATTGGATCAGCCGCGCCAGACCATCCAGCCAAAGGCACGGCCATAAAAAATCTGGAATGAATCCCTGTGGTGAGGGGATTTATCCCCGTCCGGCTGCGCAGCAGTCGTAAATCCTGCTTGTCAGATCTGACTGAATCACCGCGCTGAATGGTTTTGGGGCTGCTTCGCAACCCAGCGGGGATAAATCCCCTCACCACAGTCATATTCCAAGCGACTATTGGATCAGTCGCGCCAGACCATCCAGCCAAAGGCGCGGCCATGAAAAATCTGGAATGAATCCCTGTGGTGAGGGGATTTATCCCCGTCCGGCTGCGCAGCAGTCGCAATAGCGGTGGACACGGTTTTTCTAAATGACCGCGTTGAATTATTTTGGGGCTGCTTCGCAACCCAGCGGGGATAAACCCCCTCACCACAGTCATATTCCAGGCGACTATTGGATCAGCCGCGCCAAGCCATCCAGCAGCCGCTGCAACGCGCCCTGATTGCGCCGCATCACCGCCAGCCCGGCCTCGGCCATGCGCTGCGCATCACGTGGCAGTTCGAACAAGCGCTGCACTTCGACTGCGAGGCCTTCGGCATCATCCACTTCGGCCAACGCCCCGGCTTCGCGCAGTTGCGCGGCGATGTCGAGGAAGTTGAACAGGTGCGGGCCGCTGAGTACCGGTTTCGCCAGCGCGGCGGGTTCGAGCAGGTTGTGCCCGCCGTTCGGCACCAGACTGCCGCCGACAAAAGCGCTGTCAGCCAGGGCATAGAGAAACAGCAACTCGCCCATGGTGTCGCCAAGCAGCACGCTCGTCTGCGCATCGACATTGGCCCCGGTCGAGCGACGTACCGTGGCGAAATCTTCGCGCTGGCACAGGTCGAACACCGAATTGAAGCGCTCCGGATGACGCGGCACCAGAATCAATAATGCATCCGGATGATTGGCCAACAGGCGACGATGAGCGTCGAGCACCACTTCATCTTCGCCTTCGTGAGTGCTCGCGGCGATCCACACGGGACGATCCTGCGCCTGCCATTGGCTACGCAATTCGGTAGCACGCTGCAGCAATTGCGGATCGATGGTCAGGTCGAACTTGATCGAACCGGTGACCTCGACAGATTCAGGCCGCGCGCCGAGATCGCGGAAGCGCTGGGCCTCGGCTTCGGTCTGCACCGCCAACAGGCTCATCTCGGCAAGCATAGGCGCGGTGAGTTTGTTGAAGCGGCCATAGCCTTTGGCGGAACGCTGCGACAACCGTCCATTGGCCAGCGCAACCGGAATTCCGCGCTTGGCACACTGATGAATGTGGTTGGGCCACAGCTCGGTTTCCATGATCACCGCAAGTTTCGGCTGCACGCGATCAAGAAAACGCGCCGCCGCACAAGGCAAGTCATACGGCAGATAGCAGTGTTGAATGCGCGCCTCGTTGGCGAACAGTGCCTGAATCCGCTCCGAACCGGTCGGGGTCATGCAGGTCACGGTGATCGGCAGCGCCGGATAGCGTTCAAGCAGCGCGCGGATCATCGGCGCGGCGGCAATGCTTTCGCCCACCGATACCGCGTGCACCCAGATGCCGCCGGGCTGCAGGGTCGGCATGCCAAGAGTAAAGCGCTCGCCAATGCGTTTGGCATACGCCGGCGCCTTGCGTGCGCGCAGCCACAGCCGAATCGCCACCAATGGCAGCCCCAGGTAAAACAGCGCGGTGTAGAGAGTTCTATTCATGGCGGCGGAGTTTATCGGCTTTTGTCGCCGATCGCCCGCAAGTGCACGGCAAAACGTTCCGCCAGCCAGCGCGCGGCGGGGCCGAGCGGTTCGTCGCGGCGCCAGACCAGTTCCACCACAAGCGCCGGCGGCGTCCATTCACTGTCGAGCTCAATCATTTGGCCCTGATACGCCGAGTACTGCACAACGTGGCGCGGTAACCAGGCCCAGCCGAGATCCCGCACCAGCCATTCGGACATCACGTAAAAACTGTCGGCGCGCCACACCTGCGGGCTGGCCGGCTCGTTGCCGGGATAGACGCTGGTCTGCGTAGACATCAGCAATTGCCGGTGCTGCGCCAGTTGCTGGCAGGTCACGTAGGCCTGCTGCGCCAGCGGATGATTGACGCCGCAGACCGTGACCATTTCCACTCGACCCAGCACGCGGCGCTCAAGGGCTTCGGGGATTTCATCGTGATAGAACAGCAGGCCGAGGTCGGCGCGACGTTCGACCAGTTTGCGCGCAACTTCGCCTTGGGCGGCGCTGGTCAGTTGCACTTCCAGGCTGGGAAACTGCTCGGCCAGTTCACCGAAACTTTCCACCAGCGCCTGATACGGCATCGCCTCGTCCTGCGCCACACGCAGTTGCGCTTCTTGGCCGCGCAGCATGGCCATGGCGCGGCCGTTGAGGCGCTCGCACTGGCGCAACACTTCCCGCGCTTCCTCCAGTAACGCCGCGCCCGCCTCGGTGAGCATCGGCTGCCGACCGCTGCTGCGCTCGAACAGGCTCACGCCCAAATCCTCTTCGAGCATCGCAACAGCACTGCTGATCGCCGATTGCGCCTTGCGTTGTAGGCGCGCCACGGCGGAGAACGAACGCTGCTCGGCGACGTCGACAAATATGCGTAGCTGCTCAAGATTCCATTGCATGCGCGCTCTCAACCTATCTCCAGAACAGATAGGTAATGACTTTACCCCATCTGAGCAATCCCTAGAATATCGCCTCAGCAAGCAACGTTTTATTTGAGGATCACAACCATGAACGCTTACGTCTATCTGGCCATCGCCATCTGCGCCGAAGTGATCGCCACCGTTTCGATGAAAGCGGTCAAGGGCTTCAGCACGCCGCTGCCGCTGATTCTGGTCATTGTCGGCTATGGGATCGCATTCTGGATGCTGACGCTGGTGGTGCGCACCGTACCGGTGGGCGTTGCCTACGCGGTCTGGGCGGGGATGGGCATTGTTATGGTCAGCGTCGCCGCTCTGTTCATTTACGGGCAGAAGCTCGACGTACCGGCGATGCTGGGGATGGCGTTGATCGTGCTGGGGGTCGTTGTGATTCAGCTGTTTTCGAAAACTGCGGGGCATTAAAAAGCAGCAGCAAGCTTCAAGCGGCAAGCCGCAAGCATTGCTGATTTGCTGGTCCGGGTTGCAGCTTGCAGCTTGAAGCTTGAAACTTGCGGCTTCTTCAAGCTCCGAGGTCGCTGCATGCCATCCGTTATTTCCACCGACGTTCTGATTGTCGGCGCTGGTGTCGCCGGCCTCTGGCTGAATGCGCGCCTGCGCGGTCAGGGTTTTTCGACCGTGCTGGTGGAAAGCGCCAGCCTCGGTGGCGGGCAGAGTGTCAAATCTCAAGGCATCATCCATGGCGGCGCCAAGTACGCGCTGCACGGTGCGCTGACTGGCGCCTCGGAAGCCATCGCCGACATGCCGCGCCGCTGGCGCGAGGCGCTGGCCGGCACGGGCGAGCTGGATCTGTCCGGCGTGCGCCTGCTGTCCGAAGCGCATTATCTGTGGTCGCCAGGCACGCTGGCCGGCAACCTGACCAGTTTCTTCGCCAGCAAAGCCGTGCGTGGCCGGGTCGATCAGGTCAAGGGCGATGAACTGCCGCCGGCCCTGCAAGACAGGCGTTTCAAGGGCAAGGTCTATCGCCTCGCCGAACTGGTAGTGGATGTCCCGAGCCTGATCCAGCGCCTGGCCGAGTTGGCCGGTGACGGTCTGCTCGCCGGGCAGGTCATCGAACCGCTGCTGGAAGCCGGCGTGCTGGTCGGCCTGAAAGTCGATGAGCGTGAGATCCGCGCCCAGCGCATCGTCCTCAGTGCTGGCGCCGGCACTGCCGAACTGCTCGAAGCGTTGGGCCTCAGTCGTCCGGCCATGCAGCGCCGACCACTGCACATGATCCTCGCCAAGGGCCCCGGCTTGAAACCGCTGTACGCGCACTGTCTGGGCGGCGGCACCAAGCCGCGCATCACCGTGACCACGCATCCGGCGGCTGATGGCCAGTGGGTCTGGTACATGGGCGGCGACATTGCCGAAAGCGAAGGCGTGGCCCGCGAGCCGGCGGAACAGATCGCCACCGCGCAAAAGGAAATCGCTCAACTGTTGCCGTGGATCGACCTCAGCACCACGCAATGGGCAACCCTGCGCGTCGATCGCGCCGAGCCGCTGCAAACCGGCCTGACCCGCCCGGACAACGCGTTCCTCGCCGAAGAAGGTCGCTTGCTCGTCGGCTGGCCGACCAAACTGGCACTGGCGCCAGACTTCGCCGACCGCGTTATCGCCTCGCTGCAACGCGACGGCATCCAGCCGCAGGTGACTGAACCGCTGCCGCCGCTGCCGAAACCGCCGCTCGGTCTACCCGCGTGGGAGCAACTGCTGCCATGACCATCGCCACTCTGCACGAACTGCATCGCCCGCTGGGCAGCACCGGCCTGACGGTGTCGCCGCTGGGTCTGGGCACAGTCAAACTCGGCCGCGATCAAGGGGTGAAATACCCCAACGGCTTTCAGATTCCCGACGATGACGAGGCGCGCATGCTGCTGCGCCAGGCGCGGGATCTGGGCATCAACCTGATCGACACCGCACCGGCCTATGGTCGCAGCGAAGAACGCCTCGGCCCGCTGCTACGCGGCCAGCGACAGGATTGGGTGATTGTCAGCAAGGTCGGCGAAGAGTTTGCCGATGGCCTGTCGCACCACGACTTCAGCGCTGCGCACACGCGAATGTCGGTCGAGCGCAGCCTGCAACGTCTGGAAACGGATTTCATCGATCTGGTCCTCGTGCACTCGGACGGCAACGACATGGCCATCCTCGAGCACGAAGAGGTCTACGCCACCCTCGCGGCGCTGAAGGCCGAGGGCAAGATTCGCGGCTTCGGCTTTTCCGGCAAAACCGTCGAAGGTGGGCTGAAAGCGCTGGAGCAAGGCGACTGCGCGATGGTCACCTACAATCTGAACGAACAAAACGAAAAGGCAGTCATTGACTATGCTGCTGCCCACGGCAAAGCGATTCTGGTGAAAAAAGCCTTGGCCAGCGGTCATGTCTGTCTGAGTCCGGGAGTCGATCCGGTGCGCGCCAGCTTCGAGTTGCTGTTCACTCAGCCCGGCGTCGCCAGTGCTATTGTCGGCACAATCAATCCGCTGCACCTCGCCCATAACGTAGCGACCGTTGCCCAGGTCCTGCGTAGTCACTGACGCCGCCCCGCGGCCTTAAGCCAGGAGCCGATATGCCGCGCACGCTCATCCGCAAGAACCCGAGCAACTTCAAGACGCTGCCGCTGTTCGTCGAAGCCACGCCCGAAGGCCTGAGCTATCAGAGCGTCGGCATGCCGCTGAACTTCGCCCAGACCCTGCAACGGCGTAAACCGGTCAGCGTTGCCGACAGCGAGCGCTTCGCCCTGGAACTGGCCAACCTCGGCGTGTCCGTGCGCCTGACCTTGCATTGGCAGAATCGCGATTACTGGGTGCTGGTGCGCCAGCGTCGGCAGGATCGCGGCGACGTGGTACTGAAGCTGATTTCCGGCTACGTGCCGGCCCACGAATTGAATATTCCGCTGCACACAGCAATTCAGGAAATTGCCGAAGAGTGCCTGCTGGAAACCCCGGAAGGCTGGCTCGGTGGGCGTTTCAATGACACCTGGTTGCCGGCGCCCTACTCCGCTGCGCTGCATTACCGCGAAGCGCTGCCGTTTCGCCTGACACCGCTGTCCGGTTCGGCGCGCCCGGTGCGCTGCGCCAACCTGCAACTGCTGGAGCGGCCACGGGCGTACGTGCATCTACCGACCGCGTCGCTGCAATTGATCTACGATTTGCGTTTGGAAGTGCCCAGGGAAGCCAAATCGCTGAGCTTGTTTCATGTCGATGAACGCTTGGAGGGTGATCAACTGGTGGCGCGTCTGGACCGAAAACGTCCTGATTTGTATCTCATGCCGCTCAAGGATGGCGCGCCAACTGCCGAGCTGTTTACCCTCAAACGCGACAAGCTGATACCGGCCAGCACCCGCGGTATTCACCTGGCGGAAAGCTTTGCAACGCAGCAGGGTTGGGTGGTGCACGACGAACGCATTCGCTGGAAGGACTGGCTGGTGCAACAGGGTCTGACACCGGCGAAAGCGCCACGCACCGGCCTCAAGCAACTGAGCATCAAGGCACTGCGCCTGGTCGGGCTGGGCAGGAAACGCGCAAGCCGCTAGCGTCGGCGATCCCACCAGGTGCGCAATGTCGCGAAGAAGTGGAAGTAGCGGTTTTCGCGCTTGCCCATGCCACGCTTGGGGGAGAACGACTCTTCGGCAAATGCACCGGTGATTCGCACGCGGGAGGCCTGGGTTGGCAAAGTGCAGACCTTGGCGCCTGCCTCAAGCAGGGCGAACTTGAGCAAGCGCTCGGAGTGCAGCTTGCGGCCGGTCGCCTTGCAGAAATCGAAGATGCGTTCGATGCGTTTGCCGTAGGCGACATAGGTATTGCGCCCGCACACGGCGAAACGGTCATTTAGACCGCCCCACCATTGCCAGTCAGGAATATAGACGCTGTGTCGCCGCGCCTCGGAGTGGTTGAACACATAGCCTGGCAGCGCCGTGTGGAAGAAATTGTCCGGCCGCACGAACACGACGAAGTCGGGATCGAACGACTCGATCTCGCCGGTGACCGTATGCAAGGAGTTCAACTGATAGATCAGGTTGCGCAGCGATGCATAGTCATCGGCCCAGGTATCGCCCAGCGCTTTGACCCGCTCGAAATCCCAGCGCTCCAGCACGCCTTCGGTCGAGGTCAGCGCGCCGCTCATGGATTCGAAGGGCTGATAGTTGTCAGCCGCCAGCTCGCCTCTCTCGCCGGAACGCGAATTCTGCACTTCATCGACTTTATACAGATGATAAAAGCACTGCACCTCGCTGTCCGCAGGCAACTGCGCCAGTACGTTCTGTTCGATTGACGGGAAGCAGATCGGCGAGTTTCTGGGAATCCCGAAAAACGCCACGGCAATTTTCAACACTCGATTGCACCTATGAAGAAATGATTCGGCCCGGCAGGCACCTGACTGCGGCGTGGCTTATTTGCGCTTGAACAGTTTCTGCCACCAGCGTCGGGGTTGCAGCGGCACGCCAATCACATCGGACCTTTGCAACCAGTCCCGCTCGTAATCCCAGGCATGACCGCTCCAGAGCTTGCCCGCCTCGTTGGAGAAACCCAGGGTCATCAACTGATAGGTATAACCGACATGCCCACGCAACCAATCGAACAGCACCAGCGTATTGAAGCCGGTGGAGGGGCCGACGTAGCGCTTGCCGCCCGGGCGGTCGACCGGGTAGTTCCACAGCGGCGGCAACGGAATGCGATCCCAGTACATCGCAACGCGCGGCAACGGGCACATCGGTGCTGCGCAACCCACCAGCATGGTAAAGCAGCGCTCGCCCGCGCGGTCGACCAGTCGCTGTACGTCCGCATTGCCGGGCAGACCGAAGAAATAGGCGTCCGGCGCGTTATAGCCGTGCACGAAGACATTCACGCTTTGCTCGTTGAGCAGCGTCGCCTTGATGCAATGATTGAAACTGACGACGACGTCATCAGCGCCGATATTCAGCGCTGCGAAATCAGCTGCGGTAATCGCGGGATTATTAGCGATCAATATCACCCGCGCCGCACGGCTGAGACATTCGCGCAGGGCTTCGGGCAAGGCTTGCAAAACCGACTGGTCGCCACCGGGCAGCGCATCCAGCGCCATGCATTCGTCCGCCATTCAGGCGGGCACCTTCATGCCGTAACGCAATTTGATCCAGAGCCGGGTGAAAGCCGACGGCGGTTGCCATGGGCGCATCTCGCGTTGTATGGCTTCGGCGAGCGCCTGACCGACCCGCGCAAACGAGTAACGGCTTTCAGCAAACGCCTGGCCGTTGCTGGCTATTCGCTGCGCCAGTTCCGGGTCGTCCTGCAGCAGCTTGATCTTCGCCACCGCCTCGTCTTCGCTGCGGTAGAACACGGTGTTGTGCATGTCTTCGAAACCGAGCAACCGGTCTTCTTCGCCTTGGCTCCAGGCCAGCAGCACACAGCCGCAAGCCATGGCTTCGAAGTTCTTGATCATGAACTCGTTCATGCCGATGTCGGCGCTGACGAAGATTTTGATGCGATTGAGAGTTTCCAGATATTCCGCACCCGATTTGGTACGGGTCACGAGCATCCCGGTGCGCTGTGAAAGGGCTTCAAGCATGGCCTTGCGCTCGGCGTACTCGGTACTCTTCAAGCTACCGAGGAAGCCGATCGGGATATCGCGCTCGACGCCGGTGTTGTGCAGCATTTGCTCGTCATAGCCTTTGGAGACGAACACGGTATCGATGCCTTCGGCGAGCATCTTGTGCGCGACCACTGCGCCGGAAACCAGCGCCCGGCAGCTCGGCAATCGGCTGTACAAGCGCGAATAAACACCACGGTACTTACTGGCCGGCATGTAGTTCTGATAGGCGTCGTGCTCGAGAAACACCAGCCCTGGAATGCACTTGAGCACCCG
Organism: Pseudomonas sp. 67(2021); assembly: GCF_017491835.1. Classification (NCBI taxonomy): domain Bacteria; kingdom Pseudomonadati; phylum Pseudomonadota; class Gammaproteobacteria; order Pseudomonadales; family Pseudomonadaceae; genus Pseudomonas; species Pseudomonas sp. 67(2021). The sequence goes on from NZ_JAFGYL010000004.1 coordinate 111,572, forward strand.
CAGTTGCGGCGCCAGACGTTTGACCCGGGAGAAGATCACCACGCGATCAAAGGTCTGGTATTCGACCGACGCCAGAAAGGCTCCGAGGTTCATCTGCTGCTGTTTGCTCAGACGATAGATGAAACACTCATCGCAGTTCTGCTGAACGATGTCATAGAGCCGGTCGAGAATGACCCGCTGCTCGTCCATCACCAGAAGCATGACTTTCATAAATTAAATGACCACGTAACGTAGGCAGGCAAGCGCAGCGGATTCAAGCCTGCCAACATCGACGGAAACGGTGAAATCCCCAAGGCAAAATCCGTTCACACGCGGTACACAACGGTAAAAATTCATCTGATCAGCGACTGCGGATTTTTTCGACAATTGCGGTCGTCGAGCTGTTTTCCACCAGTCCTAGCACTTTCACGGTACCGCCATAAGCGGTGACGATATCTGCACCGACAACCTGATCGATGCCGTAATCGCCACCCTTGACCAGCACATCAGGCTTTACCTCGCGCAGCAGATTCTCTGGCGTGCCTTCCGGGAAGCTGATGACCCAGTCCACTGCACCGAGGCCCGCCAGAACCGCCATGCGCCGGTCGACACTATTGATCGGGCGACCGGGGCCTTTCAGGCGACTGACCGAAGCATCGTCGTTGACTGCGACAATCAGTCGATCGCCTTGGGCTCGTGCCTGCTCAAGATAAGTCACATGGCCGGCGTGCAGGATGTCGAAGCAGCCATTGGTGAAGACAATTCGTTCGTTATGCGCACGGGCGTCGGCGACGGCCAGCACCAGTTGCTCAAGGCCCAGCACACCGCGCTCGGAGCCTTCTTCACGCTGAATCGCGCGGCGCAGTTCCGGGGCACTGATGGCCGCGGTACCAAGCTTGCCGACCACAATCCCCGCCGCCAGGTTGGCCAGGGCCACGGCGTGTGGCAGATCCTCACCGGCAGCAATCGCAGCGGCCAGGGTCGAAATCACGGTGTCGCCGGCGCCGGTCACATCGAACACTTCCCGGGCACGCGCTGGCAAATGCAACGCCGGTTGATCCGGGCGCAGCAGGGTCATGCCGTGTTCGCCACGGGTGACCAGCAGTGCTCCCAGCTCCAGATCGTGCATTAACGTTGCGCCCTTGCTGACGAGTTCGTGTTCGTCAACGCAACCGCCGACGATGGCTTCGAATTCGCTCAGGTTCGGGGTGATCAGGCTGGCGCCACGGTAGATCGAAAAATCCTTGCCCTTCGGGTCGGCCAGTACCGGGATGTTTTTCGCCCGAGCAGCCTGGATCAGCGCCTGATGGTTTTTCAGCGCGCCTTTGCCGTAGTCGGAAAGCACCAGCACCTTGATGCCTTCGAGCAGGTCATCGACCTGCGAGCCGAGCGCCAGCGCATCGGTGGCGAACGGTTCTTCGAAGTCGATACGCAGCAATTGCTGGTGCCGGCTCATGACCCGCAGCTTGACGATGGTGGGCTGGTGCGCAATGCGCTGGAACAGGGCACGTACGCCGGCGCCCTTGAGACTGTTGCTCAGGCTGTCGGCGGCCTCGTCATCACCGGTCACACCGACCAGCGACGCCGGCGCACCCAGTGCGGCAATGTTCAGGGCAACGTTCGCGGCACCGCCCGGACGGTCTTCGATTTGCTCGACCTTGACCACCGGCACCGGCGCCTCAGGGGAAATCCGTGAGGTTCCGCCATGCCAGTAACGGTCGAGCATGACATCGCCGACTACCAAGACAGGGGCTTGATCGAAACGCGGCATGGACAACTTCATGGAGCAACCCACATACAAAATGAACAGGGGCGCGATATTACCACAGGGTAAAGCGCCGTCCGCCTCAATCTGAAAGGTCGCGGACCCAGAACAGTTCGTGGCGGCGAACAGCCTTGCGGAAAAACTCGTTACTGCCTGTGACAGGCCAGCGACGTCCGGCCAGCACTTGCTGGATCACCCGGCGCGACTGCCGCTTGAATCCGAGCGGACCCTGCAGGTCATGCTCCATGGCCAGCGCCATCGCCTTGTCCAACTGCACATCCGCTGACAGCAATGGACTCCACAGACGATCGGACGGCAACGGCTCGACTGCCGGCGGCAGCGCGATACCGCCACCGGCAGGGCCCATGGGCCAGCGGTCATTGTCATGCAGATGATTGGCGTACATCAGCAACGTCGACGGTTTCCACGTACTGGCGGCGATGGCTTCCAGCAGAGCACGGGTAGTAGCGACGTGATCGCTGTGCGGATCCAGTTCGGGATGCGGAGTGACAACGACTTCGGGCCGAAAGTGCTCGAGCAATTGCCGTATATCACCGACGAGATTGATCCAGGTCGGCGCACCATCGATATCGCCGGGGAGTTTGATCGGATTGTGCTGCCGAACACTGCGCACATCGTTTTCGCCGGATTCCCGCGAGCCGAATGGTTTGCCCGGCTCCTCGGCCATCGCTGGCAACTGCAGGCAGTAGTAGCCCAGCTGTACACAATGACTGGCCGGCACCCCGCCCCACAATGGAATGCTCTGGCTGTCCCAACTGCGCAGTCTGCCCTTCAAGCGAGCAGCCTGAGCCTTGTCTAGCCCGAGGCGCTGGAAGTCTTCGGCCTCGATTTCGCCCTGGGTCAGGGTGACGATGCTCGCTTCTTTGCAGCGACTGTAAAGCCCGAAAGCCGCCAGCTCGGCATCATCGGCGTGGGGCGCGATGACCATGACCCGTTGCTGCGCGTAATCGGGATTGCGCATGATCCACAGTGTGCCGCTGGAACTCAGCGTGCAATGCCGACCACGCACTGTCAGGGTATTGTCGCCAAGCGCCGCCGCCTGCCCGGACAGATTGAGAAAGCGCCGCCCGCCGACGCCACGCTCAAAATCCTGGCGATCGCCACCCAGTTCGACATAGGGATCCCGCCAGCGGCCCAGCCACTTGGCCGTTATCTTGAGCTCCAGCAGCAGCGTTTCACCCGGCGCCAGCGGCTCGCTCAGACGCACGATTCCAGCATCCAGCTCCACGGCTTGACGCGGCGTACCGCTGGGAAAGCTGTACTGATAGTCGTCGCTTGCGCGATAGAACAGATGGTCGGCAAACCACGCCTCATGCGCCACCCACGCCAAGACCAGCAGCACCGGCACCAGCCACCAGCCCAGCAAGAAGCCGGCCGCCAACAGCACGACCAAGAACGCAATCAGGAACAAGCGCTTGCTGCGTCGATGGGCTTTCAGGAGCTGTTGCTTGCGAGCAGTCATGGTTTCAGACCTTGTAGACGGGCACCGTGTGGCACCAGCGATCCTTGTATTCGCGGTCGGCACGGCCGAACGAATAGCGCAGTGTCTTGCCCAGTGCCTGAGCATCCGCCCACGCCTGCTGGGTGTTGACGAAACTCAACACGCTGCCGGGACTGAACTCGCGGCTTTGCGGGTCGACACCACCGTTGACGTATTCCAACGATACCCATTGCGGCGCTTCGACACGGTAGAGAATCTGGATGGCGACCGGCGCCGACTCGAGCACCACTACCGAACCGGTCATGAACTCGCGCAGCAGCGTGAACACTTCGACCAGTCCGGCTTTGCCGGGCACATCAAAGCCCCAGCGACGCTGGAACAGATCGCCATAAGCGGCGGCCTGCTCTTGCGGCGTCAAGTCGGACATCGGAATCAGCGCACCACCCGCCTCTTCCAGCAGGCGTTGTTCGCGACGCTGGTTGTAGCGAAATTTCTTCGAATAATCCTCAGGCAGCCGCGCCAGTGCCAGCCCTTCGGGCTGAGCGCGCAGAGTGCTGATCTGTTCGGCGTTGAGCTGCGAGACATAGGCCATGCGCTGACGCACTGGAACCACGACATCCGCGGCAATCGGCAGAATCAGTTCGGCATTGCCCATGTCCAGCAGCCCGCGCTTGCCTTCGCGTTTGAGCACTTCCTTGGACAGCGCGGCGTACCTGCCCCAGCAAGCAACAGCCGCGACGACTTCGCCATCGACGACCCAGCCCAGGTAGTGCAGCTTGATGCCGACAAACGCCGACAGCCGCTCCACCACTTCAGGATGAGTTGCAAAACTGCCACCGAAGCGCCGCCATGCCTGTGCGTAGGCTGCCTGATCAATCTCGCTCCAGCCGCGCTCCCGCCAAACGCGAAACGCCGTCAGCATAGGTCGGTCACATGGGTCGGTTGCGGCTCGTCGCCTTCTTCGAACTCTTTGGCGTGCAAGCGTGCGTAATAGCCATTCTGCGCCAGGAGTTGAGTATGGGTGCCGCGCTCGACGATCTTGCCTTCGTCCATGACCAGAATGAGGTCGGCCTTTTCGATGGTGCTCAAACGGTGAGCGATGACCAGCGTCGTGCGGTTCTGCACCACATGATCGAGAGCCGCCTGGATATGCCGTTCCGATTCCGTATCGAGGGCCGACGTGGCCTCATCGAGAATCAACAGCGGCGCATCCTTGAGCAATGCACGTGCGATGGCGATGCGCTGACGCTGACCACCGGACAGCAACACACCATTTTCGCCGACCAGGGTTTCATAGCCCTGCGGCATCTTGACGATGAACTCATCGGCGTAGGCTTCGGTGGCCGCGCGTTTGACTTCTTCGAACGGCGCCCCGGCCAGGTCGCCGTAAGCGATGTTGTTGGTCACCGTGTCGTTGAACAGCGTGACCTGCTGGGTCACCAGGGCGATCTGCCGACGCAGGCTGCGCAGAGTGAGGTCTTGCACCTGCACATCATCGAGCAGAATCTGCCCGTGTTCCTGCTCGTGCTGGTAGAAGCGTGGAATCAGACCGGCCAAGGTGGACTTGCCACTTCCGGAACGACCGACCAGCGCGACCATTTGTCCCGGTTCGACGACGAAACTGATGTCATCAAGGACCTTCTTGTCACTGTCGGGATAACTGAAGCTGAGGTTGCGCACTTCGAGGCGACCTTGCAGGCGGTCGCGCTCGACCGTGCCGTTATCGACTTCTGCCGGCTCGTCCAGTTGCTCGAAAATGCTCTCTGCGCCTGCCACGCCCTTCTGGATCGTAGAACTGACTTCCGAGAGCTGGCGAATCGGTTTTGGCAGCAGGCCGGCCATGGTGATGTAGGCCACCAGATCACCAGGCGATGCATCACCACGAAGGTACAGGACCAGAAACATCACCACCGCCATGGCGCTATATGTCACCAATTGCAGCATCGGCGTATATACCGCACCGGTCTTGGTCATGGTCAGCTGTTTGTCGGTATTGCTCTGGCTGGCGTCGTGGAAGCGCACCTTTTCATAGGTTTCACCACCAAAGCTGCGAACCACGCGGTAGCCGTGAATCGTCTCGGAGGCAACGTGCGTGACGTTACCCATCGAGACCTGAATCTTTTTGCTCTGCTTGCGAAATTTCTTGCTGGTGCTGTTCACCATCAGGCCGATGACCGGCAGGATGGCGACCATCACCAACGTCAGCTTCCAGTTCATCCACAACAGGGTGCAGAACAGGAAAATCACCGTCATGCCCTCACGGATCACCACTTTGATCGCGTCGGTGGCCGCTCCGGTGACCATGGTCACGTTGAAGGTGATGCGGGAAATCAGGTGGCCGGAGTTGTTCTTGTCGAAATAGCTGTTGGGCAGATCCAGCAGCTTGTTGAACAGAACCACACGCAGGTCATGCACCAGGCCGAGAGAGACCCGCGCCAGAAAGTAGTTGCCCAGATACGAACCGACGCCTTGCCACACGGCAATCAGCACGATCAGCAACGGCACGCTTTCGAGCAACTGCAACTTGCCCAGATAAGGATTGCCGGGAAACAGGCTGGCCTCCGGATTAGCCAGGCCGTCGACGAAATATTTGAGGATGTAGGCAAGCATCGGTTGGGTCGATGCGAAGATCAGAAAGCCAACGATACTCAGAATGAACAGGCCGGCGTAAGGACGCACGTAAGCCAAAAGGCGGAAGTAGATCGCCAGCGTTGACTGGGCTTTCGGTTCAGGACTGCTCATGGGAATCCGCGTAAATCAGTGAGGCGGCGATGATATCACAGGCCCTTTTGCGCCGATCAACATCACCGGGCGCCAGCCATTGGGCAAGTCGGTTAAGATAGCCGGCTCACGATGGGGAGTCAGGCATGCAATCGATTGATCACAGCACTTACGAGGCACTGCGCAAGGGTGCTCAGGTACTCGAAGCCGACGGTTCCGGCGACAAGGTGCTCAGGTTGGCCGACGGTCGCATGCTCAAACTGTTTCGCCGCAAACGCCTGCTGAGTTCGGCACTGTTCTTCCCTTACGCCCAGCGCTTCGCCAACAACACCAAGGCGTTGCAGCAGCGCGACATCCTCTGCCCGAACGTGATCGCGGTTTATCGCATTCCAAGTATTCAGCGCGATGGCGTGTATTACGCACCGCTGGCGGGCGAAACCGTACGGCAATTGCAGGGCACGCCCGAAGAAACCGAGACGTTGCGCAGTCAACTGGGAGCATTCATTGCGCAACTGCACGAAAAAGGCGTGTACTTCCGGTCCCTGCACTTCGGCAATGTCGTGCAGACGCCGCAGAATCAGCTCGGATTGATCGACATCGCCGACCTGCGCTGCCAGAGGCGCGCCCTGAGCGACAGCAAGCGACTGCGCAACTTCGCCCACCTGCTGCGCTACAAACAAGACCGGCAATGGCTGCTCGGCGGCGACGCCGGGAGCACTTTTCTTGAGGGTTATCGCCAGGCATTGCCGAGCAAGCGACAAGCTGCGCTGATGGAACGCCTGCGCCTGCTGCTGAATTGAGCCTTACTTGCCGATCACCAGAATCGTCGCACCCTTGCGATTGGCGAAGCGCTCGATGATGCGCATCTTGTGCGCCACCAGCCATTGACTCAGCCACGGTTCATCACCCTTTCCCTCGATCAGGAAATAGCGATACTCATCGGCGTGCTCCGGCGACATGGCCTGCTCACGCGTGAGCGTCGGCAACACATAACCGCGCCCGGCGTAATAGCTGATGCGACCGTCTTCAAACCAGGCGCTGGCCTCAGGCTCGACGTGCGCGGACATCCAGCGCCCGGCGGCCACGTAATGGGTCTTGCCTGCGCCAGTCGAAATCACATTCGACAGCATCACCAGTAACGCCGCTACGACCAGCACTTTGGTCCAGCGCGGAAACTGCCGGGCAAATGCCGCCAGCGCCATCGCCAGCAGCGGCACGACCAGCAGATTGAGAAAGCTCAGATAACGGGCGTTCATGAATTGCTGCTTGATGAAAAACAGCATCAGCACAATGAGATACAGCAGCGCCGCCCAGGCGAAAGGACGATAGTCTCGCCAATAAACTCCCAAGACACCCCAGTTGCGACGCAGGATAAAGGGCACAGCGAACGGCCCCATCAGCTTGACGAATGTGATCGTCATCGTCGCCAGCAGGCCAAAGAACACGATGCGCCCGGCTTCATCCTGGGAATACTTGTTGATCAGCGAGTTGCCGAACTGTTCGGACAGCATCTGAAACGACTCGTAGACGCCCTGCGGTGCAATCATGTCCAGGTACAGAAGGAAGCGCGCCGACATGAAAAAACCGAAGGCCGATGCAACCAGCAGCCCTATTGCCGGCAACAGAGCAAACTGCAGCAGACGAGTGCGCTGGCCAGAGCGCCACAGACCCGGCAATTGCCACAGCCCGAGCGCCGGCAATAACAGCAATGCCTCCAGCCGGAACAGCGCAGCAGCCACGATCGCCAAGTGGATCAGACCCGCCCTGATCCAGCCGCCCAGGGCTTGCCAACGCAACGCCTGCCATAACGCCAGCGTGCAGAAAAACCAGAAACCGCATTCGCGGATGATGTCATTTCGAAAGGCATTGACCGCTGGCATCGCCAGCACAATCAGGCACGCCCAGCCGGCAAGCTCGGGAGAGGGTCGACGGATACAATCGACCATCAAGGCACTGGTGCCGGCAAAAAACAGACCGCACCAGAGATAGGCGCTCAACTCCAGCGGCAACAGCAGGAAGCGATTGGTCAGCGCCAGAAGGATGGAGAACCACGGCCAGTCGAAATGCGCCCAGGCCACGTCGGCCCCGTGCAAGACAACCTGATGGGCGATATCGATGTACAGCGCGGCATCGCGACCGACCGTTGCGGTACCCCACACGGCGATCAATGAAAGGAGAATGCTTGCCCAGAACGCGACACTGACCGGCCGCTCATCGATTACCCGAGCTGCCTTGACCGCCCATTTACTATCCGTACCTTTCACCCAGCCCCCTCAACATCACGCGCCACAGGTACGCAAAAAAACAACGATCGCTTTATTTGAACAGCAGACGCAAGGCTTTACGCATGTATGACCAGCGCCCGAGGATGCGCCAGTCGGCGCGTAACGCTTGCTTATAGAACGTTTGCGCTAAAGCATATTCGCCATGGGAATAGCAATCGCGGAACAACGACAGACAACGCTGCGCCAGATAAGCCTGGCGCAAATCATGGAACTCTTGTGGCATCCGTTGACTGGAAAAAACTTCAGCAACCACCTGTTCGGTACCCGCTGCCAGGCTCTGGCGCAGATCATGGCGCATGCTGTCGGAGTGCTTGTAAATGAGCGCCAGTGGCTGCTCGACCACCGTGCAGGGAAAGCGCGCCAACACCTGGGCAAACACCGGCAGATCTTCGACATTGCGCAGGTGCTCGGGGTAATTGCCCGGTGCGAATACCTCACGATGCATTGCGCAGGCCCCGTTGGAGATCGACACAGTCTTGTCCAGCAGATAGCCCCTGACCCGCTGTCGCACTGTGGCTGGCAAAGGCTTGACAGCCTGCAGGCTGCGCTTGCCATCGGAGAAAATCGACCAATGAGCGCCGATGATCATCTGCGTGTCAGGATGACTGGCGATGTGTTGCGATAGCGCCGCCAGAGCACCGGGAGCCATCTCGTCATCGGCATCGAGAAAAATCAGAAATTGCCCGGTGGTTTCCTCGATCCCGCGATTGCGCACTGAAGACAGCCCGCCATTGCTTTGGCGTATGGCACGAAAACGCCCGGCATGTTCGGCCAGCAACGCTTGCATTACCTCAGGCGTCGAGTCAGTGGACCCGTCATCGATAACCAGCAGATCCGCCGTCGCTTCATGCAACTGCAGCAACACCGACTCCACAGCCCGAGGCAGGGAGTCGGCGTAGTTATACGCGGGAATGACGACGCTGATCAGTGTTTCAGTCAAGACCGTTTCCTTGCACGCCTTCTTTGACGACAAGAATATCTTCCATGATCAGATATTGCAGGTCAGAGCCGAAAAACATGTTCAGCGCGTCGGTCGGCGAGCAGATCATCGGCTCGCCACGACGGTTGAGCGAAGTGTTCAGCGACACGCCGTTACCGGTGAGGTTTTCCAGCGCCTTCATCATGTCGTAGTAGCGCGGGTTGTATTCGCGCTTGAGCACTTGGGCCCGGGAAGTACCGTCTTCATGGACAACTTCCGGCACGCGGGTTTTCCATTCTTCGGCGACTTCGAAGGTGAAAGTCATGAACGGCGCCGGGTGATCGATCTTGATCATCTGCGGCGCGACGGTGTCGAGCATCGACGGGCAGAAAGGCCTCCAGCGCTCGCGGAACTTGATCTGATGGTTGATGCGGTCGGCGACACCGGCCACGCTCGGGCAACCGATGATCGAACGACCACCCAACGCGCGCGGACCGAACTCCATACGGCCCTGGAACCAGGCTACAGGGTTGCCATCGACCATGATCTGGGCGATCTGCTCGGGCATGTTGTCGAGCTTGCGCCAGGTCGGCTTGTTCTCGTGACGGGCGCAGGCGGCAATCACGTCTTCGTTGCTGTACGACGGGCCAAGGTAGACGTGTTCCATCTTCTCGACCGGCACGCCACGGGCGTGCGACACGTAAGCGGCAGCGCCGACCGCGGTGCCGGCATCGCCGGACGCAGGCTGTACGAACAGCTCTTTGATATCGTCGCGGGCGATGATTTTCTGGTTCAGCTTGACGTTCAACGCACAGCCACCGGCGAAAGCCAGTTTGCCGGTCTCCTTGAGCACGTCGCCCAGGTAGTGGTCGATCATCTGCAGCGCCAGCTTCTCGAACAGCGCTTGCATGCTCGCGGCGTAGTGGATGTAAGGCTCATCAGCGATGTCGCCTTCGCGCTTCGGACCTAGCCACTCTATCAGCTTCGGCGAGAAGTAGAAGCCTTTGCCCTTCTCCTTATAGCGACGCAGGCCGATGACGTTGGCGTAGTCGGTATTGATCACCAGTTCGCCATTCTCGAACGAGGCCAGACGCGAGAAATCATACTTGCTGGCGTCGCCGTACGGCGCCATGCCCATGACCTTGAACTCGCCGTCGAGCATCTCGAAACCGAGGAATTCAGTGATCGCACCGTACAAACCACCGAGGGAATCCGGGTCGAAGAATTCCTTGATCTTGTGAATCTTGCCGTTTTCGCCATAACCGAAAAAGGTCGTGGCGTATTCACCTTTACCGTCGATGCCGAGGATCGCGGTTTTCTCTTTGAAACCCGAGCAGTGATAAGCACTGGAGGCGTGAGCCAGGTGATGTTCGACCGGCTCGATCTTGATTTTCTTCGGATCGAAGCCCAGTTGCTCGAGGCACCAGACAATCTTGTTGCGATAGCGCTTGTAGCGACGGTTGCCCATCAGGATCGCATCGAGAGCACGATCCGGGGCGTACCAGTAGCGCTTGGCGTAATGCCAGCGGGCCTTGCCGAACAGGCTGATCGGGGCGAATGGAATCGCCACCACGTCAACGTCGGAAGGTTTGATACCGGCTTGCTCGAGGCAGAATTTCGCCGATTCGTAGGGCATGCGGTTCTTTGCATGTTTATCGCGTACGAAGCGCTCTTCCTCAGCCGCCGCGACCAGCTTGCCGTCGATGTACAAGGCTGCGGAAGGATCATGGCTAAGGGCGCCGGACAGGCCAAGAATCGTCAATGCCACAGGGGTCTAGCCTCTTTAGTCTGCATGCAGGCGCGAAGCGCCTTGAAAATTGATGTGCCCTCGCACAGGGCGAGTGACAGCTAAAGGGCGGGATTATAGCGTAAACATGACGGGAATTACCTTGTGCGAATTGCCACCTGCACGATTGGTCCGAATCAACAGGTTCAACGACTCAATAGCCGTCTCTGCGCCAGTAAATACTCAGATTTGAATCGGTAATCTGCCGATATACCGTGTAAGGCAGCGAAAGCGTATCGAACACGGCGGACAGCGGAAGATCGAACAAAACAAACGGCGCCAGCATACCCGTAGGATCGGGCGGCGCATTCAAAGTGCAAAAATCGAAGGCCACGCCACTGTAGATGCGCGGAATCGATTGGCAGTAGGTCTTCTTTTTGCGCAGGTCACGGGCAGCATCGGCGTCCCCCTGTAACACGGTTGAGACACTGCCACAGCCTGAGAGCACCACAGAAATTACGCCGAGCATCAGAATTTTTTTCATGCTCAAGATTCGCCCTCCGAGATCGTCAGGCAAATTAGCATCGAGCCCGAGCAGGGCACAGTTCATGGCTTCTGGAGAAGTCGTAGGACAGATCGCTGTATTTTGTCCGTTACTGCCCACAGACTCCGTTTCGCAGTGGACCAGGCCCATTGCAAGAACGAGCCTGCTCGTGAGAAGAACTCACCCTGCGCTGGAAACTCCCTTCGGCAACCGCTGATCAATGACTTGGTACAACGCGCTGCTTTCAGGCCAGTTGCGCATGAACCGCGCGCGATCGCGGGCGTAAGCCGGGGCGAAACTGCCGATCGATGAGTGCTGACACATCGAGTCGAGGTCGATCAGCGCCCAGCGATCCGCCTGCCAGAACAGGTTGTGGCCTTTGAAGTCGCCATGGCTGATACGCTCGGCGATCAATCGGGCAAACAGTTGATCCAGCGCCTGCAACTCGGCTTCCGGCGCCTGACCGCTCTCAACGTAGGGTGCAAAGCGCTCGATGATGTCTGGTCCCGGCAGGAATTCGGTCATCAGATAGGCACTGCGACGCAGCCAAAGGAAACGCCTTTCCAGTACCGCCAGCGGTTTCGGCGTGGCGATGCCAAGGAACGCCAGGCGATTGCCTTCACGCCAGGAATGCCAGGCCCGACTCGGGCGCCAGAAGCGTTTGAGCCAATGGGCGAAATTCTTGATGTTGTAGCGCTTGATAACCAGAGCCCGCCCGGCTATCTCGACTTTGCCGACGCTGGCCGCGCCGCCGGTCTTGTACAGGTGCCCCTGATCAAGCAAGGCGTCAGCCTGCTCAAGCACCGGCAGCATGGCCGCTTCTTCTTCACGGCGAACGGCGCGCAGGGCAAATGCGCCGCGCTGCACGGCGAACAACGTGCAGTCGCGGCCAACCTTGATCAGGTAATCCCTGAGTCGCCAGTTGCGCACCTTGTCGATCTGTTTCTGCAACGCCTCCAGCGGCAACGCATGCTCGCTGTTGCTCAGCAGGTAATACACCAGCAGTTCTTCGGTGAACGGTTCGAGTGATTTTGGCAACTGGGCGAAAAACACGCCGAGATTTTCCAGCACTTTCTGCCGGGACAAGGGCTGCCCCGCCGTTTCCGCATGAACTCCGGCGCCATCGATCAGGTACAACTGACCGCCGTGGCGCAGCAGATTGTCCAGATGCAAGTCTTCCTGCCAGAGCCCTTTGCCGTGCAGCCGACCGATAGCATCCAGTGCTTCGGCCAGAACGGCGGTCTGCTCATCGGCCAGTGCCGGCAGAGACTCGACCTCGGCCCAGGCATCACCGAGGCTCTCGGAACCCTCGAGAAATTCGAACAGCAGCCAGCCACCCTCGCCGTCCTTCAGCCCATCGGCCAATAACAGCGGCGTCGTCATGCCCTGCGCAGCGAGCAAGCGCACGCCTTGCAGCTCACGCTGAAAATGCCGCGCAGCTTTGCTGCCGACCAATAACTTGGCCAGCACCGGCCGACCGCGCCAGACACCTGCGCCAACGTAACGCTGCCCGGGCAACACCCGCAGCAGGCTGAGCAATTGCAGATCCGCCGCACCGGCGGCGTCCGCCAGGGTCACGGTCAGTGGCAGTGAAGGTGCACGCCCGGAGCGGGCCAGCTCGGACAATTGCATCAGCGGGTCTCCTTGTGGCTGCGCCGCGCTGTCAGTCGGCTCAGCCAGCTGTCGAGCAACGAGCTGTCAGTCGGCTGGTTGAGATAAGCCGCAAGCAATTGGCGCAAGTCGGCCTCGCTCCACTGCGGCGCGCGACGTTGCAACGGTTCCAGATCCTTGACCCGATCACGCATGCCGAACAGCAGCGGCCGGGTTTTCTCCAGATCGATCAGTTGCGCCTCATAGCAGTCGCCGGTGGCGCGCAGGAATATGTGCTTGGGATAGAAACAGCCATGCACCTGACGTGCACCGTGCAGCTGCCGCGCCAGCAAACCGCAAGCCCTGAGGATGGCCGAATGTTGCGCGGCACCGAGCTGTGCCCAGCGCGCCAGCAACGAATCCAGGTCACTCCAGCCATCCAGGGCGCGGGTGAGCAGAATGGCGCGCACTTCCCCGGCAACCTTGCGCTCACCGAAAAAAGCCGCCTGCAACGCCGGAATGCCCAGCTTGCGGTAACGGCTGATGTTGCGAAACTCACGGGCAAAACTGGGCTCGCCAAACGGCGCATGCAAGGTCCGCGTCAGATAATTGCTTTGGCGCTTGAGGTAATAGCCCTGGCCTTCCAGGTCCAGGCGGAACACGCTGCTCCAGCCGCCACCGGCAGTGTTGGGCTCATCCACAGCTTCAAGCTGTTTGGCCCACAGTGCGTCGAAATTGCCGAGACCGTGGCGCTCCAGCAGAGCGCGGTCCTGTACGGCAAGAAAATCAGTCATTCACGTCCCTCAAAAAATCTCACCACGTGCCGAATCCGTTTCTTGTCGGCGACATCGAGCCGATCACACTGGCGATACTGCTTATAGAAGCGCAGGCGCTGGGTATTGGACAGGTGATATTTGGCCAGTTTGTCGAGACAGGCGAGGTCCTTGGTGATCCGGTACTTGAGCCAGAAGCCACGCCAGAATTCGCCGTTGGGGCAGTCGATGAGGAAGATGCGCGCCTGATCGTCGATCAGCAGATTGCGCCATTTCAAATCGTTATGCGTAAACCGATGGTCGTGCATGGTCCGGGTGTAGCCGGCCAATTGCTGGCTGACACCGTCGACCCAGGCGCGATCCTTGAGCCGGGGATCCTTGCGCTCGGCCAGCGCCGAGAGGTCTTCGGTATTGGGCAGCTCACGGGTGATCATCGCACCCCGATCGTAGGCCGCGCCCCGCCGCTCCAGACCCCAGGCCACCACCTCGGCAGTGGGGATGCCCCACTTGGCGAAGCGCTTGAGGTTCTGCCATTCCATTTTTACCCGCGGCTTGCCGAGGTAACGGCGCAGGCCCTTACCGGCGCCGACGTAGCGTTTGACGTAGTAATTGACGCCGTCGCGCTGCACCCGAACGACTTCCGACAGCGGATCGCGGGTCAGGCGTTCGCCCTGTAACGCAAACACCGCTTCGAGGCTGCCGAAATCTTCCGCGAGTTCGCTGTACTGCGGTTCAAGTGTCCAGCCCGCCATCAGAGCGCATCCCCGTAACGCTGTTTGCGCGCGTAGAGTTTGTCGGCCTTGCCTTGCAGCCAGCTCAGCAGTGGCGCTTCTTCCGCCAGAATCTGCCGCAGCGGTTGCTGGAAGTAGCCCTTGAGGAAACGCAGTTTGTCGCGGCGGGTCAGGCCGATGTCCAGCGCGGAGAAGTACAGCGCCGCCAGATCCTTGTTGCGCCAGCGCTGAGTGATCTTTGCGCGGGTCTGGGCTCGGTGCAGATCGATCACCGAGAGTTTGAAATCCTGCGGCGTGACCGGTTTGTCGGTGTGCAACAGGAAATGGCAGATGTAGCAGTCGCGGTGATTGACCCCGGCGCGGTGCATCATCCCGGTCATCCGCGCGACTTCGGCAATCAATGCGCGCTTGAGTGTTGGCTCCGGCGGCTGCTTGCCCCAGTCAATGCTGAAGTCTTCGAGGCTGATGGTCGGCGCCAGCTCTTCGGTGACGATGAACGAATGCTGATCCGCCGGGTTGCTGCCCTTCTCACCGTAGGCGACGGCGGTCATGGTCGGCACGCCAACTTCCTGAAGGCGCTGGATGGCCTTCCACTCTTGCCCGGCGCCGAGCACCGGCAGCTTGGCGGTCAGCAGATTCTTGAAGATTTCGCCCCAACCGATGCCACGGTGGATCTTGACGAAAAAACCATGGCCGTCGACTTCCGTGCGCAATGTCCGGCGCGCTTCCAGCTCGCGGTATACCTCGCCCTGCAAGCCTTCGACTTCGGCGAACGGGTCGCGTCCGGCCCAAAGGCTTTTGAACGGTTCAGCCAGCATCAACTTCATTAAGCGTGCTCCGCCAGAATCACATCCGCCGCGTGCTGCGGCATGCTGTAGAGGTCGGCCGTCTCGGCGAAGGCCAGACCGTTGCGGCTCCAGGCCGCCCGTGCAGCGTCGTTGCTCAACATCTCGGTCAGGTATTGCGTCAGCTGCGCCTGCTCGAACGGCTCGTCGAGCACGCGCCCGGCATCGGCTTCGGCGATGTAATGGGCGTAACCGCAGACCGCACTGACCAGCACCGGCAACCCGGCCACCAGCGCTTCAAGCAGCACGGTGCCGGTGTTTTCGTTGTAGGCCGGGTGGATCAACAGGTCGGCGCCGAGCAGGAAACGCGGGATATCGCTGCGCCCTTTGAGGAAGGTCACATTGTCGCCCAGGCCCAGCGTCGCACTCTGCATCTGGAACAATTTGGGGTCATCCTGGCCGATTACAAACAGCCGGGTGCGTTTTCTCAACTCGGCCGGCAGAGCGGCCAGCGCCTTGAGGCTGCGATCGACACCCTTGGTCTTGAAGCCGGAGCCGATCTGCACCAGCAGCAACTCGTCGTCCTTGAGATTGAATTCAGCGCGGAAACCGGCGCGAATCTCGTCGGCATTCGCCGGACGCCGACGATCTTGGGCAATGCCCGGCGGCAGCAGGTGGAAACGCTCAAGCGGCGTGTCGTAGTACTTGATGAACAGTGGTTGCTGCACTTCGGAAATCATCAGCACTTCGGTCTTCGCGTCCTTGGCGAACACCGCGCGCTCGTACTCGGCGAAGTGGCGATAACGACCCCAGCGGCGATACAGCGAGTTGCGCAGGTTCTGCGCCTTGTCTTCGAAGCAGCCGTCGGCGGCGTAGTAGACGTCCAGGCCCGGCATCTTGTTGAAACCGATCAGACGATCGACCGGACGCTTGGCCAGATCCGCGGCCATCCACGCGCTGAGCTTTTTATTGCGACGGTGATTGAAGAACGCCTTGACCGGCGCTACCAGCACCTCGAAACCAGGCGGCACGTCGCCTTCCCAGATCAGCGTGTAGACGCGAATCTGATGGCCGCGCTTCTGGCATTCGAGGGCGATGCGCATGAAGTCGCGCTGCAAGCCACCGAACGGGAAATATTTGTACAGGACAAATGCCAATTGCATCAGCGCAGCTCCTCAGCCATTAACAACGTGCTCAGTCGGCTGGCGACACGCTCGGGGTTCACACGCGTGAAGCACAAAGGCTGCTCGCGTTTCAGGTCAAACTGACGGGCATCCTGCTCGGTCGGTTGATAGGTACATTTTTTCTGCATGCAGGGCGCGCACGGGAAGTCGCTGGCCAGATGAATCTGCAGCTTGCCGTAAGCGCCGGTCAGGCCCGGGTTGGTCGGGCCGAACAACGAGATGGTCGGCACATCCAGCGCAGCGGCCAGATGGCCGAGCCCGGTGTCCACTGCCACGCAGGCTTGCGCGCCGGCGAGGACTTTACCGACGCCGGCCAGATTAAGTTTCGGCAGCACTTCGGCGTGTTTGAAGCCAGCGGCGATGCGTTCGGCGCGGGCCTTTTCCTGTGGGTTGCCCCACGGCAGCTTCACGCCAACGCCGAGGTAGCCGACCCGCTCGGTCAGCTCGCGCCAGTAGAGTTCCGGCCAGTGCTTGGTGTCCCAAGTGGTCCCGTGGAGGAACACCACGTAAGCGTTCTTGCGCGGCAACTCGACCAGTCGCTCGACGTTGAGGCCGTAATCGCCGAGGCCTTTGGGCAAGTCGTAACCCAGAGCGATGGCGAATAACTGGCGTACGCGCTCGACGGCGTGCTGGCCTCGGGCGACAGCGAGTTTGCGATCGTAGAAGCGCGCAGCCACCGGCTCGCGCGCGGAAGTTTTATCGAGGCCGGCCACCGGGGCTTTGACGTAGCGGGTCAGCCAGGCACTTTTCAGCAGGCCTTGAGCGTCGATCACCAGATCGTATTTATTGGCGCGCACGCTTTGCTTGAAGCGTTTCCACTCGCCGCTGGTGATGGTTTTCCACAAACTCTTGCGCCAGCGGCGGATCGCCACCGGAATCACTTTATCGACCGCCGGGTGCCAGCTCGGAATCTCGGCGAAGCCCTCTTCCACCACCCAGTCGAACTTGATGCCCGGGATCGCCCGTGCGGCGTCGGTCAGCGCTGGCAACGCGTGAATCACGTCGCCCAGCGATGAAGTCTTGATCAGCAATACCCGCAAGTTAATGAACCTCGACCACGGAGCCCTGCAACTTCTGCAAGGCATCGTTGACCGCGTCCGGCATCAGCTGGCGCAGGCAGTTGTAATGGCCGAACCGGCAAGTTCGATCGAAGCACGGGCTGCATTCGATGCCCAGGCGCACGATCTCGACCTGCTCGGCCAGCGGCGGGGTGAAGCCCGGCGAGGTCGAGCCGTACACCGCGACCAGCGGACGATTCAATGCCGCAGCGACGTGCATCAGGCCGGAATCGTTGGATACAACCGAATCAGCGCATGACAGCAGGTCAATGGCCTCGGCCAGCGAGGTGCCGCCGCTGAGGTTGACCGATTCTTCGCGCAGGCCCGGGATCAACCGGGCGCGGATGTCTTCGCCGACCGCGTGATCGTTTTTCGAGCCGAACAGCCATACCTGCCAGCCTTCGCGGATGCGCGCTTCGGCGACCTTGGCGTAGTGCTCGGACGGCCAGCGCTTGGATTCGCCGAACTCGGCGCCGGGGCACAAAGCCAGGACCGGGCGATCAAGGGTCAGGCCGAATTTGGCCAGTGCCGCTTCGCGGGTCACCGGGTCGATTTGCAGACTCGGGCGCGGGTACGGCTTCGGCAGCTCGGCGTTCGCTTCATAGGCCAGCGCCATGAAGCGCTCGATCATCAGCGGGTAGCGTTCTTTGTCGAGAGTGCGCACGTCGTTGAGCAGGCCATAGCGGAACTCGCCACGCCAGCCAGTGCGTTTCGGAATGCCGGCAAAAAACGGCACCAGTGCCGATTTCAGCGAGTTGGGCAGCAGGATCGCCTGATCGTACTGACCGCGCAGGGACTTGCCGATGCGTCGGCGCGTCGCCAGTTCCAGCGCGCCGTGGCCGAGCGGGAAGCTCAAGGCCTTGCGCACTTCGGGCATGCGCTCGAGGATCGGCCGGCTCCATTCAGGCGCCAGCACGTCGATTGCGCATTGCGGGTGGCGTTGCTTGAGACACTGAAACAGTGTCTGCGCCATCACCATGTCACCGACCCAACTGGGCCCAACGATCAGAATATTCATGTGGTTTCCAAAAACGAACCGGGGAGGCATTTACGCCTCCCCGCCTCGATAATTCTACAAACACTGTAGATCTACTGTGGGAGCGGGCTTGCCCGCGATGGGGTCTTCACATTCAACACTATTGTCGTCTGATACTCCGCTATCGCTGGCAAGCCAGCTCCCACAGGGTTTTGCATCTGTTTCAACATCTGCATTTCAGCGCAGATTACTGTGGGTGCTGCATAAACCGCTTTCAGCTTAGCCCCATCTCTTTCCATATCCGCAAAACCTGCCGGCGTTCGTCGGCAAACTGGTCGCCCGGTATCACCCCGGCGTCCTTCTGCAAGGCCTGCCGGTGGGCGGCGGAGCGATAGGCCTTGTAGGCCTCGCGCAACAGACTGGCATCTTCGGCGGGCATCAGCCCTTCGTGTTCCAGCTCTTCCAGAATGCGGATGTTATCGGTCCAGCGCAGCAGCGGTGGATGGCTGTGCGACCACGCCAGGGCCGCGTATTGCACCATAAATTCAATATCGACGATACCTCCGGCGTCCTGCTTGAGGTCAAACGGCACGCCCGCGTCGAACGCATTCGCCGCCGTGCCGGCTGCGGTGCTGCGGGTGCCGAGGTTGTCGCGCATCTTCGCGCGCATCTCGCTGACTTCCTGCTGCAGCCTGGCCAGATCCCGTGGTTTGCCCAACACCTGCGCGCGGACTTTTTCAAAAGCCTGGCCAACATCCTGACTGCCCACCAGCACCCGCGCGCGCACCAAGGCCTGATGCTCCCACGTCCATGCTTCGTTTTCCTGATAGCGCGCGAACGCGCCGAGGGAACTCACCAGCAACCCGGAAGCACCGGAGGGACGCAGGCGCATATCCACTTCATACAGCTGGCCGGAGTTGGTCTGCGCTGTGAGCAAATGAATGATCCGCTGCCCCAAACGCGTGAAGAACTGCGCGCCGTCGATGGATTTCGGCCCGTCGGTTTCCGCCTGCGGATCGCCGTCATGGATGAACACCAGATCCAGATCGGAACCATGCCCCAATTCGATACCGCCGACTTTGCCATAACCGACAATGATGAAGCCGGGATCGCACAGCGTGCCGTCGGTGCGCAGCGGCGTGCCGTACTTGGCCACGGTCTGCCGCCAGGCCAGGGCCAGCACCTGTTCGAGAATCGCTTCGGCCAGCCAGGTCAGGTAATCGCTGACTTTCATCAGCGGAAGGCTGCCTGCAATTTCCGAAGCGGCGACGCGCAAGCGGTGCGCCAGTTTGAAATGGCGCAGGGCTTCCATTTGCTGCTCGAGGTCGTCTTCGGGAATTCGCGTCAGGCGTTCGCGCAACTCGGCCGCCAGTTCCGGCGCCAGCGGCGGCTTGAACAGCCGACCTTCGTTGAGCAATTCGTCGAGCAGCAGCGGGAAGCGCGTGATCTGCTCGGCAATCCACGGGCTCGCCGCACACAAGGTCAGCAGGCGGCGCAGCGCGCCCGGGTTTTCCGTGAGCAACACCAGATACGCCGAGCGCCGCGCCACTGCTTCCACCAGCGGCAGCACGCGCTCGAGCACCAGATCGGGATTGTCATGCTCCACCGCTTGCGCAAGCAGTCGCGGAATAAAAGCATCGAGACGCTCGCGCCCCAGCCGCTGCATCGCGCGCAATTGCGGACTGCCACGCAAACCGGCCAGCGCTTTGAGGGCTTTGCCCGCATCGACGAAACCGCCTTCCTGCAACTGCCGGCACGCGGCCTCCTCGTCCTGTTCTTCCTCCCACAGCGGCAGCCATTCACCACCGACCACCACTTCGCTTTCGCTGCCCTCTTCCTCATCGGGATCGGCGATCACCTGGGCGAAATGCCAGGCCACGCGCCCGCGCCAGTACATCAGCTGTTCGTGGAACGCCGACCAATCGGCGAAGCCCAGCATGAAGGCGATGCGCGCCTGATCCTGAGCGCTGTCCGGCAGCATCTGCGTCTGGCGATCAGCAATCGCCTGAATGGCATGTTCGGTGTAACGCAGAAACTCGTACCCTTCGCGCAATTCACTGACCACCGCCGGCGGCAGATAGCCCTGCCCTTCCAGCGTGCTCAGCACCTTTAATAGAGGACGCTGTTGCAGGCTCAGGTCGCGGCCACCGTGGATCAATTGAAAGGCCTGAGCGATAAACTCGACCTCACGAATGCCGCCGGAGCCGAGCTTGATATTGTCGGCCATGCCCTTGCGCCGCACTTCCTGCTGGATCAACTGCTTCATCGTGCGCAGCGCTTCGATCGCCGAGAAGTCCAGATAGCGCCGATAAACGAACGGCCGCAGCATATCGAGCAACTGCGCGCCGGCGACCTGATCGCCAGCCACCACCCGCGCCTTGATCATCGCGTAGCGTTCCCAGTCGCGGCCCTGATCCTGGTAATACTGCTCCAGCGCGTTGAAGCTGAGCACCAGCGCACCGGACGATCCGTATGGACGCAGGCGCATGTCGACGCGGAAGACGAAGCCGTCGACGGTCATCGGATCCAGCGCCTTGATCAGACGCTGGCCGAGGCGGATGAAGAATTCCTGATTATCCAGCGAGCGTTTCACGCCGACGGTTTCGCCGCCTTCGGGGTAGGCGAAGATCAGGTCGATGTCGGAAGACAGATTCAGCTCGACCGCGCCGAGTTTGCCCATGCCGAGGATGACCATCTGCTGCGGCTCACCGCTGCGCCGCCCGGTCGGCGTGCCGAACTGCTCGCAGTGGCGGCTGTACAGCCATTGATAAGCCTGATCGATGGTGGCGTCGGCCATGTCCGAGAGGTCGCGGCAGGTCTGCACCAGATCGGCCTGGCGGGTCAGGTCGCGCCAGATGATCCGCACCTGATGGCGTGCGCGCTGGCGGCGCAAGGCGCGGCCGAGTTCGTCTTCGCTCTGCGCGCTGTTCACGGCGGCGGCGATCTGTGCGCACAGCTCGCCGGGCGCAAACGCTCGATCAAGTTCGCCGGACGCGACCAGCGACAACAACATCAAAGGGTCACGAATGCTCTGTTCAATGACAAATTCGCTGGCGGCGCTGACGCGGGCGAATTGCGCCCAGCGCTCCGACGTCCAGTTCGACAGGCCGTGATCGTCTTCAAGGGCGGCGACGGACGTACGGAACGACTGCTCGGATCGGCTGACCAACGGCAGGAGAATGGCGGGCAGTTCGGCAAGCACGGGCAGGGTCATGGTCTATCCTTGATCGGCGTAATAAGGGCCGCTTGTAGTGAATGATGAAAACCCGCTACGTGAAGGACTGTCGAACAAAAGTTAGAAATAGCTGAAATTTCTTCTTCTTTGGCATCCAGCATCAAACTTTCACCTTATTCGGATGGAAATCGACCCGCCTTAACGATTATTCTCACAACGCAGTCGGAGGCCACAAGCCTTTCATCTGTAGTTTTACTACTCGTCTATACATTCGAAAGGCTGAAATGCCGGAAGATTTGTAGTAAAACTACACGCCGCCGGAACAACCTGTCGGCAATCCAAGAATTTTAAATCGTCTGCCCACAAGGCCAGTCGCAAACTCAGGCAACCGATTCTGGAAGCCTTTCCGCCCTGGAGCAAGCCATGCAAGACCTCGATCCCGTCGAAACCCAGGAATGGCTGGACGCCCTGGAATCGGTTCTCGACAAAGAAGGCGAAGACCGTGCTCACTATCTGATGACCCGTATGGGCGAACTCGCGACCCGCAGCGGCTCGCAGCTCCCTTACGCGATCACCACGCCTTACCGCAACACGATCCCCGTTACCCACGAAGCACGCATGCCTGGCGACCTGTTCATGGAACGCCGCATTCGCTCGCTGGTACGCTGGAACGCGATGGCCATGGTAATGCGCACGAACCTGCGAGATTCGGACCTGGGTGGTCACATCTCCAGCTTCGCTTCCAGTGCGACCCTGTATGACATCGGCTTCAACTATTTCTTCCAGGCCCCGACCGACGAACACGGCGGCGACCTGATCTACTTCCAGGGCCACACCTCGCCAGGCGTTTACGCCCGTGCATTCATGGAAGGTCGCATCACCGAAGACCAGATGAACAACTTCCGTCAGGAAGTCGATGGTCAAGGCCTGTCGTCCTATCCGCACCCTTGGCTGATGCCTGACTTCTGGCAGTTCCCGACCGTATCGATGGGTCTGGGTCCGATCCAGGCGATCTACCAGGCGCGCTTCATGAAGTACCTGGAGCACCGCGGTTTCATCCAGCCGGGCAAACAGAAAGTCTGGTGCTTCCTGGGCGACGGCGAGTGCGACGAGCCGGAATCCCTGGGCGCGATCTCCCTGGCCGGCCGCGAGAAGCTGGACAACCTGATCTTCGTCATCAACTGCAACCTGCAACGCCTCGACGGCCCGGTTCGCGGCAACGGCAAGATCATCCAGGAACTCGAAGGCGTGTTCCGCGGCGCTCAGTGGAACGTGACCAAAGTCATCTGGGGCCGTTTCTGGGACCCGCTGCTGGCCAAAGACGTCGACGGTATCCTGCAACGCCGCATGGACGAAGTCATCGACGGCGAGTACCAGAACTACAAAGCCAAAGACGGCGCGTTCGTTCGCGAGCATTTCTTCAACACGCCTGAACTCAAGGCAATGGTTGCCGATCTGTCCGACGACGAGATCTGGAAACTCAACCGTGGCGGCCACGACCCGTACAAGGTCTACGCGGCGTACCACGAAGCGGTCAACCACAAGGAACAACCGACCGTCATCCTCGCCAAGACCATCAAGGGTTATGGCACCGGTGCCGGCGAAGCGAAAAACACTGCGCACAACACCAAGAAAGTCGACGTCGACAGCCTGAAGCTGTTCCGCGACCGCTTCGACATCCCGGTCAAGGACGAAGAGCTGGAGAACCTGCCGTTCTTCAAGCCGGAGCCAAACAGCGCCGAAGCGCGTTATCTGGCCGAGCGCCGTGCCGCACTGGGCGGTTTCGTGCCGCAGCGCCGCGCGCAGAGCTTCAGCGTACCGACTCCGGATCTGGACACCCTCAAAGCCATCCTCGATGGCTCGGGCGACCGTGAAATTTCCACCACCATGGCTTTCGTGCGGATCCTCGCGCAACTGGTCAAGGACAAGGAAATCGGCCCGCGCATCGTCCCGATCATCCCGGACGAAGCCCGTACCTTCGGTATGGAAGGCATGTTCCGTCAGCTGGGTATCTACTCCTCCGTCGGCCAGCTCTACGAGCCAGTCGATAAGGACCAGGTGATGTTCTACAAGGAAGACCAGAAAGGTCAGATCCTTGAGGAAGGCATCAACGAAGCAGGCGCCATGAGTTCGTTCATCGCTGCCGGTACTTCGTACTCCAGCCACAACCAGCCGATGCTGCCGTTCTACATCTTCTACTCGATGTTCGGCTTCCAGCGTATCGGCGACCTGGCCTGGGCCGCTGGCGACAGCCGTACCCGTGGCTTCCTGATCGGCGGCACCGCTGGCCGTACCACCCTGAACGGTGAAGGTCTGCAGCACGAAGACGGTCACAGCCACTTGCTGGCCGCGACCATCCCGAACTGCCGCACCTACGATCCGACCTACGGCTACGAGCTGGCGGTGATCATTCAGGACGGCATGAAGAAGATGACCGAAGAGCAACAGGACATCTTCTACTACATCACCGTGATGAACGAGTCGTACCAGCAGCCAGCCATGCCGGCCGGTGCCGAAGAAGGCATCAAGAAAGGCATGTACCTGCTCGAGGAAGACACCCGCGATGCGGCGCACCACGTTCAGCTGATGGGCTCCGGCACCATCCTGCGCGAAGTGCGTGAAGCGGCGAAGATCCTGCGTGAAGAGTTCAACATCGGCGCTGACGTGTGGAGCGTTACCAGCTTCAACGAACTGCGTCGCGACGGCCTCGCTGTAGAGCGCAGCAACCGTCTCAAGCCTGGCCAGAAGCCTAAGCTGAGCTACGTCGAAGAGTGCCTGAACGGCCGTAAAGGTCCGGTCATTGCTTCTACCGACTACATGAAGCTGTTCGCCGAGCAGATCCGTCAGTGGGTACCGTCCAAGGAATTCAAAGTCCTGGGCACCGACGGTTTCGGCCGCAGCGACAGCCGCAAGAAACTGCGTCATTTCTTCGAAGTCGACCGTCATTTCGTGGTGTTGGCAGCCCTGGAAGCACTGGCTGACCGTGGTGATATCGAACCTAAGGTTGTGGCCGAAGCCATCGCCAAGTTCGGCATCGACCCGGAAAAACGCAACCCACTGGACTGCTGAGGAGACATTTTGTGAGCGAACTCATTCGCGTACCTGACATCGGCAGCGGTGAAGGTGAAGTAATTGAACTGTTTGTGAAGGTCGGCGACCGCATCGAAGCCGACCAGAGCATCCTGACCCTGGAATCGGACAAGGCCAGCATGGAAGTGCCGGCCCCGAAAGCCGGCGTCATCAAGAGCCTGAAAGTGAAGCTGGGCGACCGTCTGAAAGAAGGCGACGAACTGCTCGAGCTGGAAGTCGAGGGCGCCGCTGAAGCGGCCCCTGCACCTGCCGCCGCACCTGCTGCGAAAGCCGAAGAGAAACCGGCTGCGGCACCTGCTGCTGCCGCGCCTGCCGCTGCCCCTGCTGCCGCTTCGGTACAGCAAGTGCACGTGCCGGACATCGGTTCGTCGGGCAAGGCGCAGATCATCGAGATTCAGGTCAAGGTCGGCGACAGCGTCGAAGCTGATCAATCGCTGATCACTCTGGAATCCGACAAGGCCAGCATGGAAATCCCGTCGCCTGCCGCTGGCGTGGTCAAAGCCATCAGCGTCAAGCTCAACGACGAAGTCGGCACTGGCGATCTGATTCTGGATCTGGAAGTGGCGGGTGCTGCGGCCCCGGCTGCGGCCGCTCCGGCTCAGGCTGCTGCGCCTGCTGCTGCCGCTGCGCCAGCCCCGGCTGCTGCTCCGGCTGCACCGGTTGCCGACAGCGTTCAGGACATCCACGTCCCGGACATCGGTTCGGCCGGCAAGGCGAAGATCATCGAAGTGCTGGTCAAGGCCGGCGACACTGTCGAAGCCGACCAGTCGCTGATCACCCTGGAATCCGACAAGGCGAGCATGGAAATTCCATCGCCTGCCGCTGGCGTGGTTGAAAGCGTTTCGATCAAGCTCGATGACGAAGTCGGTACCGGCGACCTGATCCTCAAGCTGAAAGTCAAAGGCGCGGCCCCTGCTGCTGCCCCGGCTCCAGCTGCCGCCGCTGCTGCTCCGAGCGCTCCGGCACCTGCCGCTGCTGCTCCGGCCGCTGCACCTGCTGCTGCCGCTCCAGCCGCCGCACCGGCCAAGCCGGGCGCCAAAGTTCACGCCGGTCCTGCCGTGCGTCAACTGGCTCGTGAGTTCGGCGTCGAGCTGAGCGCCGTTGGCGCCAGCGGTCCGCACGGTCGCATCCTCAAGGAAGACGTGCAGGTTTACGTCAAGGCGATGATGCAGAAGGCCAAGGAAGCACCGGCCGCTGCTGGCGGCGCTACCGGTGGCGCGGGCATCCCGCCGATCCCGGTGGTCGATTTCAGCCGTTTCGGCGAAATCGAAGAAGTGCCGATGACCCGCCTGATGCAGGTCGGCGCTGCCAACCTGCACCGCAGCTGGCTCAACGTGCCACACGTCACGCAATTCGACTCGGCGGACATCACCGAGCTGGAAGCCTTCCGTGTAGCGCAAAAAGCCGTGGCCGAGAAGGCTGGCGTCAAGCTGACCATCCTGCCGCTGTTGCTCAAGACCTGCGCGCACCTGCTCAAGGAGCTGCCGGACTTCAACAGTTCGCTGGCACCAAGCGGCAAGGCGATCATCCGCAAGAAATACGTGAACATCGGCTTCGCCGTCGACACCCCGGATGGCCTGCTGGTGCCGGTGATCAAGAACGTCGACCAGAAGAGCCTGCTGCAATTGGCAGCCGAAGCGGCTTCGCTGGCTGAAAAAGCCCGCACCAAGAAGCTGTCCTCGGACGAGATGCAGGGCGCCTGCTTCACCATTTCCAGCCTCGGTCATATTGGCGGCACCGGCTTCACGCCGATCGTCAACGCGCCGGAAGTGGCGATCCTTGGTGTTTCCAAGGCAACCATCCAGCCAGTCTGGGACGGTAAAGCCTTCCAGCCGAAGCTGATGCTGCCACTGTCGTTGTCCTACGATCACCGCGTGATCAACGGCGCTGCAGCTGCACGCTTCACTCAGCGTCTGGGCAGCCTGTTGGGCGACATCCGCACCATCCTGCTGTAACCCAAACGGCCCTCCGGCGACGGAGGGCCGCTTGCTGCACCCTTTCGAGCGCCACACGCTCGTACCTCAACCCCGTCAATTGACGGGGCTTTTTTTTGCCTGAAATAAACCGGATCGCGGCTCTTTCCTACAACCTGCGCTGACATCGGCCACAGGTCTGGTCCACTTAACGCCAATATTTTCTGCCGCCGGCCAACTAACCTCTGCTCAGGAAAGTTGCTTCAATGCGCTCCGCTTATTTAATTCATCTTATTAAAATCTCGAACGGAATCGATCATGTTCAAACCGACTATCGGCCCCATCGTGGGCCATACCACAACTAACGAAGTGCGCATTTTCATGCGCGGCGAACAACAGGACAAAAAACGCGTATTTGCCGGAGTTCGCGCCCGCAAGGCCGGAACGGAAAAATGGTCCAACAGCGTATTTGCACTTTTGCATCCAGCCACCGATATGTCGGGCGTACTGGTATTACAGGATCTGGACGCCGATTGTGAATACGAATATCAAGCCGGCTGGTTAAGCCCGATGAATCCGGTACACACCATCGACACAGTGGTGGAGTTTCCACTGCAATGGCCGCGACAGCTCTACCGCTTTCGCACCCGCACCGCGCAAGCCAGCCAGCCCCGGGGCTTTATCGTCGGATCTTGTCGTTATCTGCGGATCACCGCGGGCATCGCTTCCTTGCCGCAACTGGGCGATCGCATCTTTGGCTCGATCAATCAACTTGTCGAGAACAGTCATCTACCCGTCAGCGCGGTGATCATGACCGGCGACCAAGTGTATGTAGATGATTTGAATATCGTTGCACCGGATCGCGAAGCCAAGGACATTCTGAAGAAGTATCGAACGGCATTCTCGCAACCGAATATTCAACGATTGATGTCCAATACATCGACTTACATGATGCTCGACGATCATGAAATAGAAGATAACTGGCCCGCCAATGCAAAAGATGCAGACAATGACTTGTATCGCAACGCCATGGCCGCTTATGAACTTTATCAAGCCAGCCACAGCCCGGTTTACGCATATAACAGCGAGGGCCAGATAGACCGGAATACCTTGAAGCATTATTGGTATCAGTTCGGCGACAGCGATATCGCCTGGTTCGTCACCGACAGTCGCACCCGACGCAACTTGTCGAAGGATGACCGGCGCATTCTCGACATCGAGCAAGATCAGGCCCTGCTGCAATGGCTGATCCATAGCCCGGCACGGGTGAAGTTCGTGGTGACCAGCGTGATGTTCTATCCCGATCGCAAGTTCAACGGTGACGATGCCTGGAAAGCTTTTCCCGAGCAGCGTCTGCGCCTGCTGGAAACCATCCGCACTCACCGGATCAAGAACGTGGTGTTCGTTTCCGGCGACGTCCATGGCTCGCTGACCAGTCGCCTGTCTCACAGCGAGGACACCGATTTCGAGGTGCACACCATCGTGTCCTCGCCGCTGCACAACAGCAAATTGCTGCCGTATGCCAAGGCTTCAACGTTTATCCTCGATCAACCGCTGGTGCGCACGGCGGCCGGGGATTATCGGCACGAGCTGACCAGTGCGGTAGTGAGTCAGGACAATTTTGCGCATGTGGTCGTTGAGGCTGATCAGATATTGGTCAATTACCATGACCGCGATGGCAAGAAGTTGCAGTCGATCAGTATGAAATTGCGTTGAAACACCAAAAGATCGCAGCCTTCGGCAGCTCCTACACAAGGCGCATTACCCTGTTGGGGCTGCGTGAAGCTGCGATCTTCTGCTCATTTCAGTTGTGCACTGGAGAAATGTTCACTGCCGCCGACATATTCTTATAGCACTTGGCCTTCATCTCTCTTGTCAGTCGGTGCCGCAATGATGCAACCTTGCCGCAGCCAACAGACAAGAGGGCGAGAGCCCGGCGCATTCAGCATATTTCCAAGCGAGTTTCCTTCATGAAGAGCCAGCCCGATGCCGCCAGCCGTATGGCGGCCGAGGTAGTGACGCAGTTGCCTGTGCCCTCGCGGCTCGGCATGCTGCGTTTCGAGCGCTTGAATGAAGCCAGTTGGGCGATGCTGTTCCTCGATCCCAACTGCGAACGCCAGTTTGGCCAGCCGGCCGTCGAGCTCTGCGCGCTGGTCGGCTCGCCCTACGCCAGCCTGATGGAGCCCGAAGCGCGCTACCAACTGCATGACGCGATCCAGCAGCAGTTGAGCAAAAGCGCGCATTACGTGGTGCGCTACACCCTGCACACCGCCGCCGGCGCGTTGAACATGCTCGAGCTGGGCGAAGCCTACAAACAGCACAACCGGCATTTGCTGCGCGGCTACCTGCTGGCCGTCGACGAGGTGTTCGACGAAACCCAGGCGCTGCCTTCGGTGGATCTGGAAACCCAGAACTCGCGCCTGCAAATCGCCCTTGAGCTGAACCAGCGTGCCCAGCAGGAACAACTGCAGCATCTGGAACGCGTACGCGCCCAGCAGGATCTGATTCTGCTGCTCGCACGCCAGCGCTACAGCACACACAACTCGCTGCAGGAAGCCGCTGAACTGATCACCCGCTGCGCCTGCGATATCTACGAGATCGACTGCGCCAGCCTGTGGAACCTCGAAGGCCAGCGCTTGCTGCCGATCTCCGCCTACCATCGCGCAACTCAGGAATACATCCTGCCGGAGCCGATCGATATCAGCGGCTTCCCCGACTACATGGAAGCCCTGCACAGCAGCCGCGCCATCGATGCAAACAACGCCATGCATGACCCGCGCACCCGCGAGATGGCCGAGGCGATGCGTCCGCGTGACGTCAACGCCATGCTCGACGCCAGCATCCGCGTCGACGGCCAGGTTGTCGGCGTGTTGTGTCTGGAACAGACCGGCGCCACTCGCGCCTGGCAGTCCGACGAAATCGCCTTTGCCGGCGAACTGGCCGACCAGTTCGCGCAGGTGATCAACAACCACAACCGGCGCACCGCCACCAGCGCCCTGCACCTGTTTCAACGCGCGGTCGAGCAAAGCGCCAACGCCTTTTTGCTGGTCAACTGCGACGGCGTAGTCGAGTACGTCAACCCGAGCTTCACTGCGATCACCCAGTACACCACCGAGGAAGTCCACGGTCAGCGCCTGTCGGAATTGCCGGCGCTGGAAAACCTCAGCGAACTGCTGTTCGACGCGCCCTCGGCGCTGGCCCAGAGCAACAGCTGGCAGGGCGAATTCAAAAGCCGCCGCAAGAACCTCGAACCGTACTGGGGCCAGCTGTCGATTTCCAAGGTCTATGGCGATAACCGTGAGCTGACGCATTACATCGGCATCTACGAAGACATCACCCAGACCAAACTCGCGCAGCAACGTATCGAGCGCCTGGCCTACACCGACAACCTGACCAACCTCGGCAACCGTCCGGCATTCATCCGCAATCTCGATGAGCGTTTCGCCCGCGACAACGATACGCCGATCAGCCTGTTGCTGGTGGACATCGACAATTTCAAGCGGATCAACGACAGCCTCGGTCACCAGACCGGCGACAAACTGTTGATCAGCCTCGCCCGGCGCCTGCGCAACAGCCTCAGCCCGAGTGGCAGCCTGGCGCGTTTTGCCAGTAACGAATTCGCCGTGTTGCTCGACGACACCGACCTTGAAGCCGGGCAGCAGATTGCCAGTCAGTTGCTGATGACCCTCGACAAGCCGATGTTCGTCGACAATCAGTTGATCAGCGTCACCGGCTCCGTCGGCCTGGCCTGCGCGCCGCTGCACGGGCGCGACCCGCAGACCCTGATGCGCAACGCCGGCCTGGCGCTGCACAAGGCCAAGGCCAACGGTAAACACCAATTGCAGGTGTTCACTGAAGCGCTGAACGCCGAAGCCAGTTACAAACTGTTCGTCGAGAACAACCTGCGCCGCGCCCTCACGCAGAACGAACTGGACGTGTTTTACCAGCCGAAACTGTGCCTGCGCAGCGGTCGCTTGCTGGGCATGGAAGCGCTGTTGCGCTGGAACCATCCGGAACGCGGCATGATTCGCCCGGACCAGTTCATCAGCGTCGCCGAGGAAACCGGCCTGATCATTCCGATCGGCAAGTGGATTGCTCGTCAGGCGTGTCGCATGAGCAAATCCCTGACCGCTGCCGGCCTGGGCAATCTGCAGGTGGCAATCAATCTGTCACCGAAACAGTTCTCCGATCCGGACCTGGTCGCCTCGATCGCCAACATCCTCAGGGAAGAAGCGCTGCCGGCCAGTCTGCTCGAACTCGAGCTGACCGAAGGCCTGCTGCTGGAAGCCACCGAAGACACGCATTTGCAGCTCGACCAGCTCAAACGCCTGGGCCTGACCCTGGCCATGGATGACTTCGGCACCGGGTACTCGTCGCTGAGCTATCTGAAGAAATTCCCGATCGACATCATCAAGATCGATCGCAGCTTCATCCATGAAATCCCCGACAACCAGGACGACATGGAAATCACCTCCGCCGTGATCGCCATGGCCCACAACCTGAAACTCAAAGTTGTCGCCGAAGGCATCGAAACCGCCGAGCAACTGGCGTTCCTGCGCCGGCATCGTTGCGACGTCGGCCAGGGTTATCTGTTCGACCGACCGATTCCGGGCGATGAGCTGATCAAAGCGCTCAAGCGCTATCCGCGTGGGCCGCTCTGCCTCTAACGCCGGCTTCTATGAAGATCCCTTGTGGGACAGTTTTGATAGTGCGAATTCCGGCATCATTCGGCACACTGGCGGTCTGACTTTTTACCTCCAACCTGACTGAGAGGAACGCTCATGGTTCTGCGCTCGGAAATTCTGGTGAACAAAAACGTGCTTCCAACCAAAGAACAAGCCCTGCCCGGCCGCGAAACCCCGATGACCCTGCCGGAAAAACACTTCGTCTTCGAAGACACCCCGCTGCTCGGTCCATTCTTTCAGGACGTCGACTTTGCAATCTTCGGTCTGGGTTGCTTTTGGGGCGCGGAACGACGCTTCTGGCAGCGCGAAGGCGTAGTCAGCACCGTGGTAGGTTACGCCGGCGGCTTCACGCCGAACCCGACGTACGAAGAAGTCTGCTCGGGCCTGACCGGCCACGCCGAAGTGGTATTGGTGGTGTATGACAAGGCTCAAGTGAGTTACGAAGAACTGCTGGCGATGTTCTGGGAACTGCACAACCCGACTCAGGGCATGCGTCAGGGCAACGACATCGGCACTCAGTACCGCTCGGTGATCTACGCGACCACCCCGGAGCAACTGGATGCGGCACTGAAAAGCAAAGACGTGTATCAGGCGGAACTGGCCAAGGCCGGTCTGGGTGAAATCAGCACCGAGATCGACCAGGCGCCGACCGTGTACTTTGCCGAGGCTTATCACCAGCAGTATCTGGCGAAAAACCCTGAAGGTTACTGCGGGATTGGCGGCACCGGCGTGTGCATGCCGAGCTAAAAGCTGCTAGCGGCAAGCTTCAAGCTGCAAGCGCTGTTTTCGCTTCAGCTTGTAGCTTGTAGCTTCATTCCGCTATTAACCAATCCATCTGCCAGCCACCCTGAGTCTGCCCCAGCTTCTTCGACAACCACGGCAGCAACTCACGCAATTCATCTTCCAGCCCCCACGGCGGATTGGCGATCGCCAGCCCGGAACCGTTCAGGCTGTTCGGCGTGTCCAGCCGATGCACCAGCAACTCGACGCGCAACAACTTCGGTGCACCCGTGCCTGCCAGGTCCTGATAGAAACGCCGCAGTGCACGCTGATCCTTCACCGGATACCAGATCGCAGCCACAGTCTGGCGCATGCGGCCGATGGCTTCTTTCATCGACGCCGCGCAACGCTGCATCTCGTCCAGTTGCTCGAACGGCGGATCGATCAGCATCACCGCGCGCTTTTCCTGCACCGGCAACATCGCCCGCGCCACGTGCCAGCCTTCGCCCAAATGGACCTTCACCCGACGATCGCCAGCCATATTGTCCTTGAGCAGCACGCCGTCTTCCGGGTGCTTCTCGTTGAGCATCACCCGGTCCTGCGGCCGCGTCAGGCGCCGCGCCAGCTCGGGCGAACCCGGGTAATAGCGCAACTGGCCATCCGGGTTCATCTCGTGCAGCACCTTCATGTAATCGGCGGTCAGCGCCGGCAGGTCCGGCTGATCCCACAACCGCGCAATGCCTTCCAGGTACTCGCCGGTGCGATTGGCCTGATCGCCCTGCAAGTCATACAGACCGATGCCGGCGTGCGTGTCGAGATAGGCAAACGGCTGCTCCTTACGCGACATCAGAGCGATGAGGCGGGTCAAGGTCAGGTGTTTGAACACATCGGCGTGATTGCCGGCATGGAAGGCGTGACGATAATTCATGGCTGCTCCTGCGAGGGCCGCAAAGTTTACCTTTTACCGGTCGGCAAGTCAGGGGTTGGCGGCCGAGCGGACAAAAAGCCTGCCCTCACCCTAGCCCTCTCCCGGAGGGAGAGGGGACTGACGGTGGCGATCTTGCGAGTTACATCGACCTGAATGATCCACGTGATCTCAGGCTTGGCCAAGCGAAGTTCACCACTGAAGTCGCAGGTCGGCGTACATCACCCAGACAACTCGGTCAGTCCCCTCTCCCTCTGGGAGAGGGCTAGGGTGAGGGGCTTTGCTTTTATGGCGTTAAACTGGCTAACCATGAACGACAGGAAGTCAAAAACTCATGCGATATCTGATCATCTGTTTACTCAGCCTTCTTAGTCCATACCTCGCCCTTGCCGACGAAACCCACATTGAACAGGCACGCCAGACACTAAAGAACTACGGGCTGAGCCACTGCATCCTGGCGCCATTCAATGAGCAATCAGCCCTGAGAAAAGACATTGCACTATCCGCCAATGCCTACTCATTCATGGGCAACGGCCTGCATTCCATCCTGCAAAACGAAGACACGCTGCAAGTGCTGCACGACCCCTATAAAGAAACACTGAGCTACGTGTTGGCGGCTTACGACCAGACATCTTCACGCAGCAAACTCTCAAATGAAAAAGTGGTGTTCCTTGCGTGCCTGAAGATCTACAACTCCGAAGCGTTCAACCGCTTTATCAAAATCCAAGATGCCTACATCTCTGACTGACCCCCCGATTTCAATCAATCAAAAGATCGCAGCCTTCGGCGGCTCCTACATGGGATAGGCGCTCACTCTGCCGAAGGCTGCGGCCTTTCGATCTTCAGGCGGGCAAGCTGCGCAAGCGCTTGCCGATGACATCGAGCACATCACAGCCATCGCGCAATGGGATGGCGCACAGCAGGGCGAAGTCGCTGAGGATCACGGAGTCGCATTCGATCGAGCCGCGCATGCACATGTTTTCCAGGACCTGGACCACGGCGCGGATGCGATGGTTGGCAGCGTCCATGAGGATGTCGAGGGGCACGTGGGTGTCGACGAACAGGCTGGGCATGTCGCTGCAATTGCCGGTGAGGGCCATGACGCGGTTGTCGGGGTGAGGCGTGATTTTTTCGTAGGGTGAATCAGTATGCATATTGGTCATTTTCCGGGCCCCATGATTGATAAACGTGAGCCGCCATCACACCTTCCTACGGGTTAGGGTGGCAGCTGTGCGCAGGAGTAGGAACCGAGCAATCATGGACCTCGGCCACGCCGAAGCGTGCCCCACGCACAGCCGCCGCGAACGATCTTACGGACTTGAACCAAGTGCCGCAAAAAGCCAACGAACTGTAACGTCATGAATGCGGGAATCCTTCACCCTGCCACCACTCTCGTGGCGACAACGAAAAGACTATCCCTGCAACTCACCACGCACCAGTTCATGAAAGCCGCCGCGATTCGAAGGAAACGTCCGAAGCGTTTGCCCCGAAATTTCACTCTGCCTCTGCCAGCAAAAACTCCAGAAGCGCCGATCGTGACGAATCTTCCGACATCGATAATTTGAAAAACTGCCCGACCTTGCAGCGCAAAACAGCCTCGGGAAACGCCTCGAACACGGCCGGTTGCTCCTCGCTCAGCCATTGCAAAGCATTGGCGATGCGTACGCTTGCATCAGTCTGCGCCAACAGCGATTGCGGCACGCTCCACCACGGAAAGACCCGCCCCGAAACCAGCGCACGGCCCCCGATTTCAATGGCCTGGCCATTGATCAAGGCTCGTGAAACGACTGGCAGCCATTGCGCGGGAATGACCTCGTCAGAGTGCAAAAGAGGCAGCAGAAACCGACCATCCCAAAAGCGAAAAAACACCGCTTTACCGTCCGGCATCAGCACTTGAGTCAGGCTGCGGAAATGTTCGACCAGCACATCCAGATCTGCCGAAGACACCGCCAACCATCCCCAATCCCGGGATTCTGTTTCCGCCACCCAACGTAAAAACTCACTGTCCGCAGCGACAATTCCCACATAGGGCATCACCGCGTCCCACTCGGCATAAATCGTCTCGGCCCAGACTGGATTCGCTGTGCCCTGCCAAGCTTTGAATGCATTGGCGTCGCTGGCGCGGCTGAAAATGGCGAACAGTTGCTCCGACGCATGCAGCGGCTGCCGTGCCAGCCATTGTTCGGGTGTCAATTCCTCACGCTGCACAAACACCATCCTTACACCGCTCACACTCTTCGCAGAAAGGCGCATCACCTTTGAGACTCATGATCTGTGCAGCAGTGAGAATCGCCGCCGGCGCAGCGGCCAGTTTCTCCGGCAACCCCGGCACCACCGGCGCAGCGCTGGTCGCCGCCATCGGCGCGCCACCCACAACAATCGGCACGCTGCTGAAAATTCCGCCGGGGCCGATGTTGATCCACTGTCCCCCGGCCTGAATCGTCGCGCTCGCGCCGCCATCAATGACCACTTGCTGGCCTGCGCTGATATGGATCTGCGCCGAGGCGCTGGTGGCCTGGCTGTTCACCCGCACCTGCCGGTCGCCGAGCACGGACAAATGATCATCCTGCCTGACTTCGGTCTGGCGCTGGCCGTGGGTGATGCGTTGCTCGTCGGCCTTGAGTTCATGGCGGGCAGTCCCTGTGACCACCACACTGCGCTGATTATCAACCTGCAACTGCTGATCGTTGAGCACATGCTGGGTCCAGTTGCGCTGGGCACGCAGGTAGATTTCCTCGGCGCCTTTTTTATCCTCGATGCGCAGTTCGTTATAACCGCCACCGCCAGGACTGCTCTGGCTGCGGAAGATACTGCGGGTCTTGTCTGCCGGCAGATCCAGCGGCACCGGGGTCGCCGCATTCGGCAGGCAACCCATGACCAGCGGCTTGTCGGCATCGCCATCAATGAAGCCGACCAAAACTTCCATGCCGACGCGCGGAATCAACACGCTGCCGTAGTGATCGTGAGCCCAACCGGTCGCGACGCGCAGCCACAAACTGGAGTGCTCGTTGAGTTCGCCATCACGATCCCAGGCCAGTTGCACTTTGACCCGGCCATATTCATCGCAATGGATTTCCAGGTCTTTCGGGCCGGTGACCACGGCAGGTTGGTAGCCCGACATGCGCGGTTTTTCCGGGCACAGCGCCGGACGAAAGACCACGTCCCACGGCGTGGCGACGAAAGTATTGCGGTAGCCCTGGAAGGATTCGCCATCGCTGGTCACCGATTCCTCCAGCACCTGCGGCTGACGCCCGCGATGCTCGACACAGGTGAGCAACCACAGATCATTCCAGTCGCTGCGCGGATGCTCGGTGAGTTGCAGGAAATGGCCGCAGACCAATGAAGACTCGTCGCTGCTGCCCTCGGCCTGACGGTAATCGGCGACGTGCCGTTCCAGCGCTCGCCGAGTCAGCTGTTTGCCGGTTTCACGATCACTGAATTGGCCGGGGAAGTGATAGTCCTCCAGCACCGGACGCTGCTCGCCGTCACTGCGACTTTCCAGTGACAGCCGTGGTTTCTCGAAATTGTAGTCGCGCCGGGTGACAACGCTGGTGCGGGTTTCCACGCGCACGTTGAACCGTTGAATCGCCGGCGCGCCCGCCGACATGCCGCTGCCCGGCAGATACAGCGTCGGCTCGGGCAGCTTGGGGAACACGGTCTGGTCGTCGCCGAACACCAGCAAATGGCCTTCGGGGCTGTGTTGAAAGTGGTAATGAATGCCGACTTCGGCACACAGGCGCTGGATGAATGCCAGATCGCTTTCGGCGTATTGCACGCAGTACTCGCGCTCCGGGTATTCGCTGCCCAGGCGAAATTCAAAGGCATCGCGCAGGATCGAATGGTCCTTGAGGATCTGCGTGACAATTTGCGGCACGCTCTGATGCTGAAAAATACGCTGGTTGATGCGATGCCCCAGATACGTCAGACGCGGGACAAGGCTGAGGTGATAGCGTGTCAGACGTTTCCCGGAATCGCCCTGCCCGACCTGATAAATCTGACCATGAATACCGCAACCCTGAGCATCGAAACTCAGAAACGCCTGACCATGCAGCAGGCTTTCCAGATCCAGGTCCGGCCGCTCGCTGACCAGTTCCAGCTCGAAGCGAAAGGGTTGGCTGATGGCTTCCCTGCCCGTGAACTCAAGGACTTTGAGGTCATGCCGGGCGCCTTCGAGGGTCAACGTGAAACGCGGTTGATTGGCAGGCGCGAACATCCGATGTCTCTCTGCAGTGTGAGGGCGGGCGATTCTGCATGAGGGGCAAGGGGTGCCGAGCAGGTGACGGGAAATTCAGATTTGCCCTACGTGGTTTGCTGAAAGGACCTTGTTAATTCGGCCGTTCGACTACAGACAATTCAATCAAACCTGCCACCCACCCTGTGGGAGCGAGCCTGCTCGCGAAAGCGGCATGTCAGTCGACACATTCATTGAATGATCAATCGCATTCGCGAGCAGGCTCGCTCCCACAATGGATTTCCACAGAATTCGAGAAATCACAGGCACAAAAAAACGGCCCGCTTCCTCTAGGAAGCGGGCCGTTTTCATGTGAGCCGAAGCTCAGTCCATCACTTGTTCAGATGGAAGTCTTTTTCCGCTGCCTCGAAACGCTCAACCATGCCGCGAGTCGGCTCACCCGCCTTGCTGACAAAGTAGATGGCCAGGCTGGCGAAGATGAAGCCCGGAATGATTTCGTACAGACCCAGCAGTTCGAAATGCTTCCAGACCACCACGGTGATCGCGCCGACCAGAATACCGGCCAGTGCGCCGTTGCGGGTCATGTCTTTCCAGACCACCGAAATCAGCACCACCGGACCGAATGCAGCACCGAAACCGGCCCAGGCGTAGGACACCAGGCCCAGTACGCGGTTTTCCGGGTTGGCAGCCAGCGCGATAGCAATCAGGGCTACCAGCAGCACCATGGCACGACCGACCCAGACCAGCTCCAGTTGCGAAGCGGATTTGCGCAGGAAGGCTTTATAGAAGTCTTCGGTCAGGGCGCTCGAGCACACCAGCAACTGGCAGCTCAGGGTGCTCATCACCGCCGCCAGAATGGCCGACAGCAGTACACCGGCAACCCATGGGTTGAAGAGGATTTTCGCCAGTTCGATGAACACGCGCTCCGGGTTCTCGGTCACAGGACCGGCGACTTCCGGGTGCGCCGAGAAGTAAGCGATACCGAAGAAGCCCACCGCAACGGTGCCGCCCAGGCACAGGATCATCCAGGCCATGGAAATGCGACGCGCCTTGGCGATCGACTTCACCGAATCCGCCGCCATGAAACGCGCGAGGATGTGCGGCTGGCCGAAGTAGCCCAGACCCCAGCCCATCAGCGAGATGATGCCGATGAAGGTGGTGCCTTTGAGCATGTCGAAGTTGCTAGGATCTTGCGCTTCGATGGCGAGGAACGTGGTGTCAACGCCGCCAGTGGCCAGCAGGACGATGATCGGCGTAAGGATCAGCGCGAAGATCATCAGCGTGGCTTGTACGGTGTCGGTCCAGCTCACCGCGAGGAAACCGCCGATGAAGGTGTAGGCAATCGTCGCCGCAGCACCGGCCCACAGCGCCGTTTCGTAGGTCATGCCGAACGTACTTTCGAACAGACGGGCACCAGCGACGATGCCGGAAGCGCAGTAGATGGTAAAGAACACCAGAATCACGATCGCCGAGATAATCCGCAGCAAGCCGCTTTTATCTTCGAAACGGCTGGAAAAATAATCCGGCAGAGTCAGGGCATCGCCGTTGTGCTCGGTCTGCACACGCAGACGGCCGGCGACAAACAGCCAGTTCAGGTAGGCACCGACGATCAGGCCGATGGCGATCCAGCTTTCGGACAGACCGGACATGTAGATGGCGCCCGGCAGGCCCATCAGCAACCAGCCGCTCATGTCGGAGGCACCGGCAGACAGCGCGGTGACGACGCTGCCGAGGCTGCGACCACCGAGAATATAGTCGGAAAGGTTGTTGGTGGAGCGATAGGCCATCAAGCCGATCAGCACCATTGCTGCGATGTAGATCACGAACGTGATCAGGGTTGGATTGCTTACGCTCATTGAGTTACGCCCTGGCTTTGTTTTTATGTAGCGGCGGTGGTGAACCGCTCGCAAACGACGACGTTTGGCAGACGATCCGGGATCCCGCGCATTTAAGACTGATGTTTCCCCAGGAAAGCCATCAGCCGATGCACCGGGTTATTCCCGGTTGCACCTTGGCGGCGAATGCTATGCAACAAAGCAAATAAGGTGCAACCAGTTTCGCGAGAATTAGTTGCACCCAGTCGGATTAATCGACAATCACCCCGTTTTTGCTCCCTTTTGTGGCAGTCATGGCTCGTTGCTAGAAGCAAAAGCACCAAGCAGGAGCAGCACTTTCGTACCAGAAATTATTTCCTGACGAGCTGCGTATTATTCCGGCAAAAAAAGGGTTGCACCCGGTTGCACCTCATTCAACGCACGGCTAATCTTGCGGCCAGCTGATGCCACGCAACTGTGGCAACCATGAGGATAAAAATATGGCTACCACCACCCTTGGGGTCAAACTCGATGACCCGACCCGCGAGCGCCTGAAGGCTGCCGCAACCTCGATTGATCGCACGCCGCACTGGCTGATCAAGCAGGCAATTTTCAATTACCTGGAAAAACTCGAGGGTGGTGCAACCCTGACCGAGTTGAACGGTTTGACCGCCAAAGACGCCGATGACGCAGGCGAAGTGCAGACCGATCACGCTCACCAATGCTTCCTCGAATTCGCTGAAAGCATCCTGCCGCAATCGGTTCTGCGTGCTTCGATCACCGCCGCCTACCGCCGCCCTGAGCCGGAAGTGGTGCCGATGCTGATCGAGCAGGCGCGCCTGCCGGCACCGATGGCCGAAGCCACCAACAAACTCGCCGCGACCATCGCCGAAAAACTGCGTAACCAGAAAAGTGCCGGCGGTCGTGCCGGTATTGTTCAAGGTCTGTTGCAGGAATTCTCCCTGTCGTCCCAGGAAGGCGTGGCGCTGATGTGCCTGGCCGAAGCGCTGCTGCGCATCCCGGACAAAGGCACCCGCGATGCGCTGATCCGCGACAAGATCAGCACCGGCAACTGGCATCCGCACCTGGGCAACAGCCCTTCGCTGTTCGTCAACGCTGCGACCTGGGGCCTGCTGCTGACTGGCAAACTGGTTTCCACCCACAACGAAGCCGGCCTGACCTCGTCGCTGAGCCGCATCATCGGCAAGAGCGGCGAGCCGATGATCCGCAAGGGCGTCGACATGGCCATGCGCCTGATGGGCGAGCAGTTCGTGACCGGCGAAACCATCGCCGAAGCGCTGGCCAATGCGAGCAAGTTCGAAGCCAAGGGCTTCCGTTATTCCTACGACATGCTCGGTGAAGCGGCACTCACCGAAGTCGACGCGCAAAAATACCTGGCGTCGTACGAACAAGCGATCCATTCGATCGGCAAAGCGTCCCACGGCCGTGGGATTTATGAAGGCCCGGGCATTTCCATCAAGCTCTCGGCACTGCACCCGCGCTACAGCCGTGCGCAGTACGAGCGGGTTATGGACGAGCTGTACCCGCGCCTGCTGTCGCTGACCCTGCTGGCCAAGCAATACGACATCGGCCTGAACATCGACGCCGAAGAGGCCGACCGCCTCGAGCTGTCGCTGGATCTGCTTGAGCGTCTGTGCTTCGAGCCGCAACTGACCGGCTGGAACGGCATCGGTTTCGTCATCCAGGCTTACCAGAAGCGTTGCCCGTACGTGATCGATTACGTGATCGATCTGGCCCGCCGCAGCCGCCATCGCCTGATGATCCGCCTG
This sequence comes from Pseudomonas sp. 67(2021), assembly GCF_017491835.1. NCBI lineage: Bacteria > Pseudomonadati > Pseudomonadota > Gammaproteobacteria > Pseudomonadales > Pseudomonadaceae > Pseudomonas > Pseudomonas sp. 67(2021). The sequence continues at coordinate 152,374 of NZ_JAFGYL010000004.1, forward strand.
GTGAAAGGCGCGTACTGGGACAGCGAAATCAAACGCGCTCAGGTCGAAGGGCTGGAAGGCTATCCGGTCTACACCCGCAAGGTGTACACCGACGTTTCCTACATTGCTTGCGCACGCAAACTGCTGTCGGTGCCGGAAGCCATCTACCCGCAGTTCGCCACGCACAACGCCCACACCCTGTCGGCGATCTACCACATCGCCGGGCAAAACTATTACCCGGGCCAGTACGAATTCCAGTGCCTGCACGGCATGGGCGAACCGCTCTACGAGCAGGTTGTAGGCAAGGTTTCCGAGGGCAAGCTGAACCGTCCATGCCGCGTGTACGCACCGGTCGGCACCCACGAAACCCTGCTGGCGTACCTCGTGCGTCGTCTGCTGGAAAACGGCGCCAACACCTCGTTCGTCAACCGTATCGCCGACCAGTCGATTTCGATTCAGGAACTGGTGGCCGATCCGGTGGCACAGATCGAGCAGATGGCCACCGTGGAAGGCGGTTTCGGCCTGCCGCACCCGCGCATTCCGCTGCCGCGTGATCTGTACGGTGCCGAGCGCGCCAACTCCAGCGGCATCGACATGGCTAACGAACATCGTCTGGCCTCGCTGTCCTGCGCTTTGCTCGCCACTGCACACAACGACTGGAAAGCCGCGCCGATGCTCGGTTGCGCCTCCAGCAACGAAACGCCGGTCGCGGTGCTGAACCCGTCCGATCACCGCGATGTGGTCGGTCACGTTCAAGAAGCTACCGTCGAAGACGTCGACAACGCCATTCAATGCGCGCTGAACGCCGCGCCGATCTGGCAGGCCACCCCGCCGGCCGAACGTGCTGCGATTCTGGAACGTGCCGCTGACTTGATGGAAGGCGAGATCCAGCCGCTGATGGGCCTGTTGGCTCGCGAAGCCGGCAAGACCTACGCCAACGCCATCGCCGAAGTCCGCGAAGCGGTCGACTTCCTGCGTTATTACGCAGTGCAGGCGCGCAACGATTTCAGCAACGACGCCCACCGCCCACTCGGTCCGGTGGTGTGCATCAGCCCCTGGAACTTCCCGCTGGCGATCTTCAGCGGCCAGGTCGCTGCGGCATTGGCCGCCGGTAACCCGGTACTGGCCAAACCGGCTGAGCAGACTCCGCTGGTCGCCGCTCAAGCCGTGCGCCTGATGCTCGAAGCCGGCATCCCGGAAGGCGTGCTGCAACTGCTGCCGGGTCGCGGTGAAACCGTCGGCGCCGGTCTGGTTGGCGATGAGCGCGTCAAAGGCGTGATGTTCACCGGTTCCACCGAAGTCGCGCGCTTGCTGCAACGCAACATCGCCGGCCGTCTCGACAGCCAGGGCCGCCCGATTCCGCTGATCGCCGAAACCGGTGGCCAGAACGCGATGATCGTCGATTCCTCGGCACTGACCGAACAAGTGGTGATCGACGTAGTGTCGTCGGCCTTCGACAGCGCCGGTCAGCGCTGCTCGGCACTGCGCGTATTGTGCCTGCAGGAAGATTCCGCAGATCGCGTCATCGAAATGCTCAAAGGTGCCATGGCCGAAAGCCGTCTCGGCAACCCCGAGCGTCTGTCCGTGGACATCGGCCCGGTGATCGACGCCGAAGCCAAGGCCGGCATCGACAAGCACATCCAGGGCATGCGCGATAAAGGTCGCAATGTTTACCAGGTGGCGATTGCCGACAGCGAAGAGGTCAAGCGCGGCACCTTCGTCATGCCGACCCTGATCGAATTGGAAAGCTTCGACGAACTGCAACGCGAAATCTTCGGCCCGGTACTGCACGTGGTGCGCTACAAGCGCAAGGAGCTGGATCAACTGATCGGCCAGATCAACGCCTCCGGTTATGGCCTGACGCTGGGCGTGCACACGCGCATCGACGAGACCATCGCCAAGGTGATCGACAACGTCAACGCCGGTAACGTCTACGTCAACCGCAACATCGTCGGTGCCGTGGTCGGCGTGCAGCCGTTCGGCGGCGAAGGCCTGTCGGGTACTGGCCCGAAAGCCGGCGGCCCGCTGTATCTGTACCGCCTGCTGTCGACGCGCCCTAGCGACGCAATCGAGCAATCCTTCGCTCGCGGTGACGCCATCAGCGCCCCGGACGTGCGCTTGCGCGATGCCATGAGCCAATCGTTGAACGCGCTGAAAGCCTGGGCCGACAACAACAAGTTTGCCGATCTGAGCACCCTGTGCGTGCAATACGCTGCGCAATCGCAGAGCGGCATCACCCGCGTGCTGGCTGGCCCGACCGGCGAGAAAAACAGCTACGCCATCCTGCCGCGCGAGCACGTGCTGTGCCTGGCGGAAGTTGAAGGTGATCTGCTGACGCAACTGGCGGCGGTGCTGGCGGTGGGCGGTTCGGCGGTGTGGCCGGAAACCGAGCTGACCAAGGCGTTGTTCGCCCGTCTGCCGAAGGAAGTCCAGGCGCGGATCAAACGCGTTGCCGACTGGAACAAGGACGAAGTGGTGTTCGATGCCGTGCTGCATCACGGCCACTCCGACCAGTTGCGCGGCGTCTGCCAGCAGATCGCCCAGCGTGGCGGTGCAATCGTTGGCGTTCAGGGCCTGTCCCAAGGCGAGACCAACATTGCCCTGGAGCGTCTGGTGATCGAACGGGCATTGAGCGTCAACACCGCTGCGGCGGGGGGTAATGCCAGCTTGATGACGATCGGATAAAAGCAGCTGCAAGCTGCAAGCTGCAAGTAGAAGCCAACTGCTCTTACTTGCAGCTTGAAGCTTGAAGCTTGAAGCTTGAAGCTTGAAGCTTGAAGCTTGAAGCTTCCAGCTTGCGGCTTGTGCCGCCCCATCACCCTTATCTATCTTCCTTCCCCATTTTTATGGGCCTACCTAGACTGCGGCATACTTTCTTTAAGGTAGGCCGCCATGTCCGAGACGCTGCTCAGTTCCCGCAATCTGGCTTTCGAGCTGTACGAAGTCCTCGATGCCGAGGGCCTGACCCGGCGCGAGCGCTTTGCCGAGCACAATCGCGAGACCTTCGACGCCGCAATCGGCACCGCGCGCAACATCGCCGAAAAGTATTTCGCCCCGCACAACCGCAAGGGCGATGAAAACGAGCCGCGCTATGAAGATGGCCAGGCCATTCTGATTCCCGAAGTGAAACCGGCGGTGGATGCCTTTCTCGAAGCCGGATTTCTTAACGCCGCACGCAGTTTTGAAGCGGGCGGCATGCAATTACCGACCCTGCTGTCGCAAGCCTGCTTCGCGCACTTTCAGTCCGCCAACGCAGCGTCGACCTCGTACCCGTTCCTGACCATGGGCGCGGCCAACCTGATCGAGAGCTTCGGCAGCGAAGAGCAGAAACAGCGCTTCCTGCAACCGATGATCGACGGGCGTTTCTTCGGCACCATGGCCCTGACCGAGCCGCATGCCGGTTCATCGCTGTCGGACATTCGCACCCGCGCCGAGCCTGCGTCCGATGGCACCTATCGCCTCAAGGGCAACAAGATCTTCATTTCCGGCGGCGACCATCCGCTGTCGGAAAACATCGTGCACATGGTTCTGGCCAAACTGCCCGACGCCCCGCCGGGGGTGAAAGGTATTTCGCTGTTTATCGTGCCGAAGTTTCTGGTCAACGACGACGGCAGCCTCGGCCAGCGCAACGACGTGCTGCTCGCCGGCTTGTTCCACAAGATGGGCTGGCGCGGGACCACATCGACGGCGCTGAACTTCGGCGATAACGGCGAGTGCGTCGGCTATCTGGTGGGCAAACCGCACCATGGTTTGAGCTACATGTTCCAGATGATGAACGAAGCGCGGATCGGCGTCGGCATGGGCGCGGTGATGCTCGGCTATGCCGGTTACCTGTATTCGCTGGAATATGCGCGCGAACGTCCGCAAGGTCGGGTGCCGGACAGCAAGGATCCGACCACGGCGCCGGTGGCGATCATTCAGCACGCGGACGTCAGACGCATGCTGCTGACGCAGAAATCCTACGTCGAAGGCGCATTTGACCTCGGCCTGTACGCCGCGCGGTTGTTCGATGACACCACCACGCTGGAAACCGAAGCCGAACGCAAACAGGCTCATGAACTGTTGGACCTGCTGACGCCGATCGTCAAATCCTGGCCTTCGGAGTTCTGCCTCAAAGCCAACGAACTGGCGATCCAGATTCTTGGCGGCCACGGCTACACCCGTGAATATCCGGTGGAGCAGTACTACCGCGACAACCGCCTGAACCCGATCCACGAAGGCACCCACGGCATCCAGTCGCTGGATCTGCTTGGGCGCAAACTGGCGCAGAACGGTGGCGCCGGTCTCAAGCAGCTGATTCGATTGATCGCCAACACGGCCGAACGTGCCACTGCGTACGATTCGTTGACCACCCTGCGCGAACCGCTGGAAAAACTCGTGGCCCGCTTGCAAACCGTGACCATCGGCCTGCTCACCGATCTGGCCCAAGGCAAGGTCAACAGCAGCCTGGCGAACTCGGCGTTGTACCTGAAAGTGTTCGGTCACGCAGTGATCGGCTGGCGCTGGCTGGAGCAGGCGATCCGCGCCGAGGAAGGCCTGGCCAAAGGCAATTCGGCGGATGTCGACTTCTATAAGGGCAAGTTGCAGGCGGCGCGGTATTTCCTGACATGGGAAGTGCCGGGTTGCCAGCATGAGCTGGACTTGCTGGAGGCGCGGGATGATACGTGTCTGGGGATGCGGGAGGAGTGGTTCTGATCTCGATCGTGCGTAGCGGCTTATTCCCTCTTCGCAGGCAAGTCCGTTCCCACAGGGTCTCTGGGCGTGATCCCGGTGCGAGTGGCTTGCCTGCGCAGGGACCTGATCATGCATCAGCTCAGCCTGATCATATCCAGTTGCTTTGCTGCACACCCACAAAACGCTTGTCCTGTCACCTGTAAAATCTGACAGGTTCCGCCGAAGCAATGGCCGCGTATCCTTGAACCTTCATATGGTAAACCACACAACGGATACGGATATGGACGAGCTAAAGTCGACAGAAAGCGAATCTCTTGACCTCATGCTGTTGCACATAAAAATCGGCGATACGCTACGACGAGGTCAAAACGACGCGGTAGTGACCGCAAAACACTTCGCCGCCAGCGATCCCGACTACAAAATTGAAGTGTCTTTGAAAGATGAAACGCTGGTGTCTGAGCAACCTGTCTCCCATGACGTTATGCTTTGGGCTGCCAGCAAGGACGAAACGTTTGATTTCAACGGACGCAAACGCACCATAACTGCAAAAAACATTTTCGAGTCTGGCGGTCGATATCGCTGCGAACTGGTCATCGCCTGAAGCGCCCCTGAACAGAGCGCTCCGTTGAGGGGCGACGAGATTCTGGCGACCCGTCAAACCTGATTGATGGTCTTGGCAATCGTCTCGACCGTGGCGCTGACTTGCTCTTGATAACGCTCGAGTTCTTCTTTGTGCTGCTTTTTCATTTCGATCTGCTGCGAGCACAGATTCATCGCCGCCAGCACCAGCAAACGGTCGCCGATCAGCGTCGGGTATTTGCGCTTGGTGTCTTCCAGCGCTGCCTTGAGCATCATCGCCGCGTCCAGCAGGGTCTGTTCTTCCCCGGCCGGTGCCTTGATCGAATAGTCCTCGCCGAGAATGGAGATGACTTTTACCCCTGCTGTGCCGTGGTTCATGCGCTGACAGGACCGGCATTGACGCGATCAACCAGCGCCTGAATGCGCGCGGCGGTGGCGCCGTGTTTTTCTTCCTGCTCCATCAGGTTCAGTTGCAGGTTTTCGTTTTCATCCTTGGCCTGGGCCAGTTCCGTGGACAGGGTCTGGTTGGTCTGCAGCAAGGTCTGGTTCTGTTGCACCAGGTCGCTGACGAGCTGTTCCAATTGGCTGAGGGATGCTTCCAACATTTTGATCTTCCAAGCGTTTTTCAAAGGGCGCGTACGATAAAGAAAAGTCACCACGGATGCCAGGGTTAAACCGGCGCAAGGCCTTGATTTTCCTGGCGGGCAAGCGTTCTCGCGAGTTTAAAAGACTGTGATTGGTCGATCTGGTTCCTGCACTTCGTCGCACAGAGCCATCTGCGACAAATACGCACACCACCTCAAGACTTTAGTCGTATGACCGATAAGTCACCCATACAGCAGTCTCAGCCCGCATGGATGCGGCCCTTTTCGGTATCCGCCCATGTCCCTTCGCAATATGAATATCGCCCCACGGGCGTTCACCGGTTTCGCCCTGATCGGCGGCCTGATGTTGATCCTCGGCGTGTTTGCGCTGAACCAGATGAGCAAGATCCGCGCGGCCGGCGAAGACATCGCCACCGCCAGCGTGCCGTCGATCAAGGCTCTGGACGAATTCACCCAACTGACCCTGCGCCTGCGCGTGCTGTCCTATCGTTTGCTGATCAATCGCGAACCCGACGTGCAGCAGAAAACCATCGAGCTGTTCGACCTGCGCAATCGCCAGATCGCCGATGCGCAACGCGCATACGAGCCACTGATCGAAGGCCCGCAGGAGCGTGCGGCGTACGATCAGTACGTGCAATTGCTGGCGCAGTACCGTCAGCTTGAAGAACGCATGAAAACCCTGTCGCGCAACAACCAGATCGCCGAGTTGCAGCAGATGCTCAACAACGATTTGCTGAGCAACTCAGAGGCAGTCAACACCGCACTTGCGCGTCTGCTGGAGATCAATACCCAGCAAATTGCCGAGACTGATCAGGGCGCCAAGGATCAGTACTCGATGTCGTTCGATCTGGTCGTCACTCTGCTGGTGATCGCCAGCGGCCTGACCTTGCTGTTCGCCTGGCTGCTGACCGTGAGCATTACCAAGCCGATTTCCAAGGCACTCGAGGCGGCGGAAACTATCGCCGAAGGCAACCTCACCCAGCCGATCCATGTCGATGGCGAAGATGAAGCCGGGCGCCTGCTGGCGGCGATGGCGAAGATGCAATCGAAGCTGCGCGACACCCTGCAGCGCATCTCCGGTTCGGCCACACAGCTTGCGTCTGCTGCGGAAGAGCTGAACAGCGTCACCGATGAAAGTGCTCGCGGCCTGACCCAGCAGAACAACGAAATCGAGCAGGCCGCCACTGCGGTCAATGAGATGACCAGCGCCGTCGAAGAAGTCGCGCGCAACGCGGTCAGCACTTCGGAAGCCTCGAAAAACGCCACTACTTCGGCGGGCGACGGTCGTGATCTGGTGCAGGAAACCGTCAGCGCCATCGAACGCATGAGCGCCGACGTGCAGAGCACCGCGTCGCTGATCGGCGACCTGGCCAATGAATCCCGCGACATCGGCAAGGTGCTCGACGTGATTCGTGGCCTCGCCGATCAGACCAACCTGCTGGCATTGAACGCAGCGATCGAAGCGGCGCGCGCCGGTGAGGCCGGGCGTGGTTTCGCCGTAGTGGCGGACGAAGTGCGCGCACTGGCCCATCGCACCCAGCAGTCGACCAGCGAGATCGAGCGGATGATCGGCAGCATCCAGAGCGGCACCGAACACGCCGTGGATTCGATGCGCAACAGCACCGAGCGCGCCGAATCGACCTTGAATATCGCCCGTGGTGCCGGAATGTCGCTGGACACCATCAACAGCGCCATCGTCGAAATCAACGAGCGCAACCTGGTTATCGCCAGCGCTGCCGAAGAGCAGGCGCAGGTAGCGCGGGAAGTCGATCGCAATCTGGTCAACATCCGCGATCTGTCGGTCCAGTCGGCGACCGGCGCCAATCAGACCAGCGCAGCGAGCAATGAGCTGTCGCGGTTGGCACTGGATCTGAACAACATGGTTGGGCGGTTCAGCCTGTAACACACCTCACTGGAGCTTCCCCTGTGGTGAGGGGATTTATGCCCGTTGGGTGGCGAAGCCGCCCCAAAAGCAGCGTATGCGGTTCCCTCTAAGGATCCGCGTACAGCGGTTTTACGACGGCTGCGCCGCCGAACGGGGATGAATCCCCTCGCCACAGTCATCACTCGCCGCATTTCCAGAGTGATTCTGCACAAAAGCTTTTTGACAGCATCACATTTCAACAGGTTAGAATCGCTGGCACGCAGACTGCATGGTCAGTTTGTGCCTCGTCTTTACGCTTCTGGAGTACTGCCTTTGAATGCGACGACCATCAACAGCCTGTTCTTGATCGGCGCGTTGCTGGTAGGCGCAAGCATTCTTGTCAGTTCTCTTTCTTCACGTCTCGGCATTCCGATTCTGGTCATCATTCTCGCGGTCGGCATGGCTGCCGGGGTCGATGGTGGCGGTATCATTTTCGATAACTACCCGACGGCCTATCTGGTCGGCAACCTCGCCCTGGCAGTGATCCTGCTCGACGGCGGCTTGCGTACGCGGGTGTCGAGTTTCCGCGTGGCCTTGTGGCCGGCGCTGTCGCTGGCCACGGTCGGGGTGTTGATTACCACCGGGCTGACCGGCATGGCCGCTGCGTGGCTGTTCGACCTCAATCTGATTCAGGGCCTGCTGATCGGCGCCATCGTCGGCTCGACCGACGCCGCTGCGGTGTTCTCGCTGCTCGGCGGTAAAGGCCTCAACGAACGAGTCAGCGCCAGTCTGGAAATCGAATCCGGCAGCAACGACCCGATGGCGGTGTTTCTCACCGTGACCCTGATCGACATGCTCGCCAGCGGCGAAACCGGCCTGCACTGGAGCCTGCTGACCCACTTGATCCGCGAGTTCGGCATCGGTGGCGTGATCGGTCTGGGCGGCGGCTGGGTGATGCTGCAACTGGTCAATCGCATCAATCTCGCCGCCGGGCTCTATCCGATCCTGATCATTGCTGGCGGTCTGGTGGTGTTCGCGCTGACCAACGCCTTGCATGGCAGCGGCTTCCTTGCTGTCTATCTGTGCGGTCTGGTGATCGGCAACCGCCCGGTGCGCAGCCGCCACGGCATTCTGCACATGCTCGACGGCATGGCCTGGCTGGCGCAGATCGGCATGTTCCTGGTGCTGGGCCTGCTGGTCACGCCCCACGATCTGCTGCCGATCGCCCTGCCCGCCCTCGGTCTGGCGCTGTGGATGATTCTGTTCGCGCGGCCGATGTCGGTGATGGTCGGCCTGCTGCCGTTCAAGGCCTTCCACGGTCGTGAAAAAGCCTTTATTTCCTGGGTCGGCCTGCGCGGCGCGGTGCCGATCATTCTCGCGGTGTTCCCGCTGATGGCCGGGCTGCCGCAAGCGCAGTTGTATTTCAATCTGGCGTTCTTCATCGTGTTGGTGTCGCTGCTGGTGCAGGGCACGAGCCTGCCGTGGGTGGCCAAGCTGCTCAAGGTGACGGTGCCGCCGGAACCCGCGCCGATTTCCCGGGCGGCACTGGAAGTGCACGTCACGAGCGAGTGGGAGCTGTTCGTTTACAAGCTCGGCGCCGAGAAATGGTGCATCGGCTCGCCCCTGCGTGAGCTGAAAATGCCCGAAGGCACACGCATCGCGGCGCTGTTTCGTGGTCAGCAACTGCTCCATCCGTCGGGTAGTACGGTGCTGGAAGTCGATGATTTGCTGTGTGTTATTGGCCATGAATACAACTTGCCGGCCCTCGGCAAACTGTTCAGCCAGGCACCGCAACGCGGCCTCGATCTGCGTTTCTTCGGCGACTTCGTGCTCGAAGGAGACGCCCAGCTTAAAGCGGTTGCAGCGCTGTATGGCTTGCCGGCCGAAGGCATCGATCCGGACATGACCCTGGGTGCGTTCATTGCGCAAAAAGTCGGGGGTGCTCCCATCGTCGGCGACCAGGTGGAGTGGAACAACACCCACTGGACGGTGGCGGTCATGGACGGGAACAAGATCGGCAAAGTGGGCGTCAGATTCCCCGAAGGAAGTCGCCCGGGCCCCGGACTCTTCCTCTAAACTGCTCCCACTCTCACTTGCTTGACCGGTCTCTATGCCTACCCTGCGCTCCTTTTTCGCCGCGGCCCTGCTGGGCCTCAGTCTTGTCGTCGGCCCGCTGCATGCTGCCGAACCACCGTCCAGCGATGCCGTGCAGGCCAGCCTCGACAAGCTGGCCGACAGCAAACTGCCGGACGCCGACAAGAAGACCCTGCAGACCGTCCTGCAGAACACCCTCAATCAGCTGAACAACCAGCGTGATTACGAGCAGAAACTGATCGATCTCAAGCGTCAGTTGGCGAACGCGCCGAAGCAGACGATTGAAAACACCCGCGAACTGAGCCGCCTCAAGGCCACCGCGCCAGTGCCGGTCGCGCAGCGTTTTCCGAAGGAGTCGATTCAGCAACTGGAGCAGATCCTTACCGATCGCTCGACCCAGCAGAGCGATCTGCAAAAAGCCCTGGCCGAAGCCAACAGCCTGATCATCACCGCGCAGACTCGCCCCGAGCGCGCTCAGGCGGAGATTTCCGCCAGCCAGACGCGCATCCAGCAGATCAACACCATCCTCAAATCCGGCAAGGACACCGGCAAAACGGTCACCGCCGAACAGCGCGACCAGTTGAACGCCGAACTGGCCGCACTCAATGCGCTGATTCCGCTGCGCCGCCAGGAACTGGCCGGCAACACCCAGTTGCAGGATCTGGGCAATGCCCAGCACGACTTGCTTTCGGAGAAATCCGACCGCCTCGACCGCGAGATCCAGGAACTGCAAACCCTGATCAACCAGAAGCGTCTGGCGCAGTCGCAGGAAACCGTTACCCAGCAATCGATCGAGGCGCAGAAGGCAGGCGGCAGCAGCCTGCTGGCAAGCGAGAGCGCGACCAACCTCAAGCTTTCCGACTATTTGCTCAAGAGCACCGACCGTCTCAACGAAGTCACGCAGCAGAACCTGCAGACCAAACAGCAACTCGACACCCTGACCCAAAGCGATTCGGCGCTGGACGAGCAAATCAACGTGCTCAAGGGCAGCCTGCTGCTGTCGAAAATTCTCTATAAACAGAAACAGGCGCTGCCGCACCTGAAAGTTGACCGCGACCTTGCCGACCAGATTGCCGATATTCGCCTGTATCAGTTCGATGTCAGCCAGCAACGCGAGCTGCTGAGCAACCCGGCGACTTATGTCGACAACTTGCTGGCCACGCAGCCGCCGGAGCAGGTCACCCCGCAACTGCGCAAAAGCCTGCTCGATCTGGCCAACACCCGCGCTGATCTGCTCGAGCGGCTGAACCGCGAGTTGAGCGCGATGCTCAATGAATCGATCACCCTGCAGCTCAACCAGAAACAATTGCTGAGCACCGCGCAAAGCCTGCGCGCGACCCTCGACGAACAGATGTTCTGGATCCCCAGCAACAAACCGCTGGATGTGGAATGGATGCGCGGCGTGCCCGAGCGCCTGGAGCGGCAGGTCAACACCCTGCCCTGGGCGTCGAGCCTGAGCGAACTGGCTGACGGCCTGACCCAGCGGCCATTGCTGTTCCTGCCATTGGCGCTGCTGATCGGCGCCCTGTTGTGGCGACGCAAGGCCCTGTACGGACGCCTCAACAAGGTTCACCAGGACATCGGCCACTTCAAGCGCGACAGCCAGTGGCACACGCCGCAGGCGATTCTGATCAACATCCTGTTGGCGATGCCGGTGGCGCTGGGTCTGGCGCTGTGCGGCCTGGCCTTGCAGATCGACGCGCGCGGGCAGAACGCCAACATGGGCGCGGCGCTGTTGCAGATGGGCCAGGCCTGGCTGGTGTTCTACACCGCGTACCGGATTCTTGCGCCGGGTGGCGTGGCGGAATTGCACTTCCGCTGGGAGAAGCCGCAGGTCGAGTTCCTTCAGGGCTGGGTGCGTCGATTGGGCCTTGTGGTCATGGCGCTGGTGGCCGTGGTGGCCGTCGCCGAATTGCAACCAGCGGCGCTGGCCGATGACGTGCTCGGCATGCCGGTGGTGCTGACCTGCTACGCCTTGATGGCATGGCTGCTCAGTCGCCTGCTGATCAGCAGCCCGACGCACCAGAACGCTTCGCTGTTCCGCAAAGCCGTCGGGGTGATGTTCACCCTGCTGCCGATCGCCCTGTTTGTTGCGGTGTGCTTCGGCTACTACTACACCGCGCTGAAACTCAGCGATCGCTTGATCAACACCTTGTATCTGCTGATGTTCTGGCTGGTGATCGAGGCGACCTTCGTGCGTGGCCTGAGCGTTGCGGCGCGGCGTCTGGCTTACCAGCGCGCACTGGCCAAACGCCAGGCGGCGAAAGAGGCCGGCGACGGCGAAGCGGTGATCGAAGAGCCGACGCTGGATATCGAAAAGGTCAACGAGCAGTCCCTGCGCCTGATCCGTCTGGCCCTGCTCGGCGGTTTCATCGCGGCGCTGTACTGGGTCTGGTCGGACCTGATTTCGGTGTTCTCGTATCTGGATAACATCACCCTCTACGAATACACCAGCGGCACCGGCGCCAACATGAGCATGGTGCCGATCAGCATCGGCGACATGCTCGGCGCGCTGATCATCATCGGCATCACCTTCGCGCTGGCGCGCAACTTGCCCGGGCTGCTCGAAGTGTTCGTGCTGTCCAAACTCAATCTGGCCCAGGGCAGCGCTTATGCGACAACCACGCTGCTGTCCTACGTGATTGCCGGAGTCGGTTTCGTCACCACCCTGTCGACCCTCGGCGTCAGTTGGGACAAGTTGCAGTGGCTGGTGGCGGCGCTGTCGGTAGGCCTCGGTTTCGGTATGCAGGAGATCTTCGCCAACTTCATCTCCGGCATCATGATCCTCTTCGAACGCCCGGTGCGGATCGGCGACACCATCACCATCGGCAACCTCTCGGGCACGGTGAGCAAGATCCGCATCCGCGCCACGACCATCACGGATTTTGACCGCAAGGACATCATTGTCCCGAACAAGACGTTCATCACCGGGCAACTGATCAACTGGTCGCTGACCGACACCATCACCCGCGTCACTTTGAAACTGGGCGTCGATTACGGCTCGGATCTGGATCTGGTCAAGGAACTGCTGCTCAAAGCAGCCCGGGAGAACCCGCGTGTACTCAAAGAACCGGAGCCGCACGTGTACTTCCTCAACTTCGGCGAAAGCACCCTCGACCACGAACTGCGCATGCATGTGCGCGATCTCGGTGACCGCAACCCGGTGCTGGATGAGGTCAACCGCTTCATCAATCGCGAGTTCAAGAAGCAGCACATCAACATCTCGTTCCGGCAGATGGAGGTTTATCTGAAGAACCTGCACGGCCAGGAATACAAGATGGTGCCTGTGGAACCCGAGAACAAAACCATCGTGCCGATCGTCGACGGGCAGAAACCGTTGCCGGAACCGCCACCGAGCAAACTCGACTAACCGACATGGTCCCAGCAGAATGCTCGGACATTCTGCTGGAGCCGGCCCGTGAAAGCCCTCGACGAACTGACTTTCGACAACCGCTTCGCCCGCCTGGGCGACGCGTTCTCCGCGCACGTGCTGCCCGAACCGATCGACAATCCGCGTCTGGTGGTCGCCAGCCCGGCCGCTCTGGCCTTGCTCGATCTCGATGCGGCCAGCGCCGAAACCGAAGAATTCGCGCAACTGTTTGGCGGCCACAAGCTGTGGGCCGACGCCGAGCCACGGGCGATGGTGTATTCCGGCCATCAGTTCGGCGGTTATACCCCGCAACTGGGCGACGGGCGCGGTCTGCTGCTGGGCGAGGTGTACAACAACGCCGGCGAGCATTGGGACCTTCACCTCAAGGGCGCCGGGCAAACGCCCTTTTCGCGCATGGGCGATGGCCGCGCGGTGCTGCGCTCATCGATTCGCGAGTTTCTCGCTTCCGAAGCGCTGTACGCGCTGAACATTCCGTCTTCGCGGGCCGCCTGCGTGATTGGCTCCGACACGCCGGTCTGGCGGGAAAAGCAGGAACGCGCGGCGATGGTGCTGCGTCTGGCGCCGAGCCACATCCGCTTCGGCCACTTCGAATATTTCTACTACACCAAGCGCCCCGAGCAGCAGAAACAGCTCGGCGAGCATGTGCTGGCGATGCACTTCCCCGAATGCCTCGAACAACCGGAACCGTATCTGGCGATGTTTCGCGAGATCGTCGAGCGCAACGCCGAGCTGATCGCCAAGTGGCAGGCTTATGGCTTCTGCCACGGCGTGATGAACACCGACAACATGTCGATCCTCGGCATCACCTTCGACTTCGGCCCGTTCGCCTTCCTCGATGACTTCGACGCGCATTTCATATGCAATCACTCCGATGATCAGGGCCGCTACTCGTTCAGCAATCAGGTGCCGGTGGGCCAGTGGAACCTCAGCGCGCTCGCCCAGGCACTGACGCCGTTCATCAGCGTCGAGGCCCTGCGCGAAACCCTCGGCTTGTACCTGCCGCTGTTCCAGGCGCACTATCTCGACCTGATGCGCCGCCGCTTCGGCTTCACCACCGCCGAGGACGACGATCAGCACCTGCTGGAAAACCTGCTGCAACTGATGCAGAACAGCGGCGTCGACTACACGCTGTTCTTCCGCCGCCTCGGTGAAGAGCCAGCCGAACAGGCCATCGCCCGCCTGCGCGACGATTTTGTCGATATCAAAGGCTTCGATGCCTGGGGCGAACGCTACGTCGCCCGGGTCGGCCGCGACGGCAATGCCGATCAGGCACAACGCCGCGCACGGATGCATGCCGTCAATCCGCTGTACATCCTGCGCAATTATCTGGCGCAAAAGGCTATTGATGCGGCGGAACAAGGGGATTATGCCGAGGTACGCCGACTGCATGCGGTGCTGAGCAGACCGTTCGATGAGCAGCCGGGAATGGAAAGTTACGCCGAGCGGCCACCGGAGTGGGGAAAGCATTTGGAGATCAGTTGTTCTTCGTAGGCGCTTCAGCTTAGCGGGTCGATTGCACTGATTACACGGTCGACGATGTCAGACATTGTCACGTCATCCAGTCGCTCGATGAATTTGGCCGTGCCGTCTCGTACCCGTTGTTCTATGTCAAAACTGCGAACCTGATTACACACCGCTACACCATTGGTTTCGTGGCCAGTAATGGCGACCGCCAAACCCATATTCCGGCTGAAATTCCCACCGCTAGTAACAGGCACCGTCATGCTCACGCCCAATGCGTTGATCTCTCTGGGCGTGATCACCACAAAGCGATGTCTGTTCATCATCTCCCGCCCCGCCACTGGGTTTGGATCAATCCAGTAAACGTCACCCCGCTGAGGGGGCTGTCGGCGCAC
Organism: Pseudomonas sp. 67(2021); assembly: GCF_017491835.1. Classification (NCBI taxonomy): domain Bacteria; kingdom Pseudomonadati; phylum Pseudomonadota; class Gammaproteobacteria; order Pseudomonadales; family Pseudomonadaceae; genus Pseudomonas; species Pseudomonas sp. 67(2021). The sequence continues at coordinate 167,416 of NZ_JAFGYL010000004.1, forward strand.
CATCAACCCAGCTCCCGGCCGACAGAATCACCTTCAAGGGTCTCGCTAGTCTGGGCGTTAAGTTTCTGCAATTCTTCTGCGCCTTCGAGTAGCTCTGACAAACTATAACGCTTACGCGTATCGGCTACGGCTGGACGAGCAATCAGTTCGCCATCGACCACATTCAGCTCTAGCTGTGCGCCAACCTCCAGATGCAACAACTTTAAAAGCGTGGGCGGAATCGTAATGACGGCAGCGCCGCCTTGGCGGCGTATCTTGGAAGTTACGGACATTATGTCGCTCCGATTTGATGCATAGGAATCATCGCCTCCTGGATTAGTGCAACAAAAGTAGCACACAGATAAAGACAAAGCGATCTCCTCACGACAAGCGTAAAACGCCGAATTGGTCTTCAGACTAGCCATCGATCCCGGAACGGTTTTGAGAAAAATGTGAGCAGTTGCGACATTGATAAGTTGGCAGATCGACTCCAAATCAGTTCTATAGACTGCCTATCAGAGAACCAATCATGACCACCCCACTCCTCATCCCCTGCCCCTCCTGCAACGGCGTCAACCGCATTCCAGCCGAGCGTCTCGCCGATCAACCCAAGTGCGGACGCTGCAAATCTGCGGTACTGCTGAGCAAGCCTTTCGAACTCAAGCAAGGCGATTACGCCAGCCAGATCAAGGGGGATCTGCCGTTGCTGGTGGATGTCTGGGCGGAGTGGTGTGGGCCGTGCAAGTCGTTTGCGCCGGTGTTCGAACAGGCTGCGGCGCAGCTGGCGGGCAAGTGTCGGCTGGCCAAGCTCGACAGCGAAGCGAATCAGCAGTTGTCGGCGCAGTTGGGGATTCGCTCGATTCCGAGTCTGATTCTGTTTAAAAACGGCAGGGAAGTGGCGCGGCAGAGCGGTGCGTTGCCATTGCCGCAGTTGATGGCATGGCTGCGTAGCCAAGGCATCTGACCCAACACAGACCACCCTGTGGGAGCGAGCCTGCTCGCGAAGGCGGTCGATCATTCAGCGCCGATGTTGAATGTGCCGGCCTCTTCGCGAGCAGGCTCGCTCCCACAGGATTAGCGTGTGAGTCGGGGAATCAGTGGTCTTCCAGCAGATTGTGCAGTTCCACAAACTGCTGCGTCAGCTTGTGCCGTGGATCGAGGTGGATCAGCGGCATGCTGGCCTGGTGCGACTCGCGCATACGCACCGAACTGCTCAGGTACACCGGCAATACCGGCAAGCCTTCGGCAATCAGCTCATCGAGAATCTGCTGTGGCAGGCTGGCCCGCGCCTGAAACTGATTGACCACGATGCCTTCGACTTCCAACCCTTCGTTGTGGTCATCCTTCAACTCTTCGATCTCGGCGATCAGGCCGTACAGGGCCTGACGTGAAAAGCTGTCGCAGTCAAAGGGGATCAACACTCGATCCGCGGCAATCAGCGCCGATACCGCGTAGAAATTCAGTGCTGGCGGGGTATCGAGATAGATCCGGTCGTAGTCTTCCGATAGCTCATCGAGCAACTTACGCAGCTTGTTGATCTTGTGCTTGGCCTCGAGCTTGGGCTGCAGGTCGGCCAGTTCGGCGGTGGCGGTGATGATGTGCAGGTTGTCGAAAGGGGTTTCGTAGATGTCCGCCTGATTCTTTTTCGAGAACGGCCCTGAAGACAGGGTCTGTTTGAAGAAATCGGCGATGCCCATCGGAATGTCATCGCCGGTGAGCCCGGTCAGATACTGAGTGGAATTGGCCTGGGCATCGAGGTCGACCAACAACGTGCGATAACCCTCGCTGGCGCTGACCGCCGCCAGATTGCAGGCGATGCTGGATTTGCCCACGCCACCTTTCTGATTGAACACCACGCGCCGCATGACCAAACCTCCGTGTATCAAAGAATGACCGAGTGTAGTTGGCGGTGACCGCGCTTCGCTACCTTCACGGACATGGACTACGCCGTCAGGTGTAAAAATCGACGCCCAGGCATGGAAAAAACCGCCAGCCATCCCAGAGACACCTGACAGACACGCCGCGTCAAATCTGGATAATGGCCAAGTGATAGCCATGCAGCGAACCGCTCGGTACATTTTGTTGGGCAAAATGTAACCAACATTTGCTACACACCCGTCGCACCGGGATAATGCGCGCCACCCGGCGCCCTGCGCCAAGCCAAGCCTGCTGCGGCGCTGGCGACTCAACGCGTCAACGAAAGCCCGCAGGGGCGGGATGAATGTCCGTGATCAACTTCAACATCGCCCAATGGCGCGCGTGGGCCCCGGGGCTCGACAGCGTGGACGCCTGGCAGGCCTGGAGCCGACAACCGGTCGTGCTGCAGAGCAGTGATGCCGCGCCCGATGTGTCGTTTCTGCCGGCCATGCAACGCCGTCGCCTCAGCCGCCTGGCGCGGATGGCCTTCAGCGTTGGCTGGCCGCTGGCCGAAGGCCGGGACCATCTGCCACTGGTGTTCGTCTCGCGGCACGGCGAAACCCCACGCACGTTTGAAATCCTCCGCGATCTGGCCACCGAACAGCCGTTGTCGCCGACCCAATTCAGCCTTTCAGTGCATAACGCGATCATCGGTTTGTGGTCGATCACGCGCGGTGAAACCAGCGAAATGACCGCCCTCGCCGCTGCTGGCGACGGCCTTGAACACGGCATGCTCGAAGCAGCGGCACTGCTTGATGAAGGCGCCCCGGCCGTGCTGCTGGTGATCACCGAAGAGCAACCGCCCGAGGCGTACTCGCAGTGGGTCGATGACGTGCCGTTCCCTTACGCGCTGGGTTTATTGCTCACGCCCGGTACCGACTGGCGGCTGACCCTGAACAGCAGCACCGAAACCCGGTCCAAGGCGCACTGGCCGCACGCGCTCAACCTGCTGCGAACCCTGCTCGGCCAGCAACCTGACTGCCAACATGCGTGGAAAAATCGTGTATGGACCTGGCATCGCAACCCGTGACCGCCAAACACCGCGACGCCTACTACTGGCGCCTGCTGGCCACTGCTGCGAGCTTCGCCCTGTTCGGGCTCGGCGGGCTGTGTCTGCGCCTGCTGGTATTTCCGCTGCTCGGCTGCCTGCCCGGTGACGCGCTGGTCCATCGCCTGCGCGCGCGGCGTACGGTCAGTCGCTTGTTCTGGTTTTTCGTGCGTTTCATGGCCCGCACCGGCGTGCTCACTTACAACATCGAGGGTGCCGAGCGCCTCGGCCGACCTGGGCAGATGATCATCGCCAACCACCCGTCGCTGATCGATGTGGTGTTTCTCATCGGTCTGGTGCGCCACGCCAATTGCGTAGTGAAGAAAACCCTCTGGGAAAACCCGTTCACCCGTGGCCCGCTGCGCCGTACCGAGTACATCAGCAACGACGGCAGCATGGATATGCTCGACGCCGCCGCGCAGTCGTTGCAGGACGGCCAGACCCTGATCATCTTCCCCGAAGGCACCCGCACCCAGCCGGGTCAGGCGCCGGCCTTTCATCGGGGGGCGGCGGCAATTGCCCTGCGCGGTGCGAAAATCGTTACCCCGGTGATCATCAAGGTCAGCCCGACCACCCTGACCAAAGCCGAGCCGTGGTATCGCATCCCCCATCGCCGCGTGCACTTCAGTTTTCGCGTGGGGGCCGATATAGACCCACAGACCTTCGCCGCGCAAGGCCCCGCACCGCAGGCCTCGCGCAAGCTCAACGATTATTTGCATGACTATTTCATTAAGGAGCTCGCCGCAGATGAGCGATCAGAACACCGCTAGCCTGGTGCGTGACATCAAACTGCTGATCATCGACGCCTTGGGCCTCGAAGACATCAGCCCCGAGGACATCGGCGACGAGCAGACATTGTTCGGCGAAGGCCTCGGCTTGGATTCGGTGGACGCGCTGGAACTGGGCCTGGCGATCCAGAAAAAATACGGCATCAAGATCGACGCCGATGCCAAAGACACTCGCAACCATTTCACCAACGTGGCCAGCCTTGCGGCATTCGTCACGGCAAAACAGGCAGCTTGAGACCGGACCATGCAAACTCGTGACGATATCTTCAACACCCTGCGCGATGCCCTGGTCGAGCTGTTCGAACTGGATCCGGCTCGTGTAAGCATGGACGCCAATCTGTATCAGGATCTGGAAATCGACAGCATCGATGCGGTCGACCTGATCGATCACATCAAACGCCAGACCGGCAAGAAAATCGCCGCCGAAGAATTCAAATCGGTGCGCACCGTCGGTGACGTGGTCGAGGCGGTGTTCCGTCTGGTTCAACCGGCCGCATGAGCCGACTGATCGGCCTGGGCCTGCTGCTGGCCGGTCTGCTGTACCCCTTTGCGGTGTATTTCGGCATGGAGCATTTCGCCCCGTGGCAATTTGCACTGCTGCTGGGCAGCCTGTGGCTGGCGCGCGCTCTGACCGGCGAACGCAAGCCCGGCAGCCTGTGGATGGCGTGCGTGGCGATGGTGTTCTGCCTGCTGCTGGCGGTGTTCGACAGCCCGCAGCTGCTGCGCTGGTACCCGGTGCTGATCAGCGCATTCATGCTGGTGCTGTTCGGCGCCAGCATGAAATACGGCCCGCCAATGGTCGAGCGTCTGGCGCGCTTGCGCGAGCCGGAGCTGCCGCAGGTTGCCATTCGCTATACGCGCAAGGTCACGCTGGCCTGGAGCGTGTTTTTCTTCTGCAACGGTTTGTGCGCTGCGCTCCTCACCCTGTGGGCGCCGCTGGATTGGTGGATGTTGTACACCGGCCTGATCTCCTATGGATTGATCGGCCTGATGTTTGCCATTGAATGGCTGATACGACAACGGGTAAGAGGCCGTACATGAATTGGATAAAACTTGAGCAGCTGTTGCTCAAGGCACTGCCGGCACGGGCGATCTGCCAGGCGCCGGCCCTCGATCACACGCAACTGCGAGCGCAGGCCTTGAGCGTCGCCGCGGGTCTGCAAAGCCGAGGCGTGAAAAGGCTGGCCGTGCATCTGGAAGATGCCGCCGACCTTGCCATCGCCCTGCTCGCTGCCTGGCGTGCCGGCGCCAGCGTGTTGCTGCCGGCGGATCTGCAAGCGCAGACGCGTCAGCGCTGGTCGCAGGAAGTCGATCTATGGCTGACCGATCAACCCGGCGACGCCCAGTTGCACGACTTCACTCAGCCCGGGCTGCCCGGTGCAGAACTGAATCTCGATCAATGCCGCCTGAGCCTGTGCACTTCCGGCTCCAGCGGCGAGCCCAAGCGCATCGACAAGACCTTGCGCCAGTTGGCCAACGAGGTCGAAGCGCTGGAGCAGTTGTGGGGCGCAGACCTCGGTGAAGCCTGCATCATCGGCAGCGTCGCCACGCAACACATCTATGGCCTGCTGTTTCGCGTGTTGTGGCCATTGTGCGCCGGGCGCCCGTTCGTGCGCCGGCAACTGGCCTTTTCCGAAGACTTGCAGCGCGCCAGCCGCGAATACCCGGCCTTCGCCTGGGTCGCCAGCCCGGCGCTGCTCAAGCGCATGGGCGACAACCTCGACTGGCCGGCCCTGAGCGCGGTGCGCCGGGTGTTTTCCTCCGGGGGCGCGTTGCCGTCGGAAGCGGCGCAAAGCCTGCACCAGCGCTTGCAGCAATGGCCGACGGAAATCCTCGGCAGCTCGGAAACCGGCGGCATCGCCTGGCGTCAGGGCGAGTCGTTGTGGCAACCGTTTGCTGGTGTCGAACTGAGCCAGGACAGCGACGGCGCCCTGCTTATTTCTTCGCCTTATCTGCCTGCCGGCCATGTCGAACACAGCGCTGACGCCGCGCGCATCGCCGCCGATGGTCGCTTCGAACTGCTGGGGCGACTGGACCGCATCGTCAAACTGGAAGAAAAACGCATCTCGCTGCCGATGCTTGAGCAGGCCTTGGCAGCCCATGACTGGGTCGCCGAGGCGCGCCTCGGTGTGGTTCAGGAAAACCGCGCCTCGCTCGGTGCGCTGCTGGTGCTCAGCGAATCGGGCCTGTTCGCCCTGCGCGAGCACGGCCGCCGTGAATTGACCGAAACCCTGCGCAAACATCTGAGCCAACATTGCGAAGCCCTCGCCCTGCCCCGGCGCTGGCGCCTGCTGCGGCAAATGCCGTTGAACAGCCAGGGCAAACTGGCGCAAGCCGACGTCGAAGCGCTGCTGCTGGCCGCACGGCCGAAAATCCCCGAAGTGCTGGAGCAAAGTGCAAGCGACGGCGAGTGGAGCCTGCAACTCAGCGTGCCGCCGGATCTGGCCTACTTCAGCGGACACTTTCCCAAGGCGCCGGTTTTGCCCGGCGTAGTGCAGGTGGAATGGGCGCTGAATCTGGGTCGGCAGTTGCTGAATCTGGACGGCGCGTTTGCCGGAATGGAAGTGCTGAAATTCCAGCAACTGGTGCGCCCGGGTGATGAAATCCAGCTGCATCTGCGTTTCGATGCCGAGCGCGGCAAGTTGTATTTTGCTTATCGCAACGACACGGCGACGTGTTCCAGCGGACGCATTCTTCTGGGGCCTGCCCATGCATAACCCCTGCGCCGTAATCCCGGTGTACAACCACGAAACCGCGATCACCACCGTGGTCGATGCCCTGCTTGCACAAGGTCTGCCGTGCATTCTGGTGGACGATGCCAGCGAGCCGTCCTGCGCGCGGGTGCTCGACACCCTGGCCGAGCGCGACGGGGTTTTCCTGGTGCGTCTCACAGCCAATCAGGGCAAGGGCGGCGCGGTGATGACCGGTCTGCGTGAAGCCTCGCGTCTGGGCTACAGCCATGCCTTGCAGGTCGATGCCGACGGTCAGCACGATTTGCACGACGTCGCGCGCTTCGTCGGCGAATCCCGCGCCCATCCCGAGGCGATGATCTGCGGCTATCCGCTGTTCGACGAGAGCGTGCCGAAAGGGCGTTTGTACGCGCGCTACCTGACCCACGTGATGGTGTGGATCAACACCCTGTCGTTGCAGATTCGCGATTCGATGTGCGGCTTCCGTGTCTATCCGCTGGCGCCGACTCTGGCGGTGATTGACTCGGCGAAAGTCGGCAAACGCATGGATTTCGACTCGGACATCCTCGTGCGTCTGGCCTGGCGCAATCAGCCGATGCGCTGGCTGCAGACCAGCGTGCATTACCCGTTGGACGGTGTATCGCACTTTCGCCTGTTCCACGACAACGCGCTGATTTCCAGCATGCACACGCGGCTGTTCTTCGGCATGTTGCTGCGTTGGCCGGTGATCCTCTGGCGGCGGTGGAAACCATGAGCGAAGAAGTCGACAAGAAGCACTGGGCCGACCGCGAAGAGCGCGGCAGTTTCCTGCTGATGAAATTCACCGCGTTCGCCGCCAAAGTCCTCGGCCGCCGCCTGCTCAGTCCGTTGCTTTATGGCATCGTGCTGTATTTCTTTTTGTTCGGCCGCGTCGCCCGGCGCAGTGCCTGGCAGTACCAGCAGCGGCTGGCCGCGTGGAGCCGGCGCGACGACCTGCGCCCGAGCCACTGGCGGGTGTTTGGCCAGTTCATGACCTTTGCCGATTCGCTGCTCGACAAGCTCGATGTGTGGAACGGCAAGCTGCGCATCGAGCAGATCGAAATCATCGACCCGGCGCTGCTGCGCAAGCAGTTGCGCGGCAGTCGCGGGCAACTGCTGGTCGGCGCGCATCTGGGCAATCTCGAAGTGTGCCGGGCGCTGGCGGAGATCGGCGAAAAGGTCACCATGAATGTGTTGGTGCACACCAAGCATGCCGAGCAATTCAACCGCTTGCTTGGCGAGGCCGGGGCGACCAATCTGCGCCTGATTCAGGTCAGCGAACTCGACCCGGTGATCATGCTGCAACTGCACGAACGGCTGGAACGCGGCGAGTGGTTGGCGATTGCCGGTGACCGCGTGCCGCTGCACGGCGGGCGCAGCGTGACAGTGGACTTTCTCGGCCATCCGGCGCCATTTCCGCAAGGCCCGTGGTTGCTGGCCGGCCTGCTCAAGTGCCCGGTCAACCTGCTGATGTGCCTCAAGCAACCCGACGGCCACTATCGCCTGACCCTCGAACCGTTCGCCGACGCGGTGGTGTGGACACGCCGCGAGCGCGAGCAGGTCATTCATCAGTGGGCCACTCGCTACGCGCAGCGCCTGAGTCACTATTGCCTCGAAGCCCCGCAGCAATGGTTCAACTTTTACCCTTTCTGGAAGACCGATGACGACGCCAACCCATGAGCCGGTAACCTTCGGCGAACGCCCTTTGCGCATCGAAGACGTGCTGGCCCTGGCCAACCGTCAGGCGCCCGTGCAGTTGCAGGCTGACGCCGACTATCGCGAGCGCATCGCCAAGGGCGCGCGGTTTCTCGATTCGCTGCTGGACAAAGAAGGTGTGATCTACGGCGTCACCACCGGTTACGGCGATTCCTGCGTGGTCGCGGTGCCGCTGCATCACGTCGAGGCGCTGCCGCGTCATCTCTACACTTTTCACGGCTGCGGCCTGGGCAAACTGCTCGACGCGCAGGCCACCCGCGCGGTGCTGGCGGCGCGTTTGCAGTCGTTGTGTCACGGCGTTTCCGGGGTGCGCGTCGAACTGCTCGAGCGTCTGCATGCGTTTCTCGAATACGACATCCTGCCACTGATTCCCGAAGAGGGTTCGGTGGGTGCCAGCGGCGATCTGACGCCGTTGTCCTATGTCGCCGCAACCCTGTCCGGCGAGCGCGAAGTGCTGTTCCGTGGCGAACGTCGTCAGGCTGCCGACGTGCATCGCGAGCTCGGCTGGACGCCGCTGGTGCTGCGTCCGAAAGAGGCGCTGGCGCTGATGAACGGCACGGCGGTGATGACCGGCCTCGCCTGCCTCGCCTTCGCTCGCGCCGATTACCTGTTGCAACTGGCCACGCGCATTACCGCGCTCAACGTCGTCGCGCTGCAAGGCAATCCGGAGCACTTCGACGAACGTCTGTTCGCCGCCAAACCGCACCCGGGGCAGATGCAGGTAGCAGCGTGGTTGCGCAAGGATCTGGCAATCGACGCGCCGACCGCGCCACTGCATCGTCTGCAGGATCGCTACTCGCTGCGTTGCGCGCCGCATGTGCTCGGCGTGTTGGCCGACAGCCTGAACTGGCTGCGCGGCTTCATCGAAACCGAGCTGAACAGCGCCAACGACAACCCGATCATCGACGCCGAAGCCGAGCGTGTTCTGCATGGCGGGCACTTCTACGGCGGGCACATTGCGTTCGCCATGGACAGCCTGAAAAACCTCGTGGCCAACGTCGCCGATCTGCTCGATCGGCAACTGGCGTTGCTGGTCGACGAGCGTTACAACCACGGCTTGCCGAGCAACCTCTCCGGCGCACCCGCCGATCGGGCGATGATCAATCACGGCTTCAAGGCTGTGCAGATCGGCACCAGCGCCTGGACCGCCGAAGCGCTGAAAAACACCATGCCGGCCAGCGTGTTCTCGCGCTCCACCGAATGCCACAACCAGGACAAGGTGAGCATGGGCACCATCGCCGCCCGTGATGCGATTCGCGTGCTGGAGCTGACCGAACAGGTCGCCGCCGCCACGCTGCTCGCCGCCAATCAGGGCGTGTGGCTGCGCGCTCAAGCCGCCGATGCGCGTCCGCTGCCGCCGGCACTGGCGGCGATGCACGAAGAACTCGGCAAAGACTTCCCGCCGGTCATCGAAGACCGTGCGCTGGAAGGCGAACTGCGCCTGTGCCTGCAACGCATCGCCGCGCAACACTGGAGGCTGCATGCGTAGTGCCGGAGTGCTTCATGCCGATACCGAGATTCTGGTGCCGTTTTTCGACGTCGACACCATGCACGTGGTCTGGCACGGCCATTACGTCAAATACCTCGAAGTGGCGCGCTGTGCGCTGCTGGACAAGATCGGCCATAACTACACGCACATGGTCGAGTCGGGTTACGCCTGGCCGATCATCGACCTGCAACTGCGCTACGTGCGCAGCGCGGTGTTCGGCCAGCGGCTGAACGTGCGCGCCAGCCTGATCGAGTGGGAAAACCGTCTGAAGATCAACTATCTGATCAGCGACCTGCAGACCGGCGAACGCCTGACCCGCGCCAGCTCCGTGCAAGTCGCTGTCGAAGTGAGCAGCCGCGAGATGCAACTGGCTTCACCCAAAGTCTTCACCGATGCCGTAGAAAGGATGCTGCGATGAATGTGTTTTTCAGAAGCCTCGGCGCGTTGACGCTGCTGGCCGTGTCGTCATGGGCCAATGCCTTCGACCTGCAACAACTGAGTGAACAACTGGCGAAACCGGATGTTATCCACGGCCAGTTCATTCAGGAAAAACACCTGCGCGCCCTGCCGCAGCCGCTGATCAGCAAGGGCAGCTTCGTCCTCGCGAAAAATCACGGCCTGCTGTGGTTGTTGAAAACCCCGCTGCAACAGGATTACCGCATCACCGCCAATGGCATCGCCCGCCGTGACACCAACGGCTGGCAACCGCTGCCGAACAAGAGCGCCGGCGCCGAGCAGAACCGTTTGTTCCTCGCCGTACTGCAAGGTGACAGCAGCGGTTTGCAGCGGGATTTCGAACTGGCCCTGAGCGGCACGGCGCAGCAGTGGCAACTGACTCTGACGCCGCGTTCGATGCTGCTCAAGCAAGTGTTCAAGCAGATCAATATCGATGGCGGCGCCCTTGTGCAAACCATCGAGCTGCTGGAAACCCAGGGCGACAGCACCCTGCTGCGCATGCAGGACAGCACGGCCGAGCAACCCTTGAGCGAAGCGGAGCAACATGACTTTGCCGAGTGAACGCAAGCTGCCCTGGCTGTTTCTGAGCCTGCTGCTGGCCGTCGTCGCGCTGGCTGCCTGGCAGTGGCGCGACGGTGCGCCGCTGTCGGCCAATCTCATGGAGCTGGTACCCGGGACCAGTCCCGATGCGCTGGAAGTGCGCGCCGAACAGCGCATGCAAGAACCGCTCAATCGCGAAATGCTGGTGCTGGTCGGTCACGCCGATCGCCAGCAAGCACTGAACATGGCTCAGCAACTGGGCGAACAATGGCAGGCCAGCGGTCTGTTCGAAACCGTGCAATGGAATCTGCAAGCCGACTTGCCGGCGCTGCGCAAGCAATTGCTGCAAGGGCGTTTGGCGATGCTCTCGGCGGATGATCGGCAGCTACTCAGCGAGCACCCCGACGCGTTCATCCAGCAGCGGGTGCAGGCGCTGTTCGACCCGTTCAACGGCTTTACCCTGGTGCCGAGCCAGGACGATTGGCTCGGCCTGACCGGACGCATCCAGAACAGCCAGCCGAAACACGGCGCGGTGCAACTGGACATTGGCAGCGGCGCACTGGTCACCGAGGCCGACGGCAAGAGCTGGGTGATGCTGCGTGCGCGCACCACCGGCAACGCCTTCGACATGAACCTGCCGTTGCAGGTGGCAGAGCGGCTCCAGCACAGCCGCGAGCAAGCGGCGCAAAGCGGCGTGCAGTTGCTCGCCGCCAGTGGCCTGCTCTACGCCGCCAACGGCCAGCAACAGGCTACTCGCGAGATGACTTGGGTCGGCGGTGGCGCGACGGTCGGCATTCTGCTGTTGCTGTTGTTGGCGTTTCGCCGCTGGGGCGTGCTGCTGGCGTTTGTGCCGGTGCTGGTCGGCATGCTGTTCGGCGCGGTGGCCTGCGTGGCGCTGTTCGGTCACATGCATGTGATGACGCTGGTGCTCGGCTCGAGTCTGATCGGCGTTGCCGTCGATTACCCACTGCACTATCTATCCAAGAGCTGGAGCCTCAAGCCCTGGCGCAGCTGGCCGGCCCTGCGCCTGACCTTGCCGGGGCTGACCCTGAGCCTGATCACCAGCGTTATCGGCTATCTGGCGCTGGCGTGGACGCCGTTCCCGGCATTGACGCAGATCGCCGTTTTCTCCGCTGCCGGCTTGCTCGGTGCCTATCTGTCGGCGGTCTGCCTGCTGCCGGCGCTGCTGAATAATGTCCAACTGCGCCCAGCGCAATGGCCGCTGCGCCTGGCCGAACGCCTGATTCATCTGCGTGAGGCGCTGCTCGGTTGCATGCGCACGCCCGCGCTGCTGGCCCTGCTGATCGCCTTCTGCGTCGGCGGCCTGATGCAGTTGCAGAGCAAAAACGACATCCGCCAATGGGTCGGCGCGCCGCAGCATCTGACCGACGAAGCGCAGACCATCGCGCGCATCACCGGGTATCAACCGACCAGCCAGTTCTTCCTGATCCGCGCGGCCAATCAGGAGCAATTGCTTGAGCGCCAGGCAGCGCTGAGCGAACGGCTGCAGCAACTGGTCAACCTCGACAAACTGCAAGGCTATCTGGCCCTCGATCAACTGGTCAGCGCGCCGAGCCAGCAACAGCGAGTGCGCGAATCACTGAACAAGCTGCCGTCATTCTGGCAACCGCTGCTCGATCTCGGCGTGCCAGTGACGGCGTTGCAAAACGAATTGCAGCAATTGCAGACCCTGCCCGCCGAAGACATCGACGCCGCGCTGGCCGGCCCGCTCGGCGAGCCGTATCGCACACTGTGGCTTGGACCGACTGAAGACGGCGTCGCAGCGATGACCAGTTTGCAGGGCTTGAACAATCCGTCGTTGTTGCGCGTGCAAGCACTCGATTTGCCGGGGGTGGTGCTGGTCGATCGCCTCGGTGACCTGAACAAGGTCTTTGCCGCCACGCAGATCAGCGCTGCCGAACTGAAACTGGCCTCCTGCGTGTTGATCGTGCTGGTGCTGATGCTCCCGTTCGGCCTGACTGGCGCACTGCGCATCGTCGCCCTGCCACTGCTGGCGGCGCTGTGCAGTCTGGCCAGCCTTGGCTGGCTCGGTCAGCCACTGACCCTGTTCAGCTTGTTCGGCCTGTTGCTGGTGACGGCGATCAGCGTCGATTACGCAATCCTCATGCGCGAACAGGTGGGCGGCGCGGCGGTAAGTCTGCTCGGCACCTTGCTCGCCGCCGTCACCACATGGCTATCGTTCGGCCTGCTGGCGGTCTCCAGTACGCCGGCGGTGAGCAATTTCGGCCTGTCGGTAAGCCTCGGCCTGGCGTTCAGCTTCATGCTCGCGCCGTGGGCCGGGGGCCATGAACCGGCTGCGGAGACAAGCGCATGATGGTCTTCGGCTTCTGGTTGCTGGCCTTGGCGCTGTTTGCCCTGGCGACCCGGGTCGGCCGTCACTTCGGCCTGATTCCGATCGTCAGTCAGTTGCTGCTGGCGAGCTTCGGTTTGCCGCTGCTGATGTACTTCTGGATCGAACCGGGCTGGCAGCTCAGCGGCGCACAACTGATCGCCCCGGACTGGTTGAAAAACCTCTACAGCCTGAGCTTCGCCTTGCTGCTCGGGCACATCCTCAGCGATGTCATCGATCTGCGTCTGGATCGCCAGAGCGTAAAAATCGCTGTGCCGAGTTTCGCTGTGCCGTTCGCTTGCGGGCTGGCGGTTGCGTACTGGTTGCTGCCAGCGCAGCCGTGGCTCAATGCACTGGCCATCGGACTGGTCTTCGCCATAACGGCGATCCCGGTGCTGTACCTGTATCTGCGTCACATCGATTACCCGCCCGCTGCCACACGGCGTCTGGTGCAAACCGCGATCCTTATCGATCTGACCTGCTGGACGCTGTTCGGCCTCGCCCAGGGCAGCCTGCACTTGAGCAGCCTGTTGCTGCCCGTGGCCATGGCCGGCGTGCCACTGCTTTTGCACCTGCTGCGCGTGCGTCGCCCGCTGACCTACAGCCTCGGCTTCTTCGCCCTGCTGGTCATGGCCGAGCATTACAAACTCAACGCGCTGATTTTCGGCATCGGCTATCTGCTGTGCATGGCGCTGCTGAAAGTGCCGTTGGTGCTGCCGTTGCCTGCACGCTGGATGAGCCGCTTGCAGACGTGGATCGCGATCCCGCTGATCCTCACCTTCGGCATCGTCCAGATCGACGTGCACAGCGCCCTCGCCAGCCTAGACGCCGGGCAGTGGGCGGCGCTGCTGCTGTTGCCGATTGCCAGTAAACTGCTGGGCAACTGGCTCGGCCTCGGTTGGGCTGGCGCCTCGTTCGCGGGTGCCAGCCGCTGGCGCGAAAGCGTACTGCTGAACATTCGCGGCCTGAGCGAAATCGTCTTTCTCAATCTGCTATTGCAACAACAGCTCATCACCCCGGCGCTGTATTTCGCGCTGATGCTGATGGGCCTGATCGCGACGCTGCTGCCGGCCCTGATCGGCCTGCATCGCGCGCCCCTGAATCTGAACAGTCCCTTGCCCCGGAGCTCACGTGCCAATCGTTGAAATGGAATCCCGTCAGGTCGTGATCATCGGTGCCGGCCCGTCCGGCGCTATCGCCGCTGCCCTGCTCAAGCGCAAGGGCCACGATGTGCTGGTGCTCGAGCGCCAGCACTTCCCGCGCTTCTCCATTGGCGAAAGCCTGCTCAGCCACTGCCTGGATTTCGTCGAAGAAGCCGGCATGCTCGACGCCGTCAACGCCGCCGGTTTCCAGCGCAAGACCGGCGCGGCGTTTGCCTGGGGCGAGCGCTACAGCGCTTTCGATTTTGGCGACACCTTCACCGCCGGCAAGCCGACCACGTTCCAGGTGCAGCGCGCCGATTTCGACAAGTTGCTGGCCGATCAAGCAGCATTGCAAGGTGCGGAAATCCGTTATGGCGATGCAATCGTCAGCGTCGATTTCGATCAGACGAAACCACTCCTTGACGTGCGCCGCGAAGATGGCAGCGAGTACCGCGTCGAAGCCGATTTCGTCCTGGACGCCAGCGGCTACGGCCGCGTGCTGTCGCGCTTGCTTGACCTCGAAGCGCCTTCGAATTTCCCGGTGCGCCAGGCGGTGTTCACCCATGTCGAAGATCACATCGACAACCCGGCGTTCGACCGTGAAAAGATCCTCGTCACCACCCATCCCGAGCATCGCGATGTGTGGTTCTGGACCATCCCGTTCAGCAACGGCCGCTGCTCGGTGGGCGTGGTCGCGGCTGAGGAACATTTCCGGGGGCGCGATAGCGACCTCGATGTCTGCCTGCGCAGCTTCATCGCCGAGACGCCAAGCCTCGCCGGGGTTCTGAACAACGCGGTCTGGGACACTCCGGCGCGCACCCTCGGCGGCTACGCGGCCAATGTGAAAACCCTGCATGGCCCGGGCTTCGCGCTGCTGGGCAACGCCGCAGAATTCCTCGATCCGGTGTTCTCCTCCGGCGTGACCATCGCCATGCGTTCGGCGAGCATGGCTGCCGGCGTGCTGCACCGTCAGTTGCAGGGTGAAACGGTGGACTGGCAAAGCGAATTTGCCGAGCCGTTGAAACGCGGCGTCGACACGTTCCGCTGCTACGTCGAAGGCTGGTACGCCGGCACCTTCCAGGACGTGATTTTCTACGAGGACAGCCAGGCGGAAATTCGCCGGATGATCTGTTCGATCCTCGCCGGTTACGCCTGGGACGAGCGCAACCCGTTTGTCAGCGAAGCGCGGCGCCGGCTGAAGATGATTTCCCAACTCTGCGCGCAGGACGCCTCATGAATTACCTGAGCGACAGCTACGTCGAGGAAACCCGCTTCGGTCTCTGGTTCCTGCGCAGCCACACCTGGCAGCACCACGTGCTGCGCGTGGCGATCAATGATCTGCGTGGATTATTCAGTGAGCCGCTGCCGGAACGTCCGGTGCTGCTGGACGCCGGTTGCGGTCAGGGCAAGTCGTTCGGCCACCTGCGCCAGACCTTCGCCCCGCAGCGCCTGATCGGCGTCGACGCCGACCCGCACAGCCTGCAACTCAGCGCCGAAGAGGCCACGCGCCTGGGCATGCCAGTCGAGTTGATCGGCAGCGATTGCGCCACGCTCAACGTCGCCGATGCCAGCGTCGACATGCTGTTCTGTCACCAGACCTTCCACCACTTGGTCGAGCAGGAAAAGGCCTTGGCCGAGTTCTATCGCGTGCTCAAGCCGGGCGGCTATCTGCTGTTCGCCGAGTCCACCGAGGCTTACATTGATACCTGGGTGATTCGCTGGCTGTTCCGCCATCCGATGCACGTACAGAAGAGCGCCGCCGGGTATCTGCAGATGATCCGCGAGCAGGGTTTCGAGTTTGCCGAGCGCAATGTGTCCTACCCGTATCTGTGGTGGAGCCGGTCGAAGGATTTTGGTTTGCTGGAGCGGTTGGGGTTGAGCAAACCCAAGCCATTCGGTGAGCGTGAAGAGACGCTGGTAAATGTCGTCGCGCGCAAGCCATTGCAGGAATCTGTCTGATGTACGGCTATCGATCTGAACACCTGAAACCCTGTGGGAGCGAGCCTGCTCGCGAAAGCGGTGTATCAGTCAGCAAAGGTGGCGAATGTCAGATTGCATTCGCGAGCAGGCTCGCTCCCACAGGGATTGCTGGGTGGCTGGCGATCGTTTTGTCAGCCTTGCTGTTAAGTGCCTGCGCCAGCCAGCCACCGCTACCAGCGGCCGACCCGACGTTGCCCCTGCCGCTGCAACTGCACATCGAGCGCGAGCAGGCCGGGCAGCGTCAGGACTGGCTGCTGGTGATCCAGCGCGAAGGCGCCGGCACGCGCTGGTCGATGATGGATCCGCTGGGCATTCCCCAGGCCCGCCAGCAACTGATCGACGGGCACTGGCAGGCCGACGGTCTGTTGCCGCCGAACCCGGAAGCTCGGGAGCTGTTCGCCGCATTGCTGTTCGCTTTGACGCCTTCCGCCGAACTGCTGGGCAATTATCCCGACGCCCGCCAACAGGCCGATCAGCGTTCACTGCCGGCGCGCTGGAACATCCGCTATTCACAACCGTTGAGCTTCCAATTGAATCTGCCCCAAGGCCCGCACTATCGCGTTTCCCAGTTAGGTGAATCGACGCCATGACCGCTTACCTGAATGCCCTCGGCGTGATCTGCGCTTTGGGCCGCGACAAGTCTGAAGTCGCGCGCAATCTGTTTGCCGGCGACTGTTCGGGGATGCGCCGCGAGTCCGGTTGGGTCGCCGAACGTGAGCTGCCTGTCGCCGGCGTGCACGGTGAATTGGCGCCGATCCCGGCCGAACTGATCGAGCACAGCAGTCGCAACAATCAGCTGCTGCTGGAAGCCGCGCTGCAGATTCGAGACGACATCGATCGTGCGATCCAGACCTTCGGCCGCGAGCGCATAGGCGTGGTGCTAGGTACCAGCACCTCGGGTATCGACGAGGCCAGCCGGGGTCTGGCGCATTACATCCGCGAACAGCAATTTCCTCGCGAGTACGACTATCGCCAGCAGGAACTCGGCGCCCCGGCGAATTTTCTCGCCGAATGGCTGCAACTGAGCGGCCCGGCCTACGTGATTTCCACTGCCTGTACCTCCAGCGCCCGCGCGCTGATGAGCGCCCAGCGCCTGCTCGATCTGGGCCTGTGCGACGCGGTACTGTGCGGCGGCGTCGACAGTCTGTGCAAGCTCACGCTGAACGGTTTCTCTTCGCTGGAAGCCGTTTCAGACGAACGCTGCAATCCGTTTTCCGCCAACCGCAACGGCATCAATATCGGCGAAGCAGCGGTGCTGTTCGTGATGAGCAAACAGCGCGGCGAAGGCCCGGGAATCGCCCTGCTGGGGACGGGCGCGAGCTCGGATGCGCACCATATTTCCGCGCCGGAGCCGAGCGGTCGCGGCGCCCTGCAAGCGATGCACAAAGCCCTTGGCCGCACGCATCTGCAAGCCACGCAAATCAACTACCTGAACCTGCACGGCACCGCGACCCAGCACAACGACGCGATGGAAAGCCTGGCGGTCGCGGCGCTGTTTCCCCAAGGCGTCGCCTGCTCGTCGACCAAGCCGCTGACCGGTCACACCCTCGGCGCCGCCGGCGCGCTGGAAGCGGCGTTCTGCTGGCTGAGCCTGAGTGCCGAAAACCCTGAACAGGCGTTGCCGCCGCACATCTGGGACGGCCAGGCCGATCCCGCGCTGCCGCCGCTCAAGTGGGTGACCGCGAGCGAGCGCCTGACGTCCATTGCACCGCGCTACCTGATGAGCAACTCGTTTGCCTTCGGCGGCAACAACGTCAGCCTGATTATCGGAGACGCACCATGAGCCACTGGCCGCTCGCCGAACTGCTGCCGCATGCCGGCGACATGATCCTGATCGACGCCATCGAGCGCTTTGACGATGAGCAGATTTTTACCCGCCTGACGGTCAAGCCCGATGGCCTGTTCAACCTGCCTGACGGCAGCCTGCCGGCGTGGGTCGGCGTCGAGCTGATGGCGCAGAGCGTCGCCGCTTTCGCCGGTTGCCACGCCCGGCAAAAAGGCAATCCGCCGGAGCTCGGCTTTCTCCTCGGCACGCGCAAATTCGAGTGCAACGTCGAAGCCTTTGCGCCCGGCAGCGAGCTGACCATCCACGGCCTGCGCTCACTGGAAGACGACAACGGCATGGGCGTATTCGAATGTCACATCCACGGTGACGGCATTCATGCCAGCGCCCGCCTGAACGTGTTCCGTCCGCCGCAAGCCAACCAATATCTGCAACAGACAAAGGAGTCGCACGATGACTGAATCCGTACTGGTCACCGGCTCCAGCCGGGGCATCGGCCGCGCCATTGCCTTGCGTCTGGCGCAAGCCGGGCACGACATCGTCCTGCATTGCCGCAGCGGCATGACCGAAGCCCAAGCGGTGCAGGCCGAAATCGAAGCACTGGGCCGCCGCGCGCGCATCCTGCAATTCGACGTCGCCGACCGTGAAACCTGTAAAAGCATTCTCGAAGCCGATGTCGAAAATCACGGTGCCTATTACGGCGTGGTGCTCAACGCCGGGCTGACCCGCGACGGCGCGTTTCCGGCGCTGAGCGATGACGATTGGGACGTGGTCCTGCGCACCAACCTCGACGGTTTCTACAACGTTCTGCACCCGGTGATGATGCCGATGATCCGTCGTCGCGCCGCCGGGCGCATCGTCTGCATCACCTCGGTATCGGGCCTGATCGGCAACCGTGGCCAGGTCAATTACAGCGCCTCGAAGGCCGGCGTAATCGGTGCCGCAAAGGCGTTGGCGATCGAGCTGGGCAAGCGCAAAATTACGGTTAACTGCGTCGCCCCTGGCCTGATCGACACGGCCATGCTCGACGAAAACGTGCCGGTGGAGGAACTGATGAAAATGATCCCCGCGCAACGCATGGGCACCACTGAGGAAGTGGCCGCTGCGGTGAATTTCCTGATGTCGGCGGAAGCCTCGTACATCACCCGCCAGGTGCTGGCGGTCAACGGAGGCCTGTGCTGATGAAGCGCGTCGTCGTCACCGGCATGGCCGGCATCACCTCGCTGGGCAGCGACTGGCCGACCATTGCCGGCAATTTCGCGGCCAATCGCAGCGGCATTCGTCGCATGGACGAGTGGGATCGCTTCACTGAGCTGAACACGCGTCTGGCCGGGCCTATCGATGACTTTCTCGTGCCGTCGCACTGGACCCGCAAGCAGTTGCGCAGCATGGGCCGGGTTTCGCGACTGGCGGTCGGCGCGGCGGAAAAAGCCTTGGCTGACGCTGGCCTGCTCGGTGACGAATCGATCAAGGACGGGCGCATGGGCGTTGCTTGTGGTTCGTCCACGGGCAGCACTGACGAGATCAAAGCGTTCGGCAACATGCTGCTCAACTCGGTGGCCGAGGGCCTGAACGCCAACTCCTATGTGCGGATGATGCCGCACACCACCGCCGCCAATATCAGCATTTTCTTCGGCCTCACCGGCCGCCTGATCCCGACGTCCAGCGCCTGCACCAGCGGCAGCCAGGGCATCGGCTACGCCTACGAGGCAATCAAGTTCGGCCGCCTGCCATTGATGCTCGCCGGCGGCGCGGAAGAACTGTGCCCGACCGAAGCCATGGTGTTCGACGCGCTCTACGCCACCAGCCTGAAAAACGATGCACCCCAGACCAGCCCTCGCCCGTACGATAAGGGCCGCGACGGTCTGGTGATTGGTGAAGGTGGCGGCATGCTGGTGCTTGAGGAGCTGGAACACGCCCTCGCCCGTGGCGCGCACATTCACGCGGAAATCGTCGGTTTCGGCAGCAACGCCGACGGCCAGCACACCACACGCCCGGAACAGCTCACGATGCGCCGCGCCATGGAGCTGGCCCTGGAAGATGCCGGCCTCACCCCGGACGCCATCGGTTATGTGAACGGCCACGGCACCGCGACTGAACAGGGCGACATCGCCGAAACGCTGGCGACCAGCAGCCTGTTCGGCGAACACATGCCGATCAGCTCGCAAAAGAGCTTTCTCGGCCATACCCTCGGTGCCTGCGGTGCGCTGGAGTCATGGTTCAGCATCGAGATGCTCAACAGCGACCGCTATGTACACACCTTCAACCTCGACGAGGTCGACCCGCACTGCGGCAAGCTCGATTACCTGCGCGGCGAATTCCGTCAGATGCATCACGACTACGTGATGAACAACAATTTCGCTTTCGGCGGCGTCAACACCTCGTTGATCTTCCGCCGCTGGGCATAACCGAATCAATCCAGGTCAAGGAGACCTACATGCACTTCAACAAACTCGCCGCCGTCACCCTGCTGCTCTGCGCCCTGCCAGCGATCAGCCAGGCACGCGACACGGCGGTCTACCTGCCATTCGACAAAGCCGTCGCCGAAGCCACCCGCTCCGGCAAGATCGATGGCAGTGTGAAATTCTATCTGGCCGGCAACACCCCGGCGGGCAAAATCACCGTGGTCAGCCCCGACGCCGTGACCAACAAGAAAACCAACGCCTTCAACAAGTCCGACGAAGTCGCCTGCGAATGGGTCGCCCAATCGGCAATCATCAGCCTGCACCAGGCCGCGAAGAACGCCGGCGCCAACGCCGTGACCAACATCGTCAGCTTCTACAAGCGCAACGAGCGCAAGGACGCGCAAACCTACGAATGCCACGCCGGCGCGATCATGGCGGGCGTTGCGCTGAAGGGTGATCTGGCGAAGGTTCAGTAAACGCCAGAAATGACAAAGGGCGCCGTTTGGCGCCCTTTCACAGACAGGTTGGCTTGTCATCGCCGATTACCTGCCTGGCTCTGCGATGGCTGGTTGCCCAGGATCCTCAGAGTCTCACAAGCCCCTTTCGGGAACGCAGGCAGTATTGCTTGAAATGCATCGGCAGACAACGGCTGGCGTTTCGCCTCTCGGCGCGATATCCAGCGCCATCACAGCCCCACCGACAGACTATTGCTGGGGTGTTTACGCAGAACGACAACGGGCCTGACTTTCACCATCTCAGGCACTTCATAGCCTCTGAAATCGCAAATCAGCACGCTGCCCTCCTTGGGCTGGTATCGAAGAGGCATCCGTGGCACTCACTGAAAAAGAGGCGATTTTGCGCAAAAATCGAGCGTTCCCCTATGGCAGATCCATAACGGGAAATGTAGCTCTCTGCAATCCCCTTGCTCCCTTGCACCCTTGCACCATCTACACTCGCTTAAGCAGGTCCCGGCTCAGTACCTGCCCTCGCAGTTCTCTTTCACCGTCAAAGGAGATGACCATGCAAGTGAAAGCCCTGATGGCCGCTGCGCTTTTCGCGCTACTGCCCAGTGCCAGCCATGCCACCAACCTCATGTACATGCCTTTCGAAACCGTGCTGTCGGACGCGATTCGCGCCGGTCGGCTGGATGGCAGTGTGAAGTTCTACCTGATCGGCAACGGGCCGCAGGGCACTCAGCAGTTGCTGCGCCGAGGGGTGGTCAGCGATTTGAAAACCAACGGCTTCAACAAGAGCGATCAGGCTTCGTGTGAATGGGTGCTGCAGTCGAATCTGATCAAATTGCAGGCTGATGCCAAGCGCGTCGGGGCGAATGCGGTTGTGAATATCGTCAGTTACTACGACCAGCATGTGCGCAAGGATTTGAATACGTACGAGTGCCGGGCGGGGATATTTGTCACGCGGGTGGCGTTGAAGGGGGATTTGGTGCGGTTGCCCTGAAATCTGTGATGTTTGGGCCGATGCCTTCGCGAGCAGGCTCGCTCCCACCTTGGAATGCGTTTCCCTGTGGGAGCGAGCCTGCTCGCGAAAGCGCCAGCCGCCTTCACACCGTCAGGGGCTCAACCTTGCGCGTCAGCAGTTCGACAAACGCTTTGGCCATCGGTGATTTCTGATCTTTGCGCTGCACCAGCCAAACCGCCGAAATCGCTTCGGGATCGAGCAGCGGACGGTAGACCACGCCGTCGATGCGCATGCGTTGGTAGGACGCTGGCAGCACCGATACACCGAGGCCCGCTGCGACCAGGCCGATGATGGTCATCGCCTCACCAGCCTCTTGAGCGAAGTGCGGGCTGAAGCCGGCGTCACGGGCCAGACTGAGCAGTTGCGCATAGAGCCCGCTGCCATAGCTGCGCGGGAAAAACACGAACGGTTCCAGCGCCAGCGCCGAGAGAAACAGGCCTTCGTCGCTGCCTTGGGCCAACGGATGCTTGGAACTGAGCACCGCCACCAATGGCTCGCGCATCAACTCCACAACACTCAGTGAATCCGGCAATCCGAGCGGGCGCATGATGCCCACCTCGATCGACTCGTCCACCAAGGCATCGGCGACCATGGTGCTGCTCATTTCCCGCAGGTTCAGATGCACCGCCGGAAAGCGCTGACGAAAGGAAAAAATCGCCTGCGGAATGGTCGAGTTGAACGGTGCCGACGAGGTGAAGCCAATCTTCAACTCACCCAGCTCGCCAAGTTGCGCACGCCGAGCAACATCCGCCGCCTTGTCGACTTGTGCCAGCACAAGCCGCGCTTCCTGCAGAAACAGGCGACCGGCCTCGCTCAACTCGACCCGACGATTGGTGCGCTCGAACAGACGTGCGCCGAGCTGCTGTTCCAGCGCCTGGATTTGTTGGCTCAGTGGCGGCTGGGAGATGCCCAGCACCTGTGCGGCCCGGCCGAAATGCAGTTCTTCGGCGACGGCGATGAAGTAACGCAGATGACGCAGTTCCATAGGATTACCATTAGGTCGCTGAAGCTATCAAACAGGTCGAACAATATATTGGATAGAAACATTAGCCAGCTATATGATTTTTTCATTGCCTGCCCGGCTGTGCTTTCCGAGGTCTGAAGTGAAAACTGCTGTCGCGCCCCTTGCCCACGAAATCCCGCCCCCTGCCGACGACGATGCCCTCGTCGAGCTGCAGGAGATCTACATCGAAAAAGGCACGCCGGCGTTCATGCGCACGGTGCTGGCGCTGTTCTGTGGCGGCTTTGCGACGTTCGCGCTGCTCTATTGCGTGCAACCGATGATGCCGCTGCTGTCCCACGAATACGGGATCAACGCGGCGCAGAGCAGTCTGATCCTTTCGGTGGCGACCGGCATGTTGGCCTTCGGTCTGCTGATCACCGGGCCGATTTCCGACCGCATCGGCCGTAAACCAGTGATGGTCGCGGCGCTGTTCGCTGCCGCGTTGTGCACCATCGCCAGTTCGATGATGCCGAGCTGGCACGGCGTATTGATCATGCGCGCGCTGATCGGCCTGTCATTGAGCGGCCTGGCAGCGGTGGCGATGACCTATCTGAGCGAAGAAATCCATCCACAGCACATCGGCCTGGCAATGGGTTTGTACATCGGCGGCAACGCGATCGGCGGGATGAGCGGACGCTTGATCACCGGCGTGCTGATCGACTTCGTCAGCTGGCACACGGCGATGCTGGTGATCGGCGGTCTGGCGCTGATCGCAGCGGCGGTGTTCTGGAAGATACTCCCGGAGTCGCGCAACTTCCGCGCTCGCTCGCTGCACCCGCGCAGCCTGCTCGACGGCTTCACCATGCACTTTCGCGACGCCGGCCTGCCGCTACTGTTTCTTGAAGCGTTTGTGCTGATGGGCGCGTTTGTCACGCTGTTCAACTACATCGGCTACCGCTTGCTGGCGGCGCCGTACAACCTCGATCAGGTATTTGTCGGATTGCTCTCGGTGGTCTACCTGTCCGGTATCTACAGCTCAGCCAAGATCGGCTCGCTGGCGGACAAACTGGGGCGACGCAAAGTGCTCTGGGCGACCATTGCGCTGATGTTCGCCGGGCTCGCGCTGACGATGTTCACGCCGTTGTTGCTGGTGATCGTCGGCATGCTGGTGTTCACCTTCGGCTTCTTCGCCGCGCACTCGGTGGCGAGCAGCTGGATCGGCCGGCGCGCGTTGACCGCCAAGGGTCAGGCGTCGTCGCTGTATCTGTTCAGTTATTACGCCGGATCGAGCATTGCCGGGACGGCGGGCGGGGTGTTCTGGCATCTGGGCGGGTGGAACGGGATCGGCCTGTTTATTGGTGCGTTGTTGCTGATTGCCCTGCTGGTGGCGTTGAAGTTGGCGAAGTTGCCGCCGTTGCAGGGTGTCAAAGCCTGAGATAAATCCCTGTGGGAGCGAGCCTGCTCGCGAATGCACTGTGTGAGGCAACATCAGTGTTGAATGACACACCGCTTTCGCGAGCAGGCTCGCTCCCACAGTTGATTTGGGTACGACATTAGACCGTGCAAAAGAAAACGCCCGGCATTTGGCCGGGCGTTTTTTATTGGGCGCTGATCACTCGTGATACTGCGCCGACAGCTCATGCACCGCACGCAGGAACGCGCCGGCATGTTCTGGATCGACTTCCGGCGTAATGCCGTGGCCAAGATTGAACACGTGGCCGCTGCCCTTGCCGTAGCTGGCGAGGATGCGCCCGACTTCAGTGCGGATCGCTTCCGGTTTGGCGTAGAGCACGGTCGGGTCCATGTTGCCTTGCAGCGCGACCTTGTCGCCGACGCGGGCACGGGCGTTGCCGATGTCGCAGGTCCAGTCAAGGCCGAGGGCGTCGGCGCCGGCTTCGGCGATGCTTTCCAGCCACAGGCCGCCGTTCTTGGTGAAGAGGATCACCGGCACTTTGCGTCCGTCGTTCTCGCGGATCAGGCCGCTGACGATTTTCTTCATGTAGGCCAGGGAGAATTCCTGATACGCCGCCGCCGACAGGTTGCCGCCCCAGGTATCGAAGATCTGCACCGCTTGTGCACCGGCCATGATCTGGCCGTTGAGGTACGAAGTCACCGACTGCGCCAGTTTATCCAGCAGCAGGTGCATGGCTTGCGGATTGTCGTAGAGCATCGCCTTGGTCTTGCGGAAGTCTTTCGACGAGCCGCCTTCGACCATGTAAGTCGCGAGGGTCCACGGGCTGCCGGAGAAACCGATCAGCGGCACACGTCCGTTCAGCTCGCGACGGATGGTGCTGACCGCATCCATCACGTAGCCGAGGTCTTTGTGCGGATCCGGGATCGGCAAGGCTTCGATGTCGGCCAGGGTGCTGACAACTTTTTTGAAGCGCGGGCCTTCACCGGTCTCGAAGTACAGGCCCTGGCCCATGGCATCGGGAATGGTGAGGATGTCGGAAAACAGGATCGCCGCGTCCAGTTGCGGGTAGCGGTCGAGCGGTTGCAGGGTGACTTCGCAGGCGAACTCCGGATTCATGCACAGGCTCATGAAGTCGCCGGCATGGGCGCGGCTGGCGCGGTACTCCGGCAGGTAGCGACCGGCCTGGCGCATCATCCACACAGGGGTGACGTCAACGGGTTGCTTGAGCAGGGCGCGGAGGAAACGGTCGTTCTTCAGGGCAGTCATGTCGGCATCCGGAAAAAAAGTGCGGGCATGGTCTCAAAAGACAGCGGCAAGCAGCAAGCTACAAGCGGCAAGTTAAAAGCAGGATTGCTTTGTAGCTTGCGCTTGTAGCTTGTAGCTTGCCGCTGGCGTCGTCAGACGCCCAGATAATCGAGGATGCCTTCAGCCGCATTGCGCCCTTCAAAGATCGCCGTCACCACCAGGTCGGAACCGCGCACCATGTCGCCACCGGCGAAGATTTTCGGGTTGCTGGTCTGGTGCTTGTACTGACCTTGCTCAGGCGCAACAACGCGGCCCTGGCTGTCGGTCTGGATCTCGAACTGTTCGAACCACGGTGCCGGGCTCGGGCGGAAGCCGAAAGCGATGACCACGGCATCGGCCGGGATGATCTCTTCGGAACCCGGGATCGGCTCGGGGCTGCGACGGCCACGGGCGTCCGGTTCGCCGAGACGGGTCTCGACCACTTTCACGCCTTCGACCTTGTCTTCACCGACGATGGCGATCGGCTGGCGGTTGTAGAGGAATTTCACGCCTTCTTCCTTGGCGTTCTTCACCTCTTTGCGCGAGCCGGGCATGTTCGCTTCGTCACGACGATAAGCGCAGGTCACCGACTTGGCGCCCTGACGGATCGAGGTGCGGTTGCAGTCCATCGCCGTGTCGCCGCCGCCGAGTACCACGACCTTCTTGCCTTTCATGTCGACGAAATCTTCTGGCGACTTTTCAAAGCCCAGGTTGCGATTGACGTTGGCGATCAGGAAATCCAGCGCGTCATAAACGCCCGGCAGGTCCTCACCGGCAAAACCGCCCTTCATGTAGGTGTAGGTGCCCATGCCCATGAACACCGCGTCGTATTCGGCGAGCAGTTGTTCCATGGTCACGTCTTTACCGACTTCGGTGTTGAGGCGGAACTCGATGCCCATGCCGGTGAAGACTTCGCGACGATTGCTCAGCACGGTCTTCTCAAGCTTGAACTCGGGGATGCCGAAGGTCAGCAAGCCGCCGATTTCCGGGTTCTTGTCGAACACCACCGGAGTTACGCCGCCACGCACCAGCACGTCGGCACAACCAAGACCCGCCGGGCCTGCGCCGATGATCGCCACGCGTTTGCCGGTCGGCTTGACCTTGGACATGTCCGGGCGCCAGCCCATGGCGAACGCAGTGTCGGTGATGTACTTCTCAACCGAACCGATGGTCACCGCGCCGAAGCCGTCGTTGAGGGTGCAGGCACCTTCGCACAGACGATCCTGCGGGCACACCCGGCCGCAGACTTCCGGCAGGGTGTTGGTCTGGTGCGACAGCTCGGCGGCCTGGAGGATGTTGCCCTCGGCCACCAGTTTCAGCCAGTTGGGAATGAAGTTGTGCACCGGGCACTTCCATTCGCAATACGGGTTGCCGCAACCCAGGCAGCGGTGGGCCTGGTCGGCCGACTGCTGGGGTTTGAACGGTTCGTAGATTTCGACGAACTCTTTCTTGCGTTGACGCAACAGTTTCTTCTTCGGATCCTTGCGCCCGACATCGATGAATTGAAAGTCGTTACTGAGACGTTCGGCCATCTTCAAAACCTCGTACACGACAGCTTCAAGCTACAAGCTTCAAGCTGCAAGAAAATCAAATTAATCCGCCTCACCGCGCAAGCTTCTAGCTTGTCGCTTGAAGCTGCTTCACTGTGGGCTTGCCCGCGTACTGGAGAGCAGAGATTTCAGACTCGCTGCCTTCGGTTTGACCAGCCAGAAACGACGCACGTAATCGTCGAGGTTCTCGGCGAGTTCACGACCCCACTCGCTGTCGGTTTCGGCGACGTACTCGTTCAGCACGTTCTGCAGATGGCTGCGATAGGCTTCCATCGCCTCGCCGCTGATCCGCTGGATCTCCACCAGTTCGTGATTGACCCGGTCAACGAAGGTGTTGTCCTGATCGAGCACGTAGGCGAAACCACCGGTCATGCCAGAACCGAAGTTGTAACCGGTCTTGCCCAGCACGCAGACGAAACCACCGGTCATGTACTCGCAGCAGTGATCACCAGTGCCTTCCACGACGGTGTGAGCACCGGAGTTACGCACGGCGAAACGCTCGCCTGCGGTACCGGCGGCGAACAGCTTGCCGCCAGTGGCACCGTACAGGCAGGTGTTGCCGATGATGGCGCTTTCCTGAGTTTTATAAACGCTACCCTTCGGCGGCACGATGACCAGCTTGCCGCCGGTCATGCCTTTGCCGACATAGTCGTTGGCGTCGCCTTCCAGGTACATGTTCAGACCGCCGGCGTTCCACACACCGAAGCTCTGCCCCGCCGTGCCTTTGAAACGGAAGGTGATCGGCGCTTTGGCCATGCCTTGGTTGCCGTGCTTGCGCGCGATTTCGCCAGAAATCCGCGCGCCGATCGAACGGTCGCAGTTGCAGATGTCCAGATCGAACTCGGCGCCGCTGAGGTCGTTGATTGCCGATGAGGCCAGCTCAACCATCTTCTCCGCGAGCAGACCTTGGTCGAACGGCGGGTTGCGCTCAACGCCACAGAACTGCGGTTTGTCCGCCGGGATGTGATCGCTGCCCAATAGCGGCGTCAGGTCCAGGTGATGTTGTTTGGCGGTCTGGCCTTCGAGGATTTCCAGCAGATCGGTGCGACCGATCAGCTCTTCGAGGGAGCGCACGCCAAGCTTGGCCAACCACTCACGGGTTTCTTCGGCGACGTAGGTGAAGAAATTCACCACCATGTCGACGGTGCCGATGTAGTGATCCTTGCGCAGCTTCTCGTTCTGCGTCGCGACACCAGTGGCGCAGTTGTTCAGATGGCAGATGCGCAGGTATTTGCAGCCCAGTGCGATCATTGGCGCGGTACCGAAGCCGAAGCTTTCGGCGCCGAGGATCGCCGCTTTAATCACGTCGAGGCCGGTTTTCAGGCCGCCGTCGGTCTGGACCCGGACTTTGCCGCGCAGGTCGTTGCCGCGCAGGGTCTGGTGGGTTTCAGCCAGGCCGAGCTCCCACGGCGCGCCAGCGTACTTGATCGAGGTCAGCGGCGAAGCACCGGTGCCACCGTCGTAGCCGGAAATGGTGATCAAGTCCGCATAGGCCTTGGCCACACCGGCGGCGATGGTGCCGACGCCCGCTTCTGCTACCAGCTTCACCGAAACCAGCGCCTGCGGGTTGACCTGCTTGAGGTCAAAGATCAGTTGCGACAAGTCTTCGATCGAGTAGATATCGTGGTGCGGCGGTGGCGAAATCAGGGTCACGCCCGGCACTGCGTAACGCAGCTTGGCGATCAGCCCGTTGACCTTGCCGCCCGGCAGTTGCCCGCCCTCGCCCGGCTTGGCGCCCTGGGCGACCTTGATCTGCAGCACTTCGGCGTTGACCAGGTATTCCGGAGTCACACCGAAACGGCCGGTGGCAACCTGCTTGATTTTCGAACTCTTGATGGTGCCGTAACGTGCCGGATCTTCACCACCTTCGCCGGAGTTGGAACGCGCACCGAGACGGTTCATGGCTTCGGCCAGGGCTTCGTGAGCTTCCGGCGACAGTGCGCCCAGCGAGATGCCAGCGGAGTCGAAGCGCTTGAGCACCGACTCCAGCGGCTCGACTTCACTGATGTCCAGCGGCGTGTCGAGGGTCTTGACCTTGAACAGGTCGCGAATCATCGACACCGGACGGTTGTCCACCAGCGACGTGTATTCCTTGAACTTGGCGTAGTCGCCCTGCTGCACAGCGGCTTGCAGAGTGTTGACCACGTCCGGGTTGTACGCGTGATATTCGCCACCGTGGACGAACTTCAGCAGACCGCCCTGCTGGATCGGCTTGCGCGGGCTCCAGGCTTCGACGGCGAGGGCCTTCTGCTCGGCTTCGATGTCGACGAAACGCGCGCCCTTGATGCGGCTTGGCACACCACGGAAGCTCAGCTCGCAGACTTCTTCAGACAGACCGATGGCCTCGAACAGCTGCGCACCGCGATACGAAGCGATGGTCGAGATACCCATCTTCGACAGGATCTTCAGCAGACCTTTGGTGATGCCCTTGCGGTAGTTCTTGAACACCTCGTAGAGGTCGCCCAGGACTTCACCGGTTCGGATCAGATCGCCCAATACTTCGTAGGCCAGGAACGGATACACCGCCGAGGCGCCGAAACCGATCAGCACGGCGAAGTGATGCGGGTCACGGGCGGTCGCGGTTTCAACGAGGATGTTGGAATCGCAACGCAGGCCTTTTTCGGTCAGACGGTGGTGCACGGCACCGGTCGCCAGGGAGGCGTGGATCGGCAGCTTGCCCGGGGCGATATGGCGGTCGCTCAGAACGATCTGGGTACGCCCGGCGCGCACGGCTTCTTCAGCCTGATCGGCAACGTTGCGGATCGCCGCTTCGAGGCCGAGGCTTTCGTCGTAGTTGAGGTCGATGATCGCCCGTTCGAAACCCGGACGGTCGAGGTTCATCAGCGAGCGCCACTTGGCCGGAGAGATCACTGGCGAGCTGAGGATCACGCGCGAGGCGTGTTCCGGCGACTCCTGGAAAATGTTGCGCTCGGCACCGAGGCAGATTTCCAGCGACATCACGATCGCTTCACGCAGCGGGTCGATCGGCGGATTGGTGACCTGCGCGAACTGCTGGCGGAAATAGTCGTACGGCGTGCGTACACGCTGGGACAGCACGGCCATCGGCGTGTCGTCGCCCATCGAGCCCACGGCTTCGTAACCTTGCTCGCCGAGCGGACGCAGCACCTGATCACGCTCCTCGAACGTGACCTGATACATCTTCATGTACTGCTTGAGCTGATCGACGTCGTAGAAAGCCGAACCGTGGTCGTTGTCTTCCATGGTCGCCTGAATGCGCAGGGCATTCTTGCGCAGCCATTGCTTGTACGGATGACGGGATTTCAGACGGTTGTCGATCGCATCGGTATCGAGGATCTGCCCGGTTTCGGTGTCCACGGCGAAGATCTGGCCAGGGCCGACGCGACCCTTGGCGAGCACGTCTTCGGGCTGGTAGTTCCACACGCCGATTTCCGAGGCGAGGGTGATGAAACCATTCTTGGTGGTGACCCAGCGCGCCGGACGCAGACCGTTACGGTCGAGCAGGCACACCGCGTAACGACCGTCGGTCATTACCACGCCGGCCGGGCCGTCCCACGGCTCCATGTGCATCGAGTTGTACTCGTAGAACGCACGCAGATCCGGGTCCATGGTTTCGACGTTCTGCCACGCTGGCGGAATGATCATCCGCACGCCACGGAACAGGTCGATGCCACCGGTGACCATCAGTTCGAGCATGTTGTCCATGCTCGATGAGTCGGAACCAACACGGTTGACCAGCGGGCCGAGCTCTTCCAGATCCATCAGATCATTGGTGAACTTGGTCCGCCGGGCCTGCGCCCAGTTGCGGTTACCGGTGATGGTGTTGATCTCGCCGTTGTGGGCGAGGAAGCGGAACGGCTGCGCCAGCGGCCATTTCGGCAGGGTGTTGGTAGAGAAGCGCTGGTGGAACACGCAGATTGCGGTTTGCAGGCGCTCGTCACTCAGGTCTGGATAGAACGCGGCCAGGTCGGCCGGCATCATCAGGCCTTTATAGATGATGGTCTTGTGCGAAAAGCTGCAGATGTAGTGGTCGGTGTCAGCGGCGTTGGCCACCGACGAACGGCGACGGGCGCTGAACAGCTTCACGGCCATGTCCTGATCGCTCAGGCCTTCGCCGCCGATGTAGACCTGCTCGATCTGCGGCAGGCGTTCAAGGGCGAGGCGGCCGAGGACGCTGGTGTCGATCGGCACTTTGCGCCAGCCGATCAGTTGCAGGCCTTCGGCGAGGATCTCGCGGTTCATGTTCTCGCGAGCGGCTTCGGCCTTGCCCGGATCCTGATTGAAGAACACCATGCCCACGGCATATTGCTTGGGCATTTCGACGCCGAAGCTTTCCTGGGCAATGGCTCGCAGGAAGGCGTCGGGTTTTTGAATCAGCAGACCGCAACCGTCACCGGTCTTGCCGTCGGCATTAATCCCACCGCGGTGGGTCATGCAGGTCAGGGCCTCGATGGCCGTTTGCAAAAGGGTATGACTGGGCTCGCCCTGCATATGAGCTATCAGGCCGAAACCGCAGTTATCCTTGAATTCATCTGGTTGGTACAGACCTGCTTTCATAGACACTTTCTCACCAGGCTGCCTCTATTCGAGGCAAATTTCTTTTCAATTCAACCACTTGCGTTCCGCGCCGAACGTACGCCGGCTTAGCGGGGGCAAAAGGGTGGTCATTGTACACAGCGACACAGAGGCTCACAAATTTGACGACGAAATGTCGCAAATTCATGTCGCATTTGTGAAAGGTTTAAAGCGATCTGCTGTGCTAGTCAAAACTTTTTTAATTTTGACCGCAACGACTCAAAGACTACTGTGACGCAGACACCACAAGGCACGCGACCTGGAAGGAAGCGCGCACTCGTAGAAATTTTGAGGTGCTTGGAGAGGCGGCCTGGGTAAGGCCGCCGAATCTTCAGCGAGTTGTTGCCAGTTCCTGTTGGACGCTGGCGACAGTGCGAGGCCAAGGTTTACCAGCCTGAACCTTCGCTGGCAAGGCCTTGATGGCAGAAACGGCCGCATCACGATTGGCAAAGTTGCCATAGGTGATCACGTAAAGCGGCTTGCCGTTGAGGACTTTCTTGAAATAACGGTACTCGCCGCCCTGCTCCTTGACGAAGTTCTGCGCAGCGGTTTCCGAGCTGGTGCCGAGAATCTGTACGACATAGTTGCTGGTCGGCTGACCGGCGTACCAGCTGCCACCGGCAGCCTTGGCCACGGTGACCGGCTTGTCGGCAGGCTTGGCCGGAGCAGGGGTCGGTTTCGCGGCGGGCGCTGGAGTGGCCGGAGCAGGCTTGGCTGTGGCGATCTGCGTCGGCGCCGGAGTTGGTGCCGGTTTGGCGGCAGGAGTCGGAACCGGTGTCGGCGCGGGACCGGCCGGAACGCCAGCAGGCGGCGCGGAGGTGGTTACGGTCGGCGGCGTATCGCTGGAGCCTTCCAGCGGCACGCCGTCGTCGCCTTCGGTGATGCCACCGGCGGCTTCTGCCAGCGGGCCACGCATGACCGGCTGCGAGTTGCCGACCAATGGCAGCGGCATCGGCTGGGTGTTGCCGGCGAATTCGACGGACGGGTTGGCGCCATTCGCTGCACCCTGACCCAGTGGCAGTTGCGCCTGTTCATTGGCCGGAGCACCGGTGGTCGGTGCCTTGCTGCGACCCGGCATCAGCCAGGCGGCGGCAACCGCGACCACAACGACGGCGGAAATCGCCAATACGTGTTTCTTCGGCATGTTGAACCCCATACTTGGACGCTTGACCGCGGAGCGGCTGGCAATCATGACTTCGATCAGTGCATCGCGAGCGACCTGGTTGATGTTGCCCGGCCAGCCCTCGGAGCTTTCGTGAATATCAGAGATCTGATCTGCGGTGAAAAGTTCGACACCCCGGCCCGCGCCTTCCAGCCGCTGGTCGAGATATTCGCGGGTCTCTTCTTCGGTGTACGGCTGCAATTCGATGACGTGGAAACGTTCTTCCTCGAGCTGCAACGCCTCGAGCTGAGCGATCAGCGAAGACTCGCCGAACAGGAACACATGCGGACGACCTTCCGGCGTGCCGGCGCCGAGCGCCATCAATGCTTCCAGCGCGGACTCGTCGAGCTGCTCGGCATCGTCCACGAGCAGATAGACTTCCTGCCCGGTCAGACCCAGTTGCACCACCTGCTCGAGAATCGCACCGACTTCGGCCTGAGCGACATCCAGCGCCTGCGCCACCTGGCGCAGCACGCCGGCCGCATCACCGGCGCCACGGGCGGAAACCACCACGCTCTGCACCGATTGTTTGTTGGTACTGGCAACGAGCGCTTGCCGCAGCAGGGTCTTGCCGCTGCCTTGCGGGCCGGTGACCACCAGCAGCAACTGGCTGTAGCGCGCCAGGTGATGCAGTTGACCCAGCACCGGTTTGCGCTGGGCCGGGAAGAATTTGAAGCCCGGCACCCGTGGCGCGAACGGGTCGTGACTTAACTGGAAATGGCCGAGAAACGCCTCGTCGGCATGCAAACTAGTCATCGGAATCGTTTTAACCTTTAAGCTGAGCCAGGGCGCGGTAATCCGCTCCCAGCGTGGCCTGTAGAACCTCTTTCGGATAATCGTCGGTCACTACCGCTTCGCCCATCCGGCGCAGCAGCACCAGGCGCAGACGACCGTCGATCACTTTTTTATCAATTGCCATGTGTTGGAGAAAATCGGCTTCGCTCATCTCTTCAGGCGGAATGACCGGCAAGCCGGCACGCTGGAACAGACGAATGCCGCGATCACGCTCCTGCTCGCTGATCCAGCCCAGGCGCGCAGACATTTCCAGCGCCATCACCGTGCCCGCCGCCACCGCCTCGCCATGCAGCCAAACACCATAGCCCATGTGGGTTTCGATGGCGTGGCCGAAGGTGTGGCCGAGGTTGAGCGTAGCGCGGACGCCGGTTTCCTTTTCATCGGCGCCGACCACCGCAGCCTTGGCCGCGCAGGAACGCTCGATCGCATAGGTCAGCGCGGTCTGGTCCAGCGCGCGCAGAGCGTCAACGTTTTCTTCCAGCCAGGTCAGGAACGGCTCGTCGCAGATCAGGCCGTACTTGATGACTTCCGCCAGGCCCGCCGACAACTCGCGCTGCGGCAGGGTTTTCAGCGATGCGGTATCGATCAGCACCACGTTCGGCTGATAGAACGCGCCGACCATGTTCTTGCCCAGCGGATGGTTGAT
The DNA here is from genome assembly GCF_017491835.1 of Pseudomonas sp. 67(2021). NCBI lineage: Bacteria > Pseudomonadati > Pseudomonadota > Gammaproteobacteria > Pseudomonadales > Pseudomonadaceae > Pseudomonas > Pseudomonas sp. 67(2021). The sequence goes on from NZ_JAFGYL010000004.1 coordinate 201,544, forward strand.
GCCGGTCTTGCCGCCGACCGAGGAATCGACCTGCGACAACAGCGTGGTAGGAATCTGGATGAAATCGACACCGCGCTGATAACAGGCGGCCGCGAAACCGGCCATGTCGCCGATCACCCCGCCGCCCAAGGCGATCACGGTGGTGCGGCGGTCATGACGGGCGGTCAGCAAACCATCGAAAATCAGTTGCAGGGTTTCCCAGTTCTTGAAGGCTTCGCCATCAGGCAACACCACCGAGATCACCGAGAACTGCGCAAGGCTGCGGGTCAGACGTTCGAGATAGAGCGGCGCGACGGTTTCGTTGGAGATGATTGCCACCTGCCGCCCATGGATATGCGGCGCCAGCAGTTCCGGCTGATCCAACAGACCTTCGCCAATATGAATCGGGTAGCTGCGCTCGCCTAGATCGACCTTGAGTGTCTGCATGTGTCCCCACAGTGAAGATGGAAGCAGGCATCCTGCCCTGAAATTATTGGTGTTCTGCGGCTCGTAGCGGTATGACGCCGCTCGCCCGGCATCCGCCACACCCTCGGCGGACGCTGACAGGACGCCGAGGATAGCGCATTTCGGACGATGCTTTAACGGGGCGGCAACTGCGCGAGGCGGTCGAGAATGTCGAGCACCACCATGCGTGGCGGCCGCTCGTCGGTTTCCACCACCAGATCGGCAATTTCCCGATACAGCGGGTCACGGATCTCGAGCAGGTCGCGCAGGGTTTTCGCCGGATCGGCGGTACGCAGCAGCGGCCGGTTGCGATCACGGGAGGTGCGGCCGACCTGCTGCTCGACGGAGGCGTGCAGATACACCACGCGCCCGCCTTCATGCAGGGCCTTGCGATTGGCATCACGCATCACCGCGCCGCCGCCGGTCGCCAGCACCACACCATCGAACGCGCACAGCTCGGCGATCATCGCCTGCTCACGGTCACGAAAGCCGGGCTCGCCTTCCTTGTCGAAGATCCATGGGATATTGGCACCCGTGCGCAGCTCAATTTCCTTGTCGGAATCCTTGAACGGCAGGCGCAGCTCTTTGGCCAGCAATCGGCCGATGGTGCTTTTGCCAGCACCCATCGGTCCTACAAGTATCAAATTTCGCACAGAATCAACGACTCACAGCAATCGCCTGGTTATTCATGATACGCGGCGTGAGAAATACCAGCAGCTCGGATTTTTTCTCCGAAACCACATCACGCCGGAAAAGGCGGCCAAGATACGGCACATCGCCAAGAAATGGCACCTTATCTACGACCTTGCTTTGAGTATTTGAAAAAACACCGCCGATTACGATGGTCTCGCCGTCATTTACCAGCACTTTGGCGTTGACCTCGTTTTTCTTGATTGGCGGCACATCCTGCACTTTATTCAGGTAGTCCGGCTCATCCTTTGTGACCTTGACCTCCATGATGATGCGGTTGTCCGGGGTGATCTGCGGAGTAACTTCCAGCGACAGCGAGGCCTCCTTGAACGACACGGAGGTCGCGCCGCTGGAACTGGCCTCCTGATAGGGAATCTCGGTGCCTTTGAGGATCTTCGCGGTTTCCTTGTCCGAGGTGACCACCTTCGGCTGCGAGACGATTTCGCCGTTGCCGGTCTTTTCCATCGCCGTCAGTTCGAGATCCAGCAGCACGTTGTCGGTGATGAATGCGATGCCGATCCCCGAAGTGTTATTTACCGTGCCCATGTCGACGAACGGCGAGTTGGTGCCGGTGCTGCCCGGCGTACCGATAGTGCTCGACGAACCGTTGACCCCGGAGGCGTTCCAGTTGCCCTTGTTCTGCACCGAACCGCCCCAGCGCACGCCCAGGCTCTTGTCGTAATCGACGTTGGCCTCAACGATGCGCGCCTCGATCATCACCTGGCGTACCGGAATATCCAGCTGCGCGACGATCCGCCGGAGTTCGTCGAGGCGATCCTGGGTCTGGTAGGCAATGATGTTGTTGGTTCGCTCATCGACGGTAATCGAACCGCGCTCGTCGACCTTGGCCTCGGCACTGGTCACGGACTGGAACAGCTTGGCGATGTCCGCCGCCTTGGCGTAATTGACTTGCAGCAGCTCACGACGCAGGGGCGCCAGCTCGGCGATCTGCTTCTGCGATTCCAGTTCCTGACGCTCGCGAGCGGCAATTTCATCGGCCGGCGCGACCAGCAGCACGTTGCCGATCTTGCGCTTGTCCAGTCCCTTGGTTTTCAGCACCAGATCCAGCGCCTGATCCCACGGCACGTTCTGCAGGCGCAAAGTGATACCGCCCTGCACCGTATCGCTCGCCACCAGATTGAGATTGGTGAAGTCCGCGATCAGTTGCAGCACCGAGCGCACGTCGATGTCCTGAAAATTCAGTGACAGCTTATCGCCGACATAGGCCTGACGGTCGGCGTTGCGCTTTTGCAGGTCGTCGATGCTCATCGGCCGAACGCTGACGGTGAGCTTGTTGTCGGTCTGGAACGTGGAATAGTCGAAGGTGCCGCTGGGCTCGACACTGATCACGGTGCGATCGCCGGTGAGCGCTGCGTTGACGAACTGCACCGGCGTGGCGAAGTCCTTGACGTCGAGGCGCACGCGCAGCTTTTCCGGCAATTGCGTGCGGGCGAAGCTGAGGATGATCTTGCCATCGTGCTCCTGGATATCCGGGGCGATGGTCGGATCAGAGAGGTCGATGACTACGTTGCCCTCGCCCTCGGTGCCGCGCTGGAAATCGACGCCGCGAATCGCCCTGCCTCGTTGCGCGGTTGGTCTGGCAGGTGCCGCAGCGGCCGTGGCAGCACGCGCTGCCACGGCAGCCGGGCGCGGCGCAGTCGCGGAAGCGCCCTGACCGACCACCACAAACAGATTATTGCCCTCGACCCGCGTGCTGTACGGCGCCAATTGCGTCAGGCTGACAATCAGCCGCGTGCGATCCTTGGCTTCGGCCACCGTGGCCGTGCGCGCGTTGCCGCTGCCCAGATCAAGATTCCTGCTGGCCAACTGGCTGGTCACGCCCGGCAGATCCAGTGCAATGCGCGCCGGCGACTCGGTTGTGTAGCCCTTGGGCTGTGGTGGCGGGCCGTCGAACGACAGCTTCAGTTCGACGCGGTCACCCGGCAGCGCGGCAACATCCAGCGCTTTCAGACTGGCCGCCATTACCATCGGTGACACCAGCGCTATCCATAGCGAAAAACCGAGGGTGGAGAAAATCCTGTTCATTGTTCGACTTCCACTATGAGTGCTCTTTCAAAGGAATGGTGCGCGGCCGCTCCAGCCAGGCGCCGGCGCCGTCGGGCACGATCTCGACGACATCGACCTGGGTGGGGCTGATGGCGACGATGCGGCCGTCGTTGCGGCCCAGGTAGTCGCCGACCTTCAGGCGATGCACCCCGCCTGCGCCGCGCAGCAGCGCGAACGAGCCCGAGGCATTGGCAATCGTGCCGACCATTTCGAACTGCTCGATATTGAATCCTTCAAGATATTGCTTGACCCGGTTGGGGTCGGGTTTGACGTTGCGCGAGCCGTGCTTCTGCCCGGCCAGATCGACCCGCGCCTGCCGCGAAAACGGGCTGCGCAGGTTGGCGGCGCTGTAAGTGAATGTGGGGTAAGACCGGAAAGTCGGCGTTGGTTCAATCTTGCCCGCCGGACGCAGACGCACTTCGTTGAGGTAAGCGTCGAGGTCGCTGAAGTCATCGCCGCCACCGCAACCGCTCAACGCCAGCACCATGGGCAGGACGAGATAACGAATCGGGGTCATTTCTCCAGCCCCTTGTCGTTATAGCGGTACGTCTTGGCAAGAATGCTCATGCGCAGCTTCGTCCCGCCCTCGGGATTGGCCGGCGCCAGTTCGAAATCGTGCAGAGTCACAATTCGTGGCAGGCCGGCGACGCCGCTGACGAAGGTCGCGAGGTCGTGATAGGCGCCGGTCACGGTGATCTGGATCGGCAGTTCGATGTAGAACGGCTGGGTCACTTCCGGCAGCAGCTTGATTTCCTCGAATTCCAGGCCGCTGCCCAGACCAGTACGGGTGATGTCTTCGAGCAGGCCCGGCACTTCGGTATCGCTGGGCAATTGCCGCAGCAGCACGCCGAAGGTGTTTTCCATTTCCTTCATTTGCTGGGTATAGAGCTCAAGGTTCGCCGACAGCCGCGCCTTGCTGGCGAATTGTTCCTTGAGGGTGGTTTCCTCTTCGCGCTTGAGGTCGAGCTGATTTTCCATATCGCTGATGAAGAAGTAATAGCCAAGCGCGAGGATCAACACCATCACCAGCGCACCGCACAGGGTTTTTACCGCCGGGGGCCAGGAGCCGATATTGCTGGTGTCGAGGTCGTTGAAATCGACGTTGCGCAGGCTTTGCAGCCACTCGGAGGCGTTCATTGCTCGTCCTCCACAACCTTGGGCTGGGTCTGACGAACGGTCAGCTGGAAGACGTTGGCCTGTTCGACCTGATCGGCGCTGGTGGCCTTGACCTCATTCAGGCTTGGCGCGTCGAACCAGTCGGACGCGTCGAGATTGCGCATCAGCTCGGAGACCCGGTTGTTCGACTCCGCCGCGCCACTGATGGACAGGGTCTTGCCGGCCATTTTCACATCGGTGAAATACACGCCGTCCGGCAACGTGCGTGCCAACTGATCGAAGATCCGCCCGCTGATCTGCCGGTTGCCCTGCAGGTCCTGGATGATGCGCATGCGCTCGACCAATTGCTGGCGGCGCGCCTTGAGCTCGCTGATTTGCTTGATGCGTTCGTCGACCACGGCAATCTGTTTGCCGATGTAATCGTTGCGCGCCATCTGCCGCTCGATGGCCGCAGTGATGATCTGGTCAGCAATCAGCACCGCGCCGATCGAGCCGGCCAGCACGCCGATCAGGACCAGCAGAAAGCGCTTGCGCCGTTCTTCGCGGCGCTCCTCGCGCCAGGGGAGAAGGTTGATCCGCGCCATCAGTCGAAACTCCTGAGCGCGAGCCCGCAGGCAATCATCAAGGCTGGCGCATCACTGGCCAGCGCCCCAGCATTGACCTTGCTGCCTAAAGCCATGTCGGCGAACGGGTTGGCGACCTGCGTCGGCGTGTCCAGACGCTGTTCGATCAGGCGGTCCAGGCCGGGGACCGATGCGGTGCCGCCCGCCAGCAGGATATGGTCGACCGCGTTGTACTGGCCGGAGGCGAAGAAGAACTGCAGCGAACGCGAGACTTGCTGCACCAGCGCCTCGCGAAATGGCTGCAGGACCTCGCTGACGTAATCGTCAGGCAGCCCGCCCTGCTTTTTCGCCAGGCCCGCCTGTTCGACCGTGAGGCCGTAGCGGCGCTGGATCTCTTCGGTGAGTTGGCGCCCGCCAAACAATTGCTCGCGGGTGTAGATGATCTTGCCGTTGTGCAGGACGCTGAGAGTGGTCATGGTCGCGCCAATGTCGACCACCGCCACTGTCAGGCGCTCCTGTGAGGCCGCCAGATGCGTCGCCAGCAGGCCGAACGAGCGCTCCAGCGCGTAGGCCTCGACATCCACCACCCGCGCGGTAAGGCCGGCGAGCGCCAGCGCCGCTTCACGCACCTCGACGTTTTCCTTGCGACAGGCGGCGAGCAGCACGTTGACCCGTTCCGGGTTGCGCGGCGAGACGCCCTGGACTTCAAAGTCGATGGCGACTTCGTCCAGCGGGTAGGGAATGTATTGGTCGGCCTCGATCTTGAGCTGGTTTTCCAGTTCGTCGTCGGACAGCCCGGCGTCCATCTCGATGACCTTGGTGATCACCGCCGAACCCGCCACTGCCACCGCCACGCTCTTGACCCCGGTACGCGCCTTGACCAGCAGGCGGCTCAGTGCCAGGCCAACGCCCTCGAGTTCGGCGATGTTCTTTTCGACCACAGCGTTCGCCGGCAACGGCTCCACCGCGTAGGCCTCGACCCGGTAGCGCTCGCCCTGACGGCTCAGTTCCAGCAGCTTCACCGACGTGGAGCTGATGTCGATCCCCAGTAACGCATTGGTCTTTTTATTGAAGAGTCCCAGCACTACCAATTCCCTATGACTTTCCGTGAGTTACGGACTCTGTAATACGCATTGCGTTCCTTCACCCCCGTCTTGACAGAAGCGCCAATGACGCCTCCGACGGAAAAGTGCTTATAATGCCCAGCGATTTTTTCCGCTTTTTACTGCCCGCGCGGATGGCTCTGTGTGTAACCGCAGCCCCGTGCCAAATTCATTCTTTGCCCTGGATGTCCAAAAGCCTTGATTCGTCTGCTGAAATTTTTCGGTTGGTCCATCGTCGCCGTTTTCTGCGGACTGCTCTTAGGTCTCAGCGGCGCCTTTCTTTACCTTAGTCCGGGTTTGCCGTCTGTGGAGGCGCTGAGAAGCATTCAGTTGCAGATTCCTCTGCGCGTCTACAGCAGCGACAACAAGTTGATCGCAGAATTTGGCGAAATGCGCCGTACACCGATCCGTTTCGCCGACATTCCGCCCAATTTCATCAATGCGTTACTAAGTGCTGAAGACGACAATTTTGCCAATCACTATGGCGTCGATCCGAGCAGCCTGATGCGCGCGGCAACGCAATTGGTCAAAAGCGGACACATTCAGTCCGGTGGCAGCACCATCACCATGCAGGTGGCGAAGAACTTCTTCCTCACCAGCGAGCGCAGCTTCTCGCGCAAAACCACGGAAATCCTGCTGGCCCTGCAGATCGAACGGCAGCTGACCAAGGACGAGATCCTTGAGCTGTACGTCAACAAGATCTACCTGGGTAACCGTGCCTACGGCATCGAGGCGGCGGCGCAGGTGTATTACGGCAAATCGATCCGTGACATCAGCCTCGCGCAGATGGCGATGATCGCCGGTCTGCCAAAGGCTCCGTCGCGCTTCAACCCGCTGGCCAACCCGGCGCGCAGCAAAGAACGCCGCGACTGGATCCTCGGGCGCATGTACAAGCTGGGCAAGATCAGCGAAGCCGACTACACCGCGGCGATCAACGAGCCGCTGAACGCCAGCTACCACGTGCCGACCCCGGAAGTGAACGCACCGTACATCGCCGAAATGGCCCGCGCCGAAATGGTCGGCCGTTATGGCAGCGAGGCCTACACCGAAGGCTTCCGCGTCACCACCACAGTGCCAAGCAATCTGCAGGAAATGGCCAACACCGCACTGCACGAAGGTTTGATGACCTACGATCAGCGCCACGGCTACCGTGGCCCCGAGTCGCGCCTGCCGGGCAAGACCCGCGAAGCCTGGGCCAGCGAACTGACCAAGCAGCGCACCATCAGCAGTCTCGAACCTGCGATCGTCACCCAAGTCGATAAAACCGGACTGCAAGTGTTGACCCGCACTGGTGAAGAGCACGTTGCCTGGGACACGATGAAATGGGCGCGACCGTTCCTCAATACCAACAGCATGGGCGCCAACCCGCGCCAGCCGTCGGATGTCGCGCAGGTCGGTGATCTGATCCGCGTGCAGCGCCAGACCGATAATTCGCTGAAATTCAGCCAGATTCCCCAGGCTCAGGGCGCACTGGTGTCGCTGGATCCGCAGAACGGTGCGATCCGTTCGCTAGTGGGTGGCTTCGCTTTCGAGCAGAGCAACTACAACCGCGCGATGCAGGCCAAGCGTCAGCCGGGCTCGAGCTTCAAGCCATTCGTTTACAGCGCTGCGCTGGATAACGGCTACACCGCTGCCAGTCTGGTCAACGATGCGCCGATCGTGTTCGTCGACGAGTACCTGGACAAGGTCTGGCGACCGAAGAACGACACCAACACTTTCCTCGGCCCGATCCGCCTGCGTGAAGCGCTGTACAAGTCGCGCAACCTGGTGTCGATCCGCCTGTTGCAGGCCATGGGCGTGGGCAAGACCATCGACTACATCACCCGCTTCGGCTTCAACAAGCAGGACCTGCCGCCGAACCTGTCGCTGGCACTCGGCACCGCAACGCTGACGCCGATGGAAATCGCCACTGGCTGGAGCACCTTTGCCAACGGCGGCTACAAGATCACCCCGTACATCATCGACAGGATCGAAAGCCGTAACGGCGACACGCTGTTCGTCGCCAACCCGCCGACCGTGCCACAGGGTGGTTCGGCGACCGACGGTATCGCTGCGCCAGCCACCGAGTCGTTCACGGTCAATGCCACACCAGTCGCCGGTGAAGCGCCCGGCAATCCGGCAGTGCCGCAAGCGCCGGCCGTGGCCGAGCGGATTGTCGATGGACGTACCACCTACATCCTCAACAGCATGCTGCAGGACGTAATCAAACTCGGCACCGGCCGGCGCGCACTGGCCATGGGCCGCAGCGACATCGCCGGCAAGACCGGTACCACCAACGAATCGAAAGATGCCTGGTTCTCCGGTTACAACGCTGATTACGTAACCACCGTGTGGACCGGTTTCGACCAGCCGGAAAGCCTCGGACGCCGTGAATTCGGCGGCACCGTGGCGCTGCCGATCTGGATGAATTACATGTCGGCCGCGCTGAAAGACAAGCCGCCGCATGTGCAGCCTGAGCCGGAAGGTCTGCTCAGCCTGCGGGTGGATCCGGTCAGTGGCCGCGCCGCGACGCCGAGCACGCCGGGCGCGTATTTCGAACTGTTCAAGGCTGAAGACACGCCGCCATCGGTGAACGAGCTGGGCAACGGCGCCGTACCGGGCAGCCCGCTGCCGGCGGATGAGCAGGCGCCGATCGATCTGTTCTAGGGGAGCAGCTGCAAGCGCCAAGCTACAAGCGGCAAGCAAAAGCGCGAACGATGCACGCTTGCAGCTTGCAGCTTGCAGCTTGCAGCTTGTAGCTTGCAGCTTGTAGCTTGCAGCTTGTAGCTTGCAGCCCATAAAAAAACCCAGCACCAGGCTGGGTTTTTTTATGGGCGGCTGCTTTTAACCGTTGAACACGTCATCCACGCTTTTCAGCGGGTAGTTCTTCGGATACGGCAGGGTGGCCACGCCGGTCTCGATCGCAGCCTTGGCCACGGCGTCGGAGATCAGGGTGATCAGGCGCTTGTCCATTGGTTTCGGAATGATGTACTCACGGCCAAATTCCAGCGGAGCACCGCCGTAGGCATCGCACACGTCCTGTGGAACAGGCAGTTTGGCCAGTTCGCGCAGGGCGTTGGCGGCGGCGACTTTCATTTCTTCGTTGATGCGCTTGGCGCGAACGTCCAGGGCACCACGGAAGATGAACGGGAAGCCCAGCACGTTGTTGACCTGGTTCGGGTAGTCCGAACGGCCGGTAGCCATGATCACGTCGCTACGGGTGGCGTGCGCCAGTTCCGGGGAGATTTCCGGATCCGGGTTGGAGCAGGCGAAGACGATCGGGTTGGCCGCCATCGACAGCAGGCCTTCGGCGCTCAGCAGGTTCGGACCGGACAGACCGACGAATACGTCAGCGCCTGCCAGTGCGTCTGCCAGGGTGCGCTTCTCGGTAGCGTGGGCGAACACGGCTTTGTACTGGTTCAGGTCGTCACGGCCGGAGTGGATCACGCCGGTACGGTCAACCATGAAGATGTTTTCGATGCGAGCGCCCATGCTCACCAGCAGTTTCATGCAGGAGATGGCGGCAGCACCGGCACCGAGGCAGACAATCTTCGCTTCCGGCAGGGTTTTGCCCGCGATTTCCAGGGCGTTGATCATACCGGCAGCGGTCACGATCGCGGTGCCGTGCTGGTCATCGTGGAACACCGGAATATCGCACTGCTCGATCAGAGCGCGTTCGATCTCAAAGCACTCAGGCGCCTTGATGTCTTCCAGGTTGATGCCACCGAAGGTGATGGAGATGCGCTTGACGGTGTCGATGAAGGCCTGCGGGCTTTCGGAGTCGACTTCGATGTCGAATACGTCGATGCCGGCGAAACGCTTGAACAGTACGCCCTTGCCTTCCATTACAGGCTTGGAAGCCAGTGGGCCGAGGTTGCCCAGACCCAGGATCGCGGTGCCGTCGGAAATGACTGCCACCAGGTTGCCCTTGCCGGTGTATTTGTAGGCCAGTTCAGGATCGCGAGCGATCTCGCGCACTGGTTCAGCTACGCCGGGGCTGTAGGCCAGCGACAGGTCGCGGGCGGTAGCAGTGGCCTTGGTGAGCTCGACACTCAGCTTCCCCGGACGAGGATTGGCGTGGTATTCGAGAGCGGCAGTTTTCAGATCAGACATTTTGGCATTCCGCTTTTTTACTGTTGGACAGACTGGTCAGCGAGGATACGCGCCTCGCAAAGTCCCCACAAGACTGGGCAGTCACCGCTGTCAAGCGCCCTGCCCTACGACTTTGGGCCAAGAGCCACGGCGCACAAGGGCTGGACTGTTCACAATCAACCGTAAAAATGTCTACAATTTTTCTTCAGCGCGATACCTGCAGCATCGAAGGATCGGTCAACGGCAGCAACCAGCGCGCCTGACCTTTTTGCAGACCACCGCGCCGGGATCGGTCAACCACCCAGCCACGGGCCTCGATCTGCCTGCCTTTCAATGCTTGCAAGCCAGCACTGTCAAATTGTCCGAGCAGATTGGGTGCAACCCGCAATACAAGCGTGTCCTGCAACTCGATCCAGATTCCGCCGCGATTGCGCTGCACCTTGCTCACCCGACCGCTGACTACGGCGAAGCCCGAACGCTGGATCTGCTGCGCTTTCTGCACCGGCGATTGCCGCCAGAGACCAAGCCCGGCTCGTCGCGCGCTGCGTTCGGCGGCCTGTTGGCAGGCGACCAGATCGACGTTCGGCGCCACCGCAACCTGAAAACCCAGGCCAGCGGCAAGCATCTGCGCTTCGAGATTGGCACCGCTGACACTGTAAACATGCGCCAGCGTACGGCCGTAATGGTCTTTCGCCTGCTTGCCGGGTCGCAGACCGACCCGGCCGCCGCTGTCATCGACCAGCGCTTGCAGGCGTTTGCGCGCTGCCACGGCGAAGGGTTCGTCGCTGCGGCCCTGCTTGCCCAGCTCCGGCGTATTGAGGCCGATCATGCGCACGCTGCGGCCGTCGCTCAGGCGCAGGGTGTCGCCATCGACCACCCGCTGCACGGAAACGCTGGTCAGCCCTGCGGGTGTCGGGCAGAACGCCTGGGCGGCGGACAGCCAAATCGCAGACACAAAAAAGGCGCCCGCGAGGGACGCCTTTTTCATCAGTCTGGAGAAGTCGAAACGACCTTCCAAAATGATCAGCCTCAGGCTTTTTTGCCGACGCCGAAAGTAGCGAAACGGTCTGCGAACTTCTGCACACGGCCGCCGGTGTCCAGAGTCTTCTGCTTACCGGTGTAGAACGGGTGGCATTCGTTGCAAACGTCGATCGCCAGGGCTTTGCCGTAGGTCGAACGAGTTTCGAACTTGTTACCGCAGCTGCAGGTAACAGCGATTTCCGGGTAGTTCGGATGGATTTCGGCTTTCATGGTGTCTTCCTCAGGCTAGCGTGCCGCCACCCAACACTATTGTTGAATACCGCACGTAATTAGGCCGCGGATTCTACCAGACCTTTTCAATCGCGCAAGCTGTCACCGAGACCGACCGTCTGCTAGGCTCCCGGCCTTGAACGCATTCCCCTGTGGGAGCGAGCTTGCTCGCGAATGCGTTGTGTCAGTCAATGTCCAAGCGTCTGATACACCGCCTTCGCGAGCGAGCTCGCTCCCACAATTGATCTGCGTTCAACCCTTCTTTCGCGTTTATAGAGATCCCCCCGCGTGCCCGACGCCATTCTGCGCCTTGCCCTGCCTTCGCCTCTGCGCCGCCTGTTCGATTACCGGGCGCCGGCCGGGGTGCGGCGCGAGCAATTGCAGCCGGGCATGCGCCTGCGGGTGCCGTTCGGCCGGCGCGAGATGATCGGGATTCTGGTCGAGGTCACCGACACCAGCGAGGTGCCGGCAGAAAAACTCAAACCGGCACTGGCCCTCCTCGACTCGACTTCACCGCTGCCGCCGGCGCTGTTCAAGCTGTGCCTGTGGACGGCGCAGTATTATCAGCACAGCCTCGGCGACACCTTGAACTGGGCCTTGCCGGTGCTGCTGCGTCAGGGCGAGCTGGCCGAGGCCCGGCAGGAACGCTTCTGGTCGATTGCCCCCGGCGCCAGCGTTGACGACCCGCGAGTCGCCCGTGCGCCACGCCAGCGCGAGGCGCTGACCACGCTGGCCCAGCATCCTCACGGCGTCGCCCATCAGTTGTTGAGCAAACTGATGCTGAGCAAGGACAGCCTCGATCTGCTGCTGGCCAAGGGACTGGTGCAGGTCGAAATCCGCCGCCACGCCCCCGGCGTTCGCCATGAACATTGGCTGGCGCAACCGGAGCTGCCGCTCAACAGCGAACAGCGCGCGGCGTATGAAGCGATTCGCGCCGGCTTCGACAGTTACCACGCTTTTCTCCTGGCCGGCGTCACCGGCAGCGGCAAGACCGAAGTCTATCTGCAGCTGATACGCGAGACCCTCGAAGCCGGCAAACAGGCACTGGTGCTGATCCCGGAAATCAACCTCGGCCCGCAGACCCTGGCGCGTTTCGAACAGCGCTTCAATGCGCGCATCGCCCTGCTGCACTCGGCGGTAAATGATCGCGAACGCCTGGAAGCCTGGCTCGCCGCCCGTGATGGCGAGGCCGACATTATTATCGGCACCCGTTCGGCGCTGTTCACGCCGATGAAAAATCCCGGGCTGATCATCATCGATGAAGAACACGACGGCTCCTATAAACAGCAGGAAGGCCTGCGCTACCACGCTCGCGATCTGGCGCTGGTACGCGCGCGGCAGGAAAACATCCCGATCGTGCTCGGCTCCGCCACGCCGTCGCTGGAGAGCCTGCACAACGCTTACACGGGGCGCTACGGCCTGTTACGCCTGAACGAACGCGCTGGCGGCGCCAAGCAACCGCGCTTCCTGCGTCTGGACGTGAAAAGCCGTCCGCTCGACAGCGGTATTTCCGGACCGATGCAGCAAGCCATCGGCCAGACCCTCGCCAACGGCCAGCAGGTGCTGGTGTTCCTCAACCGGCGCGGCTTTGCCCCGACCCTGCTCTGCCACGATTGCGGCTGGATGTCCGAGTGCTCGCGCTGCGATGCGCGCATGACCGTGCACCAGCGTTACGGCGAGTTGCGCTGTCACCACTGCGGCAACGTTGAGCGCACACCGCGCCAATGCCCGAAATGCAGCAAGGTCGATCTGCGCCCGGTCGGTGCCGGCACCGAACGCGCCGAAGAACGCTTGGCGATTCTGTTTCCGGATTACCCGGTACTGCGCGTCGATCGCGACAGTACATCGCGCAAGGACGCGATGAATCAGCTGTTTGCGACGATTCAAAAGGGTCAGCCGTGCATTCTGGTCGGCACGCAGATGTTGGCCAAAGGGCACCACTTCCCACGGGTGACGCTGGTGTCGATTCTGGATGCCGACGGCGGCCTGTTCTCCGGCGACTTCCGCGCCAGCGAGCGCATGGCGCAGTTGATCGTCCAGGTCGCCGGGCGCGCCGGCCGGGCGGAGGAGCCGGGCAAGGTGATCATCCAGACGCATTTGGCCGACCACCCTTTATTGGTGCAACTGACCGAGCAGGGTTATTTCGCCTTCGCCGAACAAGCCCTGAGCGAACGCCGCGCCGCCGGATTGCCGCCGTTCGCCCATCTGGCACTGTTGCGTGCCGAAGCGCACAAGCCAGGGCAGGCGGAAGGCTTTCTCGATGAAGCGTGCAGCGAGGCCGAACGCCTGCTGGCCGAATTGAATCTGAGCGGCATCGAGCTGCTCGGGCCGGTGCCGGCACCGATGGAGCGCCGTGCCGGGCGTTATCGCGCGCAACTGTTGTTGCAGGCGACCGCGCGGGCGCCGTTGCACCGCTTGCTGGCCAGCTGGATGCTGATGCTGGAGCAGATGCCGAGTGGGCGGGCAGTGCGCTGGTCGCTGGATGTTGATCCGGTGGATCTGTATTGAGCTGAAGATCGCTTTCGCGAGCAGGCTCGCTCCCACAGTGGATCAGCGCCGTACATACCTTGTGGGTCCTGCGCAAAACCTTGTGGGAGCGAGCCTGCTCGCGAAAGCGGACTTTTTGTCACCACATATCCACATCCTGCCTGCTAAGGTTGGCAAGCCCGTCTTCGCAACGGATAATGCCCAGTTTTTCCACCCGCGCATCGATGCGCCCGCCGCGCTTGCGGTCGAAAGAGAAGACCATGAAAGACACCATTCGCCAGCTGATCCAGCAAGCCCTCACCCAACTCGTCAACGAAGGTGTGTTGCCTGAAGGCCTGACGCCGGCGATCCAGGTGGAGAACGCCCGCGACAAGACCCACGGCGACTTCGCCAGCAACATCGCCATGATGCTGGCCAAGCCTGCCGGCATGAAGCCGCGCGATCTGGCGGAGAAAATCATCGCCGCCCTGCCCGCTGACGAGAACGTCACCAAGGCCGAAATCGCCGGCCCGGGCTTCATCAATTTCTTCCAGAACACCCAGGCCCTGGCCTCGCGCCTCGACGCCGCGCTGGCCGACGCCCGTGTCGGCGTGCGCAAGGCCGGCCCGGCGCAGCGCACCGTGGTCGATCTGTCGGCGCCGAACCTGGCCAAAGAGATGCACGTCGGCCACTTGCGCTCGACCATCATCGGCGACGGCGTGGCCCGGGTGCTTGAGTTCCTCGGCGACGAGGTGATCCGCCAGAATCACGTCGGCGACTGGGGCACTCAGTTCGGCATGCTGATGGCTTATCTGCAGGAAAACCCGATCACCAGCGACGAGCTGTCCGACCTGGAAAACTTCTACCGTGCGGCCAAGCAGCGTTTCGACGAGTCCGAAGAATTCGCCGACCGCGCCCGTGGCCTGGTGGTCAAGTTGCAGGCTGGCGATGCCGAATGCCTGGCGCTGTGGACCAAGTTCAAGGACATCTCGCTGTCGCACTGCCAGAAGATCTACGAACTGCTCAACGTCAAACTGACCATGGCCGACGTCATGGGCGAAAGTGCCTATAACGATGACCTGATCAATGTGGTCAACGACCTCAAGGCTGCCGGCATGCTGGTCGAGAGCAACGGCGCCCAGTGCGTGTTCCTCGACGAGTTCAAGAACGCCGATGGCGATCCGCTGCCGGTGATCATCGTCAAGGCCGATGGCGGTTACCTGTACGCCACCACTGACCTGGCGGCCGTGCGCTACCGCAGCGGCAAGCTTAAGGCTGATCGCGCGTTGTATTTCGTCGACCAGCGCCAGGCCCTGCACTTCCAGCAGGTCTTCGCGGTGGCGCGCAAGGCCGGTTTCGTCACCCATCCGATGGAAATGGAACACATGGGTTTCGGTACCATGAACGGCGCCGATGGCCGTCCGTTCAAGACCCGTGATGGCGGCACCGTGAAGCTGATCGACCTGCTGACCGAAGCCCAGGAACGTGCCTACAACCTGGTGAAAGAGAAGAACCCGACTCTGGCCGAAGACGAGTTGCGCAACATCGCCAAGGTCGTCGGCATCGGCGCGGTGAAATACGCCGACCTGTCCAAGCATCGCACCAGCGACTACAGCTTCAACTTCGACCTGATGCTCAACTTCGAGGGCAACACCGCGCCATACCTGCTTTACGCCTACACCCGCGTGGCCGGTGTGTTCCGCAAACTGGGCAAGGACTTCAGCGAAGTCGACGGCCAGATCGTCCTCGAAGCGGCGCACGAGCAGGAGCTGGCGGCGAAGCTGGCGCAGTTCGGCGAAGTGTTGAACAACGTCGCTGAAAAAGGCACGCCGCACATTCTCTGCACCTACCTGTACGACGTCGCCGGCCTGTTCTCCAGCTTCTACGAGAACTGCCCGATCCTCGCCGCCGACACCCCGGCGCAGATGCAGAGCCGTCTGCGTCTGGCCGCACTGACCGGTCGCACCCTCAAGCAAGGCCTGGAGCTGTTGGGTCTGGAAACTCTGGAGCGTATGTAAGTTGGCTGCCAAGAAAAAACCTGCACCCAAACGCGGCGCCAGCCGCTATCAGGCCCCGGCGAAACAACCGATTCCGGGCTGGCTGTGGATGGCCATCGGCCTGACCGTCGGCGCGTTCATCGTGTTTCTGATGAAACTGGAACCGGGCAAGGGCAGCGACACGGTCAAGCGCGAGAAAGTCGAACAGCAGCAAAAAGCGTCGAAGATCGCCGAGGCCAACAAGACCCCGCCGAGCCCGACGCAACCGGTGAAGCCGAAGTACGACTTCTACACCTTGCTGCCGGAATCGGAAGTGATCGTGCCGCCGGACGCGGTACCGGAGAAGACCCTGCCGACGCCGCAAGTGCCGGCCATCCCGACCACGCCGGTAACCCCGGCCGAAGCGGCGAAGATCGACACCGCACGGGCTCAAGCGGCTCTTGCCGGGATCACGCCGCCGCCAGCGCCACCCGTGAGCAAGGCCGCGCCAGTGACCAAGTTCTTCCTCCAGGCCGGTTCGTTCCGCAAGGAAACCGATGCTGACAAGGTGCGTGCGCAGATCATTCTGCTCGGCCAAGCCGTCGCGGTGGAGTCCGGCACGGTCAAGGATGAAACCTGGTACCGCGTCTTGGTCGGCCCGTTCAGCAACCGTGAACAACTGACCACGGCGCAGAAACAACTGGCTGGTGCGGGCTTCAGCAACCTGTTGTTACAACAACGCCAGAGCCGCTAAGGCTCTCAGAGGTCAGCTGCAACTTGCAGGTGACCTTCAAACTTTGTGGCGAGGGGATTTATCCCCGTTTGGCTGCGGAGCAGCCCTGAAACCAGCCATTGCGGTGCCGCAGGCATACCGCAAATGATGGTTTCGCGACTGCTTCGCAGCCGAACGGGGATAAATCCCCTCGCCACAGTCATCACACACACCATTCGTCTCCCATCGCCCCTACCGGTTGAAATCCCCTCCAGCACCCCCATATGAATGGGCATAAGGCATTTTCGCCCCGCTGCGTGGAGACTCTTCCCTTGACCACCATCGTTTCAGTCCGCCGCCACGGCAAAGTCGTCATGGGCGGCGACGGCCAGGTTTCTCTCGGCAACACCGTGATGAAAGGCAACGCCAAAAAGGTCCGTCGCCTGTACCACGGCCAGGTCATCGCCGGTTTCGCCGGTGCCACCGCCGACGCCTTCACCCTGTTCGAACGTTTCGAAGGCCAGCTCGAAAAACATCAGGGTCACCTGATCCGCGCCGCCGTCGAACTCGCCAAGGAATGGCGCACCGACCGCTCCCTGAGCCGCCTCGAAGCGATGCTCGCGGTTGCCAACAAAGATGCCTCGCTGATCATCACCGGCAACGGTGACGTGGTCGAACCCGAAGATGGCCTGATCGCCATGGGTTCCGGCGGCGCCTACGCGCAAGCCGCCGCCAGCGCCCTGCTGAAAAAGACCGACCTGTCGGCGCGCGAGATCGTCGAAACCGCTCTCGGCATCGCTGGCGACATCTGCGTATTCACCAACCACACCCAGACCATTGAGGAGCAGGATCTCGCTGAATAAGCCTGTTGCGGCCCATGTGCCACGGCTTGTTTCTGCTTGAGGACCGTCAATTACTATGTCCATGACTCCCCGCGAAATCGTCCACGAACTCAACCGCCACATCATCGGCCAGGACGATGCCAAGCGCGCCGTCGCGATTGCCCTGCGCAACCGCTGGCGCCGCATGCAGCTGCCTGAAGAGCTGCGCGTTGAGGTGACCCCGAAGAACATCCTGATGATCGGCCCGACCGGTGTCGGTAAAACCGAGATCGCCCGTCGCCTGGCGAAACTGGCCAATGCGCCGTTCATCAAGGTCGAAGCAACCAAATTCACCGAAGTCGGTTATGTCGGCCGTGACGTCGAGTCGATCATCCGTGATCTGGCCGATGCCGCGATCAAGATGCTCCGCGAGCAGGAAATGACCCGCGTACGCCACCGCGCCGAAGACGCCGCCGAGGATCGCATCCTCGACGCGTTGCTGCCGCCGGCACGCATGGGCTTCAGCAACGAAGAAGCGCCGAGCTCCGATTCCAACACCCGTCAGCTGTTCCGCAAGCGCCTGCGCGAAGGCCAGCTGGACGACAAGGAAATCGAGATCGAAGTCGCCGAAGTCTCCGGCATCGAAATCGCCACGCCGCCGGGCATGGAAGAGATGACCAACCAGCTGCAATCGCTGTTTGCCAACATGGGCAAGGGCAAGAAGAAGTCGCGCAAGCTCAAGGTCAAGGAAGCGCTGAAACTGGTGCGCGATGAAGAAGCCGGGCGTCTGGTCAACGAAGAAGAGCTGAAGGCCAAGGCGCTGGAAGCGGTCGAACAGCACGGTATCGTCTTCATCGACGAGATCGACAAGGTCGCCAAGCGCGGCAATGTCGGCGGCGCCGATGTTTCCCGCGAAGGCGTACAGCGCGACCTGCTGCCGCTGATCGAGGGCTGCACCGTCAACACCAAGCTGGGCATGGTCAAGACTGACCACATCCTGTTCATCGCTTCCGGTGCGTTCCACCTGAGCAAGCCAAGCGATCTGGTGCCGGAGCTGCAAGGCCGTCTGCCGATCCGCGTCGAGCTCAAGGCGCTGAGCCCGGAAGACTTCGAACGCATCCTCAGCGAACCGCACGCCTCGCTCACCGAGCAATACTGCGCGCTGCTGAAGACCGAAGGCCTGAACATCCAGTTCCAGCCCGAGGGCATCAAGCGTCTGGCGGAGATCGCCTGGCAGGTCAACGAGAAGACCGAGAACATCGGTGCCCGTCGCCTGCACACCCTGCTTGAGCGTCTGCTCGAAGAGGTGTCGTTCAGCGCCGGCGACCTGGCCAGCGCTCACGATGACAAGGCGATTCTGATCGACGCCGACTACGTCAACAGCCACCTCGGCGAATTGGCGCAGAACGAAGATCTGTCCCGCTACATTCTGTAGAGCGGCAAGCTACAAGCTACAAGCGGTAAGCTGAGTTAAGCTTGCAACTTGTAGCTTGCAGCTAAAGGCTGTTTTTCATGATTCCCACCGACATCAAACTGCACAAAGCCTCGAAAACCCTGACGCTCACTTACGCGTCCGGCGAGGAATACACTCTGCCCGCCGAGTTTCTGCGCGTGCACTCTCCCTCCGCCGAGGTCCAGGGCCACGGCAAACCGATCCTGCAATTCGGCAAGCTCAACGTGGGTCTGAGCAAGCTGGAACCGGCTGGCAACTATGCACTGAAACTGACCTTCGACGACGGTCACGACAGCGGCCTGTTCACTTGGGAATACCTCTACGAACTCGGCAAGCGCCAGAACGAACTCTGGGACGATTATCTTGCCGAGCTGCGCGCTGCCGGAAAATCCCGCGATCCGAACGAGTCGTTCGTCAAGCTGATGCTCTAGGCCGTGGCTCTTGCTCTTTAGAGGGCATTTTCTAACTTCATCTGTTTGAATGCTCCGCGCATACGGCCCCGGATCGGCCGCTTGCGAAAAAAATTAAACTCGGGTAACCAATGGAGCTGGCAAGTTCCCTGCAGTGCTCTACGACTGTAAAGCAGCTATGCAGAATCAACGGTCACCCGAGCAGTAGTACCCGGCATTGGCTGTGGAAGCGACAGCGTGAAACCGGGTACTCGTCTCAGGACAATGGAGCGTCGTAGATGAGTGACAAGAATAACGATGACCTGAAGTACCAAGCCTCGGAAAACACTCTGGGGCTTAACCCCGTCGTCGGGCTGCGCGGAAAGGATCTGCTGGCCTCTGCTCGAATGGTGCTGAAACAGGCCATCAGACAACCGATTCACAGCGTCAGGCACGTGACCCATTTCGGCCTCGAGCTGAAGAACGTGCTGCTGGGTAAATCCGCGCTGCAACCGGCCGGTGACGACCGCCGTTTTGCCGACCCGGCGTGGAGCCAGAACCCGCTGTACAAACGTTATCTGCAAACCTACCTGGCCTGGCGCAAGGAACTGCATGCCTGGATCGATGACAGCAGCCTGTCCCCCAAGGACATCGCTCGCGGGCATTTCGTCATCAACCTGATGACCGAAGCCATGGCGCCGACCAACACGGCGGCCAACCCGGCGGCGGTCAAACGCTTTTTCGAAACCGGCGGCAAAAGCCTGCTCGATGGCCTCTCGCATCTGGCCAAGGATCTGGTGCACAACGGCGGCATGCCGAGCCAGGTCAACATGGGCGCGTTCGAGGTCGGCAAGAGCCTCGGCGTCACCGAAGGCGCGGTGGTGTTCCGCAATGATGTGCTGGAGCTGATCCAGTACCGGCCGATCACCGAGCAGGTCCACGAGCGCCCGCTGCTGGTAGTGCCGCCGCAGATCAACAAGTTCTACGTTTTCGACTTGAGCCCGGACAAGAGCCTGGCGCGCTTCTGCCTGCGCAACAATGTGCCGACCTTCATCATCAGCTGGCGCAACCCGACCAAAGCCCAGCGCGAGTGGGGCCTGTCGACCTACATCGAAGCGCTGAAAGAAGCCGTCGACGTAGTCACGGCGATCACCGGCAGCAAAGACGTCAACATGCTCGGCGCCTGCTCCGGCGGCATCACCTGCACCGCCCTGCTCGGCCACTACGCCGCGCTCGGCCAGAACAAGGTCAACGCCCTCACCCTGCTGGTCAGCGTGCTCGACACCACT
This sequence comes from Pseudomonas sp. 67(2021), assembly GCF_017491835.1. NCBI lineage: Bacteria > Pseudomonadati > Pseudomonadota > Gammaproteobacteria > Pseudomonadales > Pseudomonadaceae > Pseudomonas > Pseudomonas sp. 67(2021). The sequence goes on from NZ_JAFGYL010000004.1 coordinate 221,955, forward strand.
CTGGACAGCGATGTCGCCCTGTTCGTCGATGAGCAGACCCTGGAGACCGCCAAGCGCCACTCCTACCAGGCCGGCGTGCTCGAAGGCAAAGACATGGCCAAGGTCTTCGCCTGGATGCGCCCCAACGATCTGATCTGGAACTACTGGGTCAACAACTACCTGCTCGGCAACGAGCCGCCGGTGTTCGACATCCTGTTCTGGAACAACGACACCACCCGCCTGCCCGCTGCGTTCCACGGCGACCTGATCGAGATGTTCAAAAACAATCCACTGATCCGCGCCAATGCACTGGAAGTGTGCGGCACGCCGATCGACCTCAAGCAGGTCACCGCCGACATCTTCTCGCTGGCCGGCACCAACGATCACATCACGCCGTGGAAGTCCTGCTACAAGTCGGCGCAGCTGTTCGGCGGCAAAGTCGAATTCGTGCTGTCGAGCAGCGGCCATATTCAGAGCATCCTCAACCCGCCGGGCAATCCGAAATCGCGCTACATGACCAGCGAAGAGATGGCGGCGACTGCCGATGACTGGCAGGAAAACTCGACCAAGCACACCGATTCCTGGTGGCTGTACTGGCAGGCATGGCTGGCCGAACGCTCGGGCAACCTGAAAAAGGCCCCGGCGAAACTGGGCAACAAAGCCTACCCGGCAGGCGAGGCTTCGCCAGGCACTTACGTACATGAGAGATAGCGGCAAGTTTCAAGCTGCGAGCGACAAGCTGAGCGGGTTCTGCTTGAAGCTTGCGGCTTGCAGCTGCTCCCAACTGACCCGAAGGGTTTGACCCATGCCGCAACCGTTCATATTCCGCACCGTCGATCTGGATGGCCAGACCCTCCGCACGGCGGTGCGTCCCGGCAAGCCTCATTTGACGCCTCTGCTGATCTTCAACGGCATCGGTGCCAACCTGGAGCTGGTGTTTCCGTTTGTCGCAGCGCTCGACCCGGATCTGGAAGTGATCGCCTTCGACGTGCCCGGGGTCGGTGGCTCGTCGACGCCGAACCGACCGTATCGCTTCCCCGGCCTGGCCAAACTGACGGCGCGGATGCTCGACTATCTCGACTACGGTCAGGTCAATGTGATCGGCGTGTCGTGGGGCGGCGCCCTGGCGCAGCAGTTTGCCTACGACTACCCCGAGCGCTGCAAGAAACTGGTACTGGCGGCGACCGCGGCCGGTGCGGTGATGGTCCCGGGCAAGCCGAAAGTGCTGTGGATGATGGCGAGCCCGCGCCGCTACATTCAGCCATCCCATGTGATTCGCATCGCGCCGATGATCTACGGCGGCTCGTTCCGTCGCGACCCGACGCTGGCTGCCAGCCATGCGGCAAAAGTGCGCTCGGCGGGCAAGCTCGGTTACTACTGGCAGCTGTTCGCCGGCCTCGGCTGGACCAGCATCCACTGGCTGCACAAGATCCATCAGCCGACGCTGGTGCTGGCCGGCGATGACGATCCGCTGATTCCGCTGATCAACATGCGCATGCTCGCCTGGCGCATTCCCAACGCGCAGTTGCACATCATCGATGACGGCCATCTGTTCCTGATTACCCGCGCCGAAGCGGTGGCGCCGATCATCATGAAGTTTCTCGAAGAGGAGCGTCTGCGCGCAGTCATGCACCCGCATCCGACCCCGCTGGGCGGCTGATCGCGGCGGCCTGCTTTATGCAGCACTTTTCAAATCAAGCGCGCGGCAGGACGCCGCGCAGGCAGCAACCGGTAACAGCGTCTATGGTGTTCTGGTTCGGTGAGTGTGTTTTTGCCCTGAAGACGAAGGAGTGTTGAGTCATGCGCGAAAAACCAGCGACGGGCGTGGTGCCCAGCCCCGCCGTGTTTATCAACGCCCAGAGTGCGATCGCCGGTCTGCGCGGCAGGGATCTGCTGTCGACCCTGCGCAGCGTCGCCGCCCACGGCTTGCGCAATCCGTTGCACAGCGCAAAGCATGCGCTGAAGCTTGGCGGACAGTTGGGCCGCGTGCTGCTCGGCGAAACCCTGCACCCGACCAATCCGCAAGACAGCCGCTTCGCCGATCCGGCGTGGAGCCTCAACCCGTTCTACCGGCGCAGCCTGCAGGCGTATCTGGCCTGGCAGAAACAGGTCAAGAGCTGGATCGATGAAGGCGACATGAGCCCTGAAGATCGTGCCCGTGCGCACTTCGCTTTCACCCTGCTCAATGACGCCGTAGCGCCCTCCAACACCCTGCTCAATCCGCTGGCGGTCAAGGAGCTGTTCAATTCCGGCGGGCAGAGTCTGGTGCGTGGCCTGAGCCATTTGTTTGATGATCTGCTGCACAACGACGGCCTGCCCCGGCAAGTGACCAGGCAGGCGTTCGAGGTCGGCAAAACCGTGGCGACCACCAGCGGATCGGTGGTCTTTCGCAATGAAATGTTCGAGCTGATCCAGTACAAATCGATGAGCGAAAAGCAGTACGCCAAGCCGCTGCTGGTGGTGCCGCCGCAAATCAACAAGTACTACATCTTCGACCTAAGCCCGCAGAACAGCTTCGTCCAGTACGCCCTGAAAAACAGCCTGCAGACCTTCATGATCAGTTGGCGCAATCCTGATGTGCGCCATCGCGAGTGGGGCCTGTCGAGTTACGTCGAAGCGGTCGAAGAAGCGATGAACATCTGCCGGGCGATTACCGGCGCCCGCGAAGTCAACCTGATGGGCGCCTGCGCCGGCGGCCTGACCATCGCCGCCCTGCAAGGGCACTTGCAGGCCAAACGGCAACTGCGCCGGGTCGCCAGCGCGACGTACCTGGTCAGTTTGCTCGACAGCCAGATCGAAACCCCGGCCACGCTGTTCGCCGATGAGCAAACACTGGAAGCGGCCAAGCGTCGCTCGTACCAGCGAGGCGTGCTCGACGGTCGCGACATCGCCAAGGTCTTCGCCTGGATGCGCCCCAACGATTTGATCTGGAGCTACTTCGTCAACAACTACCTGCTGGGCAAGGAGCCGCCAGCCTTCGACATCCTCTACTGGAACAATGACAACACCCGCCTGCCGGCGGCGCTGCACGGCGATCTGCTGGACTTCTTCAAGCACAACCCGCTGATCCACGCGGGCGGTCTCGAGGTGTGCGGTACGCCGATCGATCTGCAGAAGGTCAATGTCGACAGCTTCAGCGTCGCCGGCATGAACGACCACATCACGCCGTGGGACGCGGTGTATCGCTCGACCCTGCTGCTCGGTGGCGAGCGACGTTTCGTGCTGTCCAACAGCGGTCACGTGCAGAGCATCCTCAACCCGCCGAGCAACCCGAAAGCTGCCTACGTCGAGAACGCCAAACTGAGCAGCGACCCGCGTGCCTGGTACTACGATGCCAAACACGTCGACGGCAGCTGGTGGCCGCAGTGGCTGGAATGGGTCGCGCAGCGCTCCGGCGCCCTGAATGAGACTCGCACCACCCTCGGCAATCCGAACTATCCACCGATGGAAGCGGCACCCGGCACCTATGTGCATGTGCGCTGACGCTCAACCGAAATTTTCTAAGAAGACTGGATGAAAACCCGCGACCGGATCCTCGAATGTGCACTGCAACTGTTCAACGAAAAGGGTGAGCCGAACGTTTCCACCATGGAGGTGGCCAACGAAATGGGGATCAGCCCGGGCAATCTCTACTACCACTTCCACGGTAAGGAACCGCTGATTCTCGGTCTGTTCGAACGCTTCCAGCACGAGCTCGCGCCCCTGCTCGACCCGCCGCCGGACGTTGAACTGGCGCCGGAGGATTACTGGCTGTTTCTGCATTTGATCGTCGAGCGCCTGGCGCAATACCGGTTCCTGTTCCAGGACCTGTCGAACCTCGCCGGCCGCTTGCCGAAACTGGCCAAGGGAATTCGCAATCTGCTCAATGCGCTGAAGCGGACGCTAGCGTCGTTGTTAGCGCGCTTGAAGGCTTCGGGGCAACTGGTCAGCGATACCCAGGCGCTGGGGCAACTGGTCGAGCAGGTGACCATGACGCTGCTGTTCTCGCTGGATTACCAGCGGATTATTGATCGTGAGGGAGAGGTCAGGTTGGTGGTTTATCAGATCATGATGCTGGTGGCGCCGCATTTGCTGCCGCCAGTGAAGGTGGCTACAGAGCGGATGGCGCTGCAATACCTCGAGGATCACGACTGACCCGAACGCTGCGCCTACTCACAATCCAATGTGGGAGCGAGCCTGCTCGCGAATGCAAACTTTCAGCTGATGCCTGTGTAACTGATCCACCGCTTTCGCGAGCAGGCTCGCTCCCACAGGGACTTGCAGTGATCGAGATAATCTCCACAAACAAAAACGCCCGACCTTCACAGGCCGGGCGTTTTTGATTTGCCCTGAAATCAGGACTGACTGGATGGCGTCGACGGTGTCGATGCTGCAGTCGGAGTAGCGGCTGCCGTAGGCGCCGCAGCGGAGTTTGCCGCGTTGGCCGGCGCTGTTGGAGCAGTCGATGGTGCGGCGGCCGGTTTCGGCGCAGCGGCTTTCGGCGCAGCCGGTTTTTTCACTGCAGGCTTTTTCGCCGCAGCCGGTTTGGCCGCAGGCTTCGCAGCGGGTTTGGCGGCAGCAGTTTTCGCTGCTGGCTTGGCCGCTGGTTTCGCTGCAGCTTTAGCCGCAGGTTTTGCTGCTGCTTTGGTTGCCGGTTTCGCAGCGGCTTTGGCGGCAACCGGTTTGGGTGCCGCTTTGGCCGCAGGCTTGGCGGCTGCAGTTTTGGCCGCAGCTTTTGCAGCAGGTTTCGCCGCTGCTTTGGTCAGTGGCTTGGCTGCGGTTTTCGCCGCAGGTTTGGCTGCTGCAGTTTTAGTGGCAGGTTTCGCCGCAGCGGTTTTCGCCGCCACAGGCTGAGCTTTCAGACCGGTGAGTTTTTCGATCTGTTTGGTCAGCGTGTCGACCTTGGCGTTGAGCGCCTTCACCTCATTGCGGCTCGGCACACCCAGGCGCGAAATCGCACTGTTCAGGCGCTTGTCGAAAGCGCCTTCCAGCTCGTCCCACTTGCCCATGGCGCGGTCTTTCACGCCGCTGATGCGCGACTTGGCCGAAGAGGTCGAGTCCTCGACTTTCTTGCCGACGGCAGTCTTGGTGAGCTTCTCGGCTTTCTCGCCGTCTTTGACCAATGCATCGAAGAGTTTGCTGCCGTCAGTGTCGATCTTCGAGTACACGCCTAAACCAGCCAGCCAGATTTTGCGGGAGTAGGACTCGACCTTCCCGACCCACGAGCTGCTTTCTTTATCGGTGTTCTTTTTGCCAGCCATCCCGTTCTCCTTAAGATTTTCGCGCGACGCGTTCGAGCAATGCCGTCAGCTCATCGAGCTTAGCAGAGAGTGCCTCAACGTCATGTTTAGACGGAATGCCGATCCGATTCAAGGCGCTGGCCACACGGTTGTCGAAGGCCTTCTCAACCTTGTCGAGCTGAACTTCAACGCGACCCTTGAACGAGCTGACCTGCGTGGCCGCGTCATCGATCTCGGCGTTGGCCGCGAGGAGTTTTTCGCTAACGGCTTTTTTGCCTTTCTTTTCAACGGTTTGACCGGCGGCCACGAGTTCTTGAAAGTACTCGCTGCCCTCCTGGCCGACCTTGGTGTAGGCGCCCAGGCCTGCCAGCCAGATCTTGCGGGCATAGGATTTGACGTCGCTCAGAGTGGAAGTCGAAGCGTCGATTTTTTTCTTCAAAATGACTTTGGCCATGGTGCACCTCACGCGCAGAAGGTTTGAGGAACTGCCGGACGAGTGTCGGGCTCAGGCACAAAGTAGGGAGAAAAATTAGAAAGGGCACCCTAACCAGCTGGAGCAACTCTAAACAAATGTGGGAGCGAGCCTGCTCGCGAAAGCAGTTTGTCAGTCACGGATAATCTGACTGAAAGACCGCTTTCGCGAGCAGGCTCGCTCCCACAGGGGACTGGATTTCAATCTGGGAATCAGGCCAGGGCTTTATCCAACGCCTTCTCGATCTCGCCTTTGATCATGCCGCTCATGGCCGACATCATCAGGCCCAGCTCGACGTCGACCCTGATCGAATCGTCCGCCACATGCACTTCACCTTTCACGCCGGAGCGCTTGAGGTTCAGGGTGTCGCCCGACCATTGCGGCTCAAGGCCGTATTGTTCGTTGAGCTTTTTGGCCAGTTTGTCGGCCTTTTCGCGGGCGGCGTCCTTGCCCAGGGTGTGGGCGCGCTCAACACTGATTTTGGCCATGGAATGACTCCTGATGATTGAATGGCTGACGTTGAATCTTGACCGCATCTGCGGCAAATCGTCCCGAAGGCTGCCCATCTTACCTTTAGCCATTCCAAGACAAAGCATGGCTTGGGGATTAGAATGTCGCGCATTCTCTTTTGGTGACAGCGATATGACTGATCAGCGCAAAGGCAGCGATGCCGAACCCACCACTCACTTCGGCTTCAAAAACGTTCCGGAAAGCCAGAAAGCGGAAAAAGTCGCTGAGGTTTTCCATTCCGTAGCCGCTAAATACGACCTGATGAACGACCTTCTGTCGGGCGGCATGCACCGTCTGTGGAAGCGTTTCGCGATCGAGCTTTCCGGCGTGCGCAGCGGCAACCGCGTGCTCGACATCGCCGGTGGCACCGGCGACCTGACCCGCAAGTTCTCGAACCTCGTCGGCCCGACCGGCCAGGTCGTGCTGGCCGACATCAACGAGTCGATGCTCAAGGTCGGCCGTGATCGTCTGCTCGATCTGGGCGTTGCCGGCAACGTCGAATTCGTCCAGGCCGACGCGGAAAAACTGCCGTTCCCGGACAACCATTTCGACTGCGTGACCATCGCCTTCGGTCTGCGCAACGTGACGCACAAAGAGGACGCGCTGCGTTCGATGCTGCGCGTGCTCAAGCCCGGCGGACGCCTGCTGGTGCTGGAATTCTCCAAGCCGACCAACGCGCTGATGTCGAAAGCCTACGACGCCTACTCGTTCGCCTTCATGCCGCTGATGGGCAAGCTGATCACCAACGATTCGGAAAGCTATCGCTACCTGGCCGAATCGATCCGCATGCACCCGAATCAGGAAACCCTGAAGTCGATGATGGTCGAGGCCGGTTTCGACCGCGTGACCTATCACAACATGACCGCAGGCATCGTCGCCCTGCACCGCGGCATCAAACCCTGATGGTGCTCACCGGGCTGCTCGCCAGCGTCGAACTCGGCCTCAACCGGGTGCTGCGTCTCGACAGCACGGCGCTGCCGCGTCTGGCGCATTTGGCCGGCAAGGTGATTGCCGTCGACTGCCGCAGCCCGGCGCTGCAACTGTTCATCCTGCCCAGCGACGAAGGCTTGATGCTCGCCTCGCAGTGGGCAGCGGATGTAGATTGCACGTTGCGTGCACCGGCCTCAAGCCTGGTGAAACTGGCCCTGAGCAAAGACAAGACCGCGGTGCTGCACGCACCGGAAGTCGAGCTCGATGGCGACAGCGGTGTGTTGCTGGAGCTGGCCGGCGTGCTTCAGGATCTTGAGCTGGACTGGGAGTACGAACTCTCGCGCTGGCTCGGCCCGGTCGCCACGCAATTGCTCGGTGGCCATCTGCGCAGCCGCGCACGCTGGTATCAACAAGGATTTGCCAGCCTCAACCAGAATCTTGCCGAATACCTCGCCGAAGAATCGCGCACCCTCGTCGGGCAGCGCGAAGCCGAAGCGCGGTTCAGCGAACTGGACCGGATCAAACTTGATCTGGAACGACTCGAGGCGCGTTTCGAGCGCCTTTCCCGATCCCTCGACCCAAGCGATAACGCATGAAGCTGCTTGCCGTCCGCCGTCTGTTGCGCATCCAGCGCGTCGTGATCCGCTACCGCCTCGATGACCTGCTGTTCGATCTGCCACTGCCCTGGTTCCTTCTGGCCGTGCGCTTTTTGCTGCCGTGGCGCTGGCTGCCGCGCAAACCGCTGGAACTCAACCGTGGTGCGCGCTTGCGTCTGGCGTTGCAGGATCTGGGGCCGATCTTCATCAAGTTCGGGCAGATTCTTTCGACTCGCCGCGACCTGTTGCCGGAAGACATCGCCGATGAGCTGATGCTGCTGCAGGACCGCGTGCCGCCGTTCGATTCGCAAGTGTCGATCAAGCTGATCGAAGAACAGCTGGGCAAGAAAATCAGCGAAGTGTTCAGCCGTTTCGACGTCGCCCCTCTGGCCTCGGCCTCGGTGGCGCAGGTGCATGCGGCGCAGCTGAAAAGTGGCGAAGAAGTCGTGGTCAAGGTTATTCGCCCAGGCCTGAAACCGATCATCGCGCAGGATCTGGCATGGCTGTTCATCCTCGCCCGCGCGGCGGAAAAATTCTCCGCTGACGCGCGCCTGCTGCACCCGGTCGACGTGGTGCAGGATTACGAAAAGACCATTTACGACGAACTCGATCTGTTGCGCGAGGCGGCCAACGCCAGCCAGTTGCGCCGCAACTTCGAAGGCTCGCAGCTGCTTTATGTACCGCAAGTCTATTGGGACTGGTGCCGGCCGAAAGTGCTGGTCATGGAGCGCATCTACGGCATTCAGGTCACCGATCTGGCGACACTCGCCGACCAGCGCACCGACATGAAAATGCTCGCCGAGCGCGGCGTGGAGATTTTCTTCACGCAGGTATTCCGCGACAGCTTCTTCCACGCCGACATGCACCCAGGCAACATTTTCGTCAGCACGGTCAATCCGTGGAGCCCGCAATACATCGCGATTGACTGCGGCATCGTCGGCAGCCTGACCCCGGAAGACCAGGATTATCTGGCGCGCAACCTGTTCGCCTTCTTCAAGCGTGACTACCGCCGTGTGGCGCAGTTGCACATCGATTCGGGCTGGGTGCCGGCGGAAACCAAACTCAACGAATTCGAAGCGGCGATCCGTACGGTGTGCGAGCCGATCTTCGAAAAACCGTTAAAAGATATTTCATTTGGCCAGGTGCTGATGCGCCTGTTCCAGACCGCTCGCCGTTTCAACATGGAAGTGCAGCCGCAACTGGTGCTGTTGCAGAAGACCTTGCTGAACATCGAAGGCCTCGGGCGTCAGCTGTACCCGGATCTGGATCTGTGGAACACCGCGCAGCCGTTTCTCGAGCGCTGGATGCGCGAACGCGTCAGCCCGAAAGCCTTGCTGGGCAACGTGCAGAGCCAGCTGGAGCAGATTCCGCACCTGTCGAACATGGCCCGCGATCTGCTCGAACGCATGTCGCAACCCCACGCCAAAGACCCACCGCCGCCGTGGCGCAAACGCAAGGACGACTGGTTCCTGCGCCTGCTCGGCTGCGCGCATCTGGCCGGCGGCGCGATCCTCGCAGCGGGTGGTCCGTTGACCGATTGGTCGCACTGGCCCGCCGGAATCATGATCGCGGTCGGTTTGTATCTGGTCGTTCGCCGATAGCACGAATCAGCTGCAAGTTATAAGCTGCCAGCTGCAAGCTTGACGACACCGGAACACCGCAACCTGCTTTTACTTGCAGCTTGAAGCTTGAAACTCGAAGCTGCTTTTCAGGAATTGAAGATGAAAAACTGGCTGGACGAGATCAAGTGGGACGCTGACGGCCTGGTGCCGGCGATTGCCCAGGATCACAAGACCGGGCGCGTATTGATGATGGCCTGGATGAACCGCGAAGCGCTGGAACTGACCGCTGCGGAGAATCGTGCAATCTACTGGTCACGTTCCCGTGGCAAGCTGTGGCGCAAGGGCGAAGAGTCCGGCCATGTGCAGACCCTGCATGAGATGCGCCTGGACTGTGACGCCGACGTGATCATCCTGATGGTTGAACAGATCGGCGACATCGCCTGCCACACCGGCCGTCAAAGCTGCTTTTACCGGGTCTTCGAAAACGGCGACTGGAAAACGGTCGACCCGGTGCTGAAAGACCCGCACGCTATCTATTCCGCAGGACACACACATGAGTGACACCCTGACCCGCCTCGCTCAGGTACTTGAAGAGCGCAAAGGCGCAGCCGCCGACAGCTCGTATGTCGCCAGCCTGTATCACAAGGGGCTGAACAAGATTCTGGAGAAAGTCGGCGAAGAGTCGGTCGAAACCATTATTGCCGCCAAGGATGCCGCGATCAGCGGCGATTGCAGTGATGTGATCTACGAGACCGCCGACCTGTGGTTCCACAGCATGGTCATGCTCGCCCAACTGGGGCAGCATCCGCAGGCCGTGCTGGATGAACTGGACCGTCGCTTCGGCCTGTCCGGACACGTCGAGAAAGCCTCGCGTCCGTCCGCCTGAACAACTTTTAGAGAGGAATCGCCACATGGGCATTTTTGACTGGAAACACTGGGTCGTCATTCTGATTGTCGTGGTGCTGGTGTTCGGTACCAAGAAACTGAAAAACCTCGGAACCGACGTTGGCGAGTCGATCAAGGGCTTTCGCAAAGCCATGAACGACGACGAAAAACCGACCGAACCGAACGTGACCCCGCCGGCCCAGCCAGTGCCACCGGTGCAGCCGCAAACCACCGCTCAGGCCAACCCGCCGCACACCATCGACGTGCAGGCGCAAAAAGTCGAAGAGCCGATCCGCAAAGACGTGTGAGCACTGACTAATGTTTGGTATCAGCTTCTCTGAACTGCTGCTCGTCGGCCTCGTCGCCCTGCTGGTGCTCGGCCCCGAGCGCCTGCCGGGCGCGGCGCGCACCGCCGGTCTGTGGGTCGGCCGCCTGAAGCGCAGCTTCAACGCGATCAAACAGGAAGTTGAACGTGAAATCGGTGCCGACGAGATCCGTCGGCAACTGCACAACGAACATATTCTGTCGCTGGAGCAAGAGGCGCGGAAGATCTTCAATCCGAACCAGCAGGAGCCGTCGCCGGCGCAGCCGCCCGCTGAGCCGACGATTCATGCGCCGACGGCGCCTGCGCCTGTTGTCGCGCCGACACAATCCGCTCCCGCAGAAACGTCGGTTGAACACGTAGCCTCGAATACCGCGCCGATCACACCTGCGCCTCACGACACCACTTTGCCGCCGCGAGCCCCATGAGCGATCTCCCCGAAAACGACCAGCACATGCCGCTGGTTTCGCACCTCACCGAGTTGCGCACCCGCCTGCTGCGTTGCGTGGCGGCGACCTTCATTATCTTTGCCGGGCTGTTCGCGTTCACCCAGCAGATCTACACCTTCGTCTCGACGCCGCTGCGCCAGTACCTGCCGGTCGGCGCGACGATGATCGCCACCGACGTGTCGTCGCCGTTCCTGACGCCGCTGAAACTGACGATGATGGTTTCGCTGTTCCTTGCGATTCCGGTGATCCTGCATCAGATCTGGGGCTTTATTGCGCCAGGCCTGTACAAGCATGAAAAACGCGTCGCGGTGCCGCTGCTGATCTCCAGCATCCTGCTCTTCTACATCGGCATGGCGTTCGCCTATTACTTCGTATTTCCGCTGATCTTCAAGTTTTTCGCCGCTGCCACCCCGGCCGGCGTGGAAATGATGACCGACATCGCCAGCTACCTCGATTTCGTCATGACGCTGTTCTTCGCCTTCGGCGTGGCGTTCGAGATTCCGGTGGCCGTAGTCCTGCTGGTGTGGATCGGCGTGGTCGACGTCAAATACCTGAAGAAGATCCGCCCGTACGTGATCATCGGCTGCTTCGTGGTCGGCATGATCCTGACCCCGCCGGACATCTTTTCGCAGACCCTGCTGGCTGTGCCGATGTGGATGCTGTTCGAAATCGGCATCCTTTTCGGCGCGCTGGTCAGCAAGCGCGAACGCCCGGACGAAACGCCGGCCGACGACCACAACGACCAGCCGCCAGCGACCCAGGCATGAACCTGCTGCTGCTCGAAGAGGCCGACTTCATTGCGGCCGACCGCGTGATTCTGCGTGATCGCCGCCTGATCCACATGCAGGAAGTGCATCGTTCGGAAGTCGGCGACAGCCTGCGCGTCGGGCGCATCAACGGGTTGATGGGTTCGGCCGAGTTGCTGCGTCTGGAAGCCGGCGAAGCGGAGCTGCGCGTCAACCTCGATCAGCCACCGCCGGCCAAACTGCCGCTGACCCTGGTGCTGGCCCTGCCCCGGCCGAAAATGCTCCGCCGCGTGTTCCAGACCGTCGCGACCATGGGCGTGGCCAAGGTGATTCTGGTCAACAGCTATCGCGTCGAAAAAAGCTTCTGGCAGACGCCATTTCTGGAGCCGGAAGCGATTCGTGAGCAGTTGATCCTCGGGCTCGAACAGGCTCGCGATACGGTGTTGCCGGAGATCGTCATCGAAAAGCGCTTCAAGCCTTTTGTTGAAGATCGCATGCCGGCGATCGCCGAGGGCACCCTCGGCCTGGTAGGCCACCCCGGCAACTTCCCGCCCTGCCCGCGCGCTCTGAGCGAACCGGTGACCCTGGCCATCGGCCCCGAGGGTGGCTGGATTCCCTACGAAATCGATCTGCTGGCCAAATCCGGCCTGCAACCGGTGCAACTGGGCGAGCGCATCCTGCGCGTCGAAACCGCCGTCACCGCCCTGCTTGCACGCCTGTTCTAGCGCGACACCGATCCTGTGTAGGAGCTGCCGAAGGCTGCGATCCTTTGATCTTGTTTAAAAACAAGATCAAAGGATCGCAGCCTCGTTGCACTCGTCAGCTCCTACAAGCCCCTACAGTCGCAGACAAGTGGCGTTACAGATTGCCATCACCCAGCCGATACAGCCCCTATAAGTCCAATCAAGTGGTCCGAAGGGAGTGGTCGCATGTACCGTTGGTTAGCCGAGAGTCTTGGAAACGTCAGCGTCAAACGCAAGCTGGGCATCGGTTTCGGCCTGGTGCTGTTGCTGACGCTGTTGATCACTTTCACCGGCTGGACCGGCATGAGCGGCATCATCAGCCGTGGCGACAAGCTCGGCTTCATTTCCAGCCTCAATGAGCTGACCAAAGACCTGCGCCTGGCGCGCATGGACTACGACATGCGTCGTGGTGAACAGGGTCCGGGCGCGGTCAATGAATTGCTCAGCAAACTCGAAAGCGGTCTGCAATCGGCACGCGGCATGATCGAGCAGCCATCCGATGTGGCGATGGTCGATCAACAGCTTGCTGCGGTCGCCGAATACAAACGCGCCTTCGGCGAAATGACCCAGGCCACCGTCCAGCGTGAAGATGCGCGGAGCAAGCTTGGCGCCAATGCCGACAACGCCGTGGCCAAGGTCGGCGAAGTCGAAAGTGCGCTGCTGCAAGGCGACAGCGTCGCCCAATACAACGCGGTGATCGAACTCAGCAAACTGTTGCAGCAGGCGCGCTATCAGGTGCGCGGCTACACCTACAGCGGCAAGGCCGATGCCGAGCAACCGGCGCTGACCGCCATCGACAACGCCCTGAAAAACCTCGAAAGCCTGCCGACCCGCGTGCCAGAGCAGCACATCGCCAACCTGCAGCAGGCCACCGACTCGCTCAAGGCCTATCGCGCCGCCGTCGCTCAATTCCGTGATTCGCAGGTCAAGAACACTGCTGCACTGGCGAACATGTCGGCTCAGGGCGAGATCCTGATGTCGGTCAGCAAGAAGCTCACTGAATCGCAAACCGTGGTGCGCGACACCGATGCTGCCCATGCCAAGAACATGCTGCTGGTCGCCACTGCGCTGGCACTGGCCTTCGGTCTGATTGCCGCTTGGGCGATCACCCGACAAATCATCATTCCGCTGACCCAGACCCTGAAAGTCGCCGAGCGCGTGGCCGCTGGCGACCTGACCCACAACCTGGTTTCCCTGCGTCGCGACGAACTCGGACAATTGCAGCGCTCGATGCAAAGCATGACCCAGGGCCTTCGCGAGTTGATCGGCGGTATCAGCGACGGCGTCACGCAGATCGCCAGCGCCGCTGAAGAGCTATCCGCGGTGACTGAGCAGACCAGCGCCGGGGTCAATAATCAGAAGATCGAGACCGATCAGGTCGCCACCGCTATGAACGAAATGGCGGCTACCGTGCAGGAAGTCGCGCGCAACGCTGAAGAAGCTTCTGAGGCCGCTGTCGCCGCTGATCAACAGGCCCGCGAAGGTGACAAGGTCGTCGGCGAAGCCATCGCCCAGATCGAACGTTTGGCGGTCGAGGTCGGCCACTCCACCGAAGCCATGGGCGAGCTCAAGCGTGAAAGCGACAAGATCGGCAGCGTCCTCGATGTGATCAAGTCGGTGGCCCAGCAAACCAACCTGCTGGCCCTCAACGCCGCCATCGAAGCGGCCCGCGCCGGTGAAGCCGGACGTGGTTTCGCCGTGGTTGCCGACGAAGTTCGCAGCCTCGCCCAGCGCACGCAGAAGTCCACGGAAGAGATCGAGGAGCTGATCGTCGGTCTGCAAAACGGTACCCAGCAAGTGGCGACGATCATGGACAACAGCCGCAGCCTCACCGACAGCAGCGTCGAGCTGACCCGGCGCGCCGGCGGCTCACTGGAGAGCATCACTCGCACCGTCTCGGCGATCCAGGCGATGAACCAGCAAATCGCCGCCGCTGCCGAGCAGCAGAGCGCCGTGGCCGAAGAGATCAACCGCAGCGTGCTGAACGTGCGCGATGTGTCGGATCAGACCTCGGCGGCGAGCGAGGAGACTGCCGCATCCAGCGTTGAACTGGCGCGACTGGGCACGCATCTGCAGATGCTGGTCGGCCGTTTCAAAGTCTGAGTTGATGCACAACCTCGGTTCGCCTGTAACCGAGGTGATGCCATTCGCGAGCAGGCTCGCTCCCACAGGGAAACGCATTCCAAGGTGGGAGCGAGCCTGCTCGCGAAGGCAGCGGCGCGGTTTGCGCGTCGTAGGTAACGGGCGCGCCAATTTGGCGACGGATGCTATGCACTGGTTTTAGGCTTTATCCGGATTTGTTCGCAAATCAGCGGACATAAAAAAACCCCGCTGAATCAGCGGGTTTTTTTTATCAGGCCGGCTGAGCCTGCAGGCTCACCGGTCGCAGCGGCAGCAACGGCGCATGCGGATCGGCTTTCACCGAAGCGCGCCAGGCGTCCAGCCACTCAGCGTGACCTTCGGCCCAGACCTGCTCGTGCAGGCGTGCCAGTGCGACAGGGTCGCTAAGCAGTTGCAGACGATCATGGTTGTTCAGCCCGGCCGGGCCGACCTTGATCGCGTGACGCACGCGTTCCTGACGCAGCCACTCGATCGGCTCGGCCTGGCCGTGACGCGAGGTCGCCAGCGAGCACGCCAGGGCGTTCTGCTGAGGATCGACCACGGCGCGGACGAAGCCGTCGTTGAGCGCGTGATAGCGGTTCTCGTGGGTGTACTGATCGGTTGCCAGCAGCGCCTGTGGCGGATTGTATTCCTCAGGGATGAGGAACAGGCTCTCGTCACGGGTCTTCAGGCCCAGGCCGACACGGCTGGAGATCACCGATACCGGGATCGACAGCATCAGCGAACCGACGATCGGCACCAGCCACCAGAGGAAGCTCGGGTTCAGCCAGATCACCAGCAGCGCCCACAAGAAGCCCAGCAACGTCTGCGGACCGTGGCGCTTGACCGCTTCGCTCCACGGCGTCGAGTCGTCGTCACGCTGCGGCGAGTTCCAGGTCGCCGCCCAGCCGAGGAACGCGGCGAGGACGAAGCGGGTGTGGAAAATCATCCGCACCGGCGCCAGCAGCATGGAGAACAGCATCTCCAGCAGCATCGACAGGGTCACCTTGAACTTGCCGCCGAACTCTTTCGCGCCCTTGGCCCAGATCAGGATGATGCTCAACAGCTTCGGCAGGAACAGCAGCACGATGGTCGTCGAGAACAGCGCGATGGCCTTGTCCGGGTGCCATTGTGGCCACAGCGGATAGAGCTGACGCGGTTCGAGGAAGTATTGCGGCTCCATCAGCGTGTTCACCGCCAGCAGCGCGGTCGACAACACCAGGAAGAAGAACCACAACGGCGCCGACAGGTAAGACATCACGCCGGTGAGGAACACCGCGCGGTGCACCGGGTGCATGCCCTTGACCAGGAACAGGCGGAAGTTCATCAGGTTACCGTGACACCAGCGACGGTCACGCTTAAGTTCGTCGAGCAGGTTCGGCGGCAACTCTTCGTAACTGCCCGGCAGGTCGTAGGCAATCCACACGCCCCAGCCGGCACGGCGCATCAGCGCAGCTTCAACGAAGTCGTGGGACAGGATCGCACCGGAGAACGCGCCCTTGCCCGGCAACGGCGCCAGGGCGCAGTGGTCGATGAACGGCTTCATGCGGATGATCGCGTTGTGACCCCAGTAGTGGGATTCACCCAACTGCCAGAAGTGCAGACCGGCGGTAAACAGCGGGCCGTACACGCGGGTGGCGAACTGCTGCATCCGCGCATACAGGGTATCCATGCCCGACGCACGTGGCGCGGTCTGGATGATCCCGGCGTCCGGCGTGGCTTCCATCAGGCGCACCAGACTGGTCAGGCACTCGCCGCTCATCACCGAGTCGGCGTCGAGCACGACCATGTACTTGTAGTCACCGCCCCAACGACGGCAGAAGTCGTCGAGGTTGCCGCTCTTGCGCTTCACACGACGGCGGCGACGGCGATAGAAGATCTTGCCGAAGCCCTTGGCCTCGCGGCAGACATCCAGCCAGGCCTGTTGCTCGGCGACGCAGATATCGGTGTCGTTACTGTCGCTGAGGACGAAAAAGTCGAAGCGATCCAGATCACCGGTGGCCGCTACCGATTCGAACGTCGCACGCAGACCGGCGAATACGCGCGGCACGTCTTCGTTGCAGATCGGCATTACCAGCGCAGTACGCGCATCTTTGGGAATCGGCTCGTTACCAGCGCTTTTCCCGGAGATACGGTATTTGTCGTGGCCGGTTAGCAACTCGAGGAAGCCCATCAGCGCGGTCCAGAAACCGGCCGAGACCCAGCAGAACAGAATCCCGAACAGAATCAGGATGCTGGTTTGCAGCGCATACGGCAGCACTTGCGTGGCAGTTTGCAGCAGCGGCTGATGCAGGACTTCTTCCAGATCGACGAACGACCAGCCCTGGTACGGCATGATGCCTTTCATGTACCAGCCGGCAACGATGGTCTGACCGAGCATCAGCAGCAACAGAATGTAGCGGCGGATCGAACCGACGGTGCGCCAGCGCGCGGCCGGCAGGACATTGGCGTCCTTCGGCGGCTGCGGCGGGTTGGTGCGACCGGTCAGACGGCGCCAGCCACGCACCAGAATATTGGTGCGCCATGGCTCCGGCACGACCTTGGTGCGGCGGATCGGCGGGGTCGCCTTGAGGCTGACCCGACCACTGGCGTCGAGCATCAGCATTTCCGCTTCAGCCAGTTCTTCGGCAGTGCTCAGGGTCAGACGCTTGCCCACCGAAGCCTGGGCGGCTTCGGCAGGGGCGTCGAAGGTCGAGGACGACAGGCGTTCATGCAGCTCGCTGAAGGACTGGCAACCCGCGAGTTCCGCGCGTTGCTCGTCGGTCATCGGCAGATGCGCCAGATACTCGGACAGAGTCTCTGGCTGTACTGGTGAATTACTCATCGGCAGGCAACTGATAGCTCCAGGTCTCGGTCAGGACTTCTTCAGTCGGCGCCGATTCCGGTGTGGCTGGGGCCGCGTCGGCAGCGACTGGCTGCTTGGCGTCTTTGTTGGCCTTGTCCTTGGCGTCGGCTGCAGGCTTGGCTTCAGCCTGTTTGGCTTCGGCGGCCTTGGCTTCCTTGTCGAGTTTTTCCTGTTGCTTGGCGGCAACCTTGTCAGCCTTGGCGACCGACGAATTGGACGCCGGCACCGATTTGCCCAGATCCGCGGTGACCACCGGCTGAACCAGAGCAGCGCGCATCTCGGTTGCCTTGCTCGGATCCTTGATCTTCATCCGCAGGGTCAAACGCCAGCCCTTGGTTTCCGGGTTGTAGCGCACGCTGTTCTCGACCAGTTCGGCGTTGTCACCGACGCTGACCTGACTGCGCACGTCGGCATCCGGCGTCAAGGCCGCCAGAGATGGACCTTCGAAGTCGACCAGATAGGCGACGCTGCCATCGGGCTGACGGATCAGGTTCGATTGCTTGACGTCACCGGTCGAACGCAGGGTCTGTGCCACCCAGGCGCTGTCCGGCGCGTGGAGTGCTGCTTCGTCCATGGTCCAGTGCATGCGGTAGGCGAAGTCCAGCGGCTGGCCTGGCTCCGGCATTTTTTCCGGGCTCCAGAACGCAACGATGTTGTCGTTGGTTTCGTCAGCGGTCGGAATCTCTACCAGATCGACAGTACCCTTGCCCCACTCGCCCTTCGGCTCGATCCAGGCACTCGGGCGCTTGTCGTAGCGGTCGTCGAGGTCTTCGTAGTGGCTGAAGTCACGGCCACGCTGCAGCAGACCGAAACCACGCGGATTCTCGACGCTGAAGTTGCTCACGGCCAGATGTTTCGGGTTGTTCAGTGGGCGCCAGATCCACTCGCCGTTGCCGGCATGGATCGACAGACCGCTGGAGTCGTGCAGTTCACGACGGTAGTTGAGCACTTTCGACGGCTGGTTGGCGCCGAACAGGAACATGCTGGTCAGCGGCGCGATACCCAGTTTGCCA
The DNA here is from genome assembly GCF_017491835.1 of Pseudomonas sp. 67(2021). NCBI lineage: Bacteria > Pseudomonadati > Pseudomonadota > Gammaproteobacteria > Pseudomonadales > Pseudomonadaceae > Pseudomonas > Pseudomonas sp. 67(2021). The sequence continues at coordinate 240,326 of NZ_JAFGYL010000004.1, forward strand.
ACCTTGTCACGCAGGAACATCTGCGCCTTGACGTCGACGATGGTGTCGCTGCCCGGACGCAGGATCAGGCGGTAGGCACCAGTGGCACGCGGCGAGTCGAGCAGAGCGAAGATCACCAGGTGCTTGTCGCCCGGCTTGGGCTGCTGAATCCAGAACTCGCGGAAACGCGGGAACTCTTCACCCGACGGCAGCGCAGTATCGATCGCCAGACCACGGGCCGACAGACCGTAGGTATGGCCCTTGCCAACGACGCGGAAGTAACTCGCGCCGAGCATGGTCATGATCTCGTCTTGCTTGTCGGCCTTGTTGATCGGGTACAGCACACGGAAACCGGCATAGCCAAGTTGTTCGGTGGCTTTCGGATCGAATTTCAGATCGCCGAAATCGAAGCGGCTCGGATCGTATTTGATCTCCGAGACGGTATTGGTGGTGATTTCGTTGATTTTCACCGGTGTATCGAAGTGCATACCCTGGTGATAGAAGGAGAGCTTGAACGGCGTCTTCTGATCGGCCCACTCAGCCTTTTCGGTGAGGAAGCGGATCTTCTGGTAGTCCGCGAACTTCATTTCGCGGAATTCGTTCGGCAGGTTGCTGCGCGGGGCTTCGAACTTCTGCCCGGCCAGCTCTTTGGCCTTGGCCGATACGTCGTCAAGATTGAACGCCCAAAGCTGACCGGCGCTGAGCAGGCACAGGAGCGCCGAACCCGCTACCAGAGCACTTCGCATGCGTTTGGCAGACATTTTTGCTGCATTACAGGGACTAACAATCACGAGCAACCCTCGCCGAAAACAGATCAATAAACCAACGGCCAGCAAGCCGTCTGTGTGGCCATTTTTAGTCAGCTTATTTCGGTTCCATGAAGCCAGATACTGCGTTGCTGCTCCTCCCCATAGCGAGCTATGAGTCGTCCCAGCGCCTTGCCTCTGGCTTCATGGCCCTCGAAATAATGCTGACAAAAATGGCCGTACAGACCGCTCATGCCAGGTTGGCGAGCATTGTTCCGACTCCGCCGGGGCAAAATGATTCCCCAATCGGATCCAGACAAGTCTCTACCTAAGTCAAAACGGATCAACGAATGTCGATCCCCGCAGCGCGCGATTATCTAGTAGCCCGGATGACAACGCATCAGGGGTAACAAAGTATTTATCGCGAAAACAGCCTAAAAACAGTCGAAATTGCCGAAAAACATGTTTCAGGCACTGTCAGGTCTGTAACAGGAAGGTTACCGGGCCATCGTTGACCAGGTGCACCTGCATATCGGCGCCGAATCTACCTGATGCCACAGTGCCATGCACCTGTTTCGCCTGACTCAATAAATAGTCGAACAATTCTTCACCCAGCGCCGGCGGTGCGGCCGTGGAAAAGCTCGGACGCAGACCGCTTTTGGTGTCGGCGGCGAGGGTGAACTGAGAGACCAGCAGCAACCCGCCACCCACATCCGCCAGGGACAGATTCATCTTGCCCTCGGCGTCACTGAATACCCGATAGTTAAGCAGCTTATGCAGAAGTTTGTCGGCGCTGGTACGCGTGTCGTCGGGTTCTACCGCCACCAGCACCAGCAAACCCTGATCGACCGCGCCGACAACCTCGCCGGCGACCTCTACCCGCGCACCGCGTACGCGTTGTAACAGCGCCTTCATGCTTCTTCGAGCGGCAGGTCGAGCAGGCGCTGGGCCATTTTGCTCGCGGCGCGCACCAGCGCATCGGTGATGCCCGGCTCGGACGCGGCGTGGCCGGCGTCGCGGATCACCTGCAATTCGCTGTTCGGCCAGGCCTGGTGCAATTCCCAGGCGTTGTCGAGCGGGCAGATCACGTCGTAGCGACCGTGAATGATCACGCCGGGCAGATGAGCGATCTTGCCCATGTCGCGGATCAACTGGTTCGGCTCAAGGAAGGCATTGTTGGTGAAGTAGTGGCATTCGATCCGCGCGATCGACAGCGCGCGTTGCGGCTCGGAGAAACGATCGACCACCAGCGGATTCGGGCGCAGGGTCGCGGTGCGCCCTTCCCAGGTCGACCACGCCTTCGCCGCATGCATCTGGGCGATCTGATCGTTGCCGGTCAGGCGTTTGTGGAAAGCGTTGAGCAGGTCGTCGCGCTCGTCCAGCGGGATCGGCGCGATGTAGTCCTGCCAGTAATCGGGGAACAGACGGCTGGCGCCGGCTTGATAGAACCATTCGATTTCCTGCGGACGGCAGAGAAAGATCCCGCGCAGAATCAGACCATGGACCCGCTCCGGGTGAGTTTGCGCGTAGGCCAGCGCCAGGGTCGAACCCCAGGAGCCGCCGAACAGCACCCATTTTTCAATGCCCAGGTGTTTGCGGATGCGCTCAAGGTCTTCGACCAGATCCCAGGTGGTGTTGTTTTCCAGGCTCGCGTGCGGCGTCGAGCGACCGCAGCCGCGCTGGTCGAAGGTGACAATGCGATACAGATTCGGATCGAAATAGCGTCGGCTCTGGGCGTCACAGCCGGCGCCGGGGCCACCGTGGATGAACACCACCGGTAAACCCTCCGGCGAGCCGCTTTCATCGACGTACAGCGTATGGGTGTCATCGACAGCCAGATCGTGCCGGGCGTGGGGTTTGATCTGCGGAAACAAAGTCTGCATTGCGCGCTCCGTAAGGGGTCGAGGTCATCCCTGGGGGGACTCGTATTATTCTGCCGTTGGGCATCATAAACCCGATTTGCGTCAATGAGCATGCTCCGGGGCCTGATCGTTCCCACGCTCGGCGTGGGAACGCCTCTTGGGACGCTCCGCGTCCAGTGACGCGGAGCGTCACGGGCTGCATTCCCACGCAGAGCGTGGGAACGATCAAAGATCGCAGCCTTCGGCAGCTCCGACAGGGGTGCATCAGGCGTTGTGGTGTTTTTCACCCCAAGCGAGCAGTCCCTGCAGCAATTCCCTGAGCACCACCCGCGTCGGTTCGGCGAGGTCGGCGCGGTAGCGGAACGGTTCGAACTCTTCCATGTAGGTGGACTGGCACAGTTCCAGCTGCACGGCATGGATGTTCTGCGCCGGGTCGCCGTACTGGCGGGTGATGTGTCCGCCCTTGAAGCGACCGTTGAGCACATGGGTGAACTGCTCGTGCTGCGCGCAGATCGCTTCCAGTTGACTGGCCAATTGCGGATCACAACTGGCGCCATTGAAGGTGCCGAGGTTGAAGTCTGGCAGTTTGCCGTCGAACAGGTGCGGGATGATCGAGCGGATCGAGTGCGCATCGAACAACAGCGCGTAGCCGAATTCGGCTTTCAATCGCGCCAGTTCCTCCTGCAAGGTGCGGTGATACGGCGTCCAGATCTGCTCCAGGTAAATCGCGCGCTCCTCTTTCGACGGCTCCTGCCCCTCCTCAAACAACGGAATGCCGTCGAACAACGTCGCCGGATACAACCCGGTGGTCGCCCCGGCATACAACGGCTTGTCGTCGGACGGCCGGTTGAGGTCGATGACGAAGCGCGAATACTCAGCCGCCAGGGTACTCGCGCCCAGTTCCTCGGCAAAATCGTAGAGCTGCGGGATATGCCAATCGGTGTCCGGCAAACTTTTCGCGGCGGGGATCAACCCGGCTTCGACAGCCGGGGTCAGACGCACGCCGGCGTGGGGCATGCTGATCAGCAGCGGTACGCGGCCTTGTTTGAAATTCAGAACCTTGTCCACAACCGCCCTCCTAGAAATTCGATTCGACGCCGTGACGCACGACGCGCTTGTCCAGATCGCCACCGAGCCAATAGGCCAGATCCGCCGGACGCTCGATGTCCCACGCCACGAAATCGGCGACCTTGCCGACCTCCAGCGAGCCATGGGTCTGCGCCATGCCCAGCGCCTGCGCGGCATGGATGGTCGCCCCGGCCAGAGCTTCTTCCGGGGTCATGCGGAAACAGGTGCAGGCCATGTTCAGCATCAGACGCAACGACAGCGCCGGCGAGGTGCCGGGGTTGAGGTCGCTGGCGATGGCGATTTTCACCTTGTGTTTGCGCAGCGCGTCCATCGGCGGCAATTGGGTTTCGCGCAGGAAGTAGAACGCGCCCGGTAGCAGCACGGCGACGGTGTCGGCGGCGGCCATGGCGATGGCATCGTCCTCGTCCATGAATTCCAGATGATCGGCGGACAACGCTTTGTAGCGCGCGGCGAGGCTGGAGCCGTGCAGCGACGACAACTGTTCGGCGTGCAGCTTTACCGGCAGACCGAGTTGTTGCGCGGCGACGAACACCCGCTCGACCTGCTCCGGCGAGAACGCCAGGTATTCGCAGAACGCATCCACGGCATCGACCAGACCTTCGGCGGCAAGGGCCGGGAGCATCTGCTCGCAGACCAGATCGATGTATTCGTCGGCGCGATCCTTGTACTCCGGCGGCAACGCGTGCGCCGCCAGGCAAGTGCTGCGCACGCTGATCGGCAGCTCTTCGGCCAAGCGCCGGATGACCCGCAGCAGCTTGCGCTCGTTGGCCAGATCGAGACCGTAGCCGGATTTCATTTCCACCGTGGTCACGCCGTCGCGCATCAGGCTTTTCAGGCGTTTGGCGGCGCTGGCGAACAGCTCGTCCTCAGTGGCTTCGCGAGTGGCGCGCACGGTGCTGGCGATGCCGCCGCCCTGCGCGGCGATCTCGGCATAGCTGACGCCTTGCAGACGCTGCTCGAACTCGCCGCTGCGGTTGCCGCCGAACACGGTGTGGGTGTGGCAGTCGATCAGACCGGGGGTGACCCACGCACCCTGCAAATCATTGACCGCCGGGTATTCGCCGGACGGCAATTGAGTGCGCAGGCCGATCCACTCGATCAGCGTGCCGGATGTAACGATCGCGGCATCCTCGATGATCGAATAGGCGCCGTTGGCCATGGTTGCGACGTGGCAGTGTTGCCAGAGGGTTTTCATCCCGGTTCCTCTTATAGTGATCGTTCCCACGCTCTGCGTGGGAATGCAGCCCGTGACGCTCCGCGTCACTGGACGCGGAGCGTCCCTTGAGGCATTCCCACGCAGAGCGTGGGAACGATCAGTGGGTAGGGTTAAAGGCTCGGCAAAAGCTTCGCCGGCACCAGCTCGGTCAAGCACCGCGACGCCAGCAATTGCGTCGCAGCATTGATGTCCGGCGCAAAGAAGCGGTCCTTCTCATAGAACGGCACTTCCTTGCGCAAAATCGCCCGCGCCTGTTCCAGCTTCGGCGAGGTCTTCAAGCCGTTGCGCAGATCCAGGCCCTGCACTGCCGCCAGCCATTCCACGGCGAGAATGCCGCGAGTGTTCTCAGCCATTTCCCACAGCCGCTTGCCGGCGGCCGGAGCCATCGACACGTGGTCTTCCTGGTTGGCCGAGGTCGGCAGGCTGTCCACCGAATGTGGATGGGACAACGCCTTGTTTTCGCTGGCCAACGCCGCAGCGGTGACCTGGGCGATCATGAAACCGGAGTTCACCCCGCCATTGGCCACCAGGAACGGCGGCAGTTGCGACATGTGCTTGTCCATCATCAGCGAGATGCGCCGCTCGCTCAGCGAGCCGATTTCAGCGATGGCCAGGGCCATGTTGTCAGCGGCCATAGCCACTGGTTCGGCGTGGAAGTTGCCGCCGGAAATCACGTCGCCTTCAGCGGCGAATACCAAAGGGTTGTCGGAAACCGCGTTGGCTTCCACTGCCAGCACTTCAGCGGCCTGACGGAACTGGGTCAGGCAGGCGCCCATGACTTGCGGCTGGCAGCGCAGCGAGTACGGGTCCTGGACCTTGTCGCAATTCTGGTGCGAGGCGGAGACTTCGCTGCGCTCACCGAGCAGATCGCGATAAGCCGCAGCGGCGTCGATCTGACCTTTCTGCCCACGTGCGGCGTGAATGCGCGCGTCGAACGGCGAGCGCGAACCGAGCACGGCTTCAACAGTAAGACTGCCCAGCGCCAGGGCACCGGCAAACAGGTCTTCGCCTTCGAATAAACCGCGCAGCGCAAAGGCTGTGGAAACCTGAGTACCGTTGAGCAGCGCCAGACCTTCTTTAGCCGCTAAAGTCAGCGGCGCCAGGCCGGCGACTTTCAGCACTTCGGTGGCTTCAAGCCATTCGCCCTTGTAGCGCGCCTTGCCCTCGCCCAGCAGCACCAGCGACATGTGCGCCAACGGCGCCAGATCGCCCGACGCACCGACCGAACCTTTCAGCGGAATGTGCGGATAGACCTCGGCATTGATCAGCGCGATCAGCGCATCGATCACCTGCCGACGGATCCCGGAAAAACCCCGGCTGAGGCTGTTGACCTTGAGCACCATGATCAGTCGTACAAGGTCATCGCTGATCGGCTGGCCGACCCCGGCCGCGTGCGAGAGCACCAGCGAACGCTGCAGGTTCTCCAGGTCTTCGCTGGCGATGCGCGTCGAGGCCAGCAGCCCGAAACCGGTGTTGATGCCATAGGCGGTGCGGTTCTCGGCGAGGATCTGCTCGACACAGGCGACGCTGGCCTCGATCTGCGCGCTGGCGCTGTTGTCGAGAGTCAGTGTGACCGGATGCTGGTAGACGTCACGCAGTTGGGCCAGGCTCAGTTGGCCGGGGATCAGGTTCAGCGCAGTCATTAAAATGCTCCTGTTAGGCATTGTTATTAACTACCAGTCGCTCCGGAGCATTCCGTTATCCGTCGCTTCTCGTCTTGTGAACGATCCACGCCTTGGCACGCTGGTATGGGTAGTTGTCAGTGCAAATTCGGAAGAACGTTGTGCGGCAGATTCGGGTTTTTCAACACGGTCGCAGCGGCAGCGATATCCGGCGCCAGCCAGCGGTCCTGATCGTAGGCCGGGACCGTTGCGCGCAGCAGTTTCCACGCGCGGTCGGTGCCCACGCCAAAGCGCTGTTTCTTGAGGAATTCAAACGCCTGCGCCGCCAGCAGGTATTCAATTGCGAGGATCTGCGTGCAGTTTTCCAGCGCGCGGTGCAGCTTCAGCGCGGCGTTGGTGCCCATGCTCAGGTGATCTTCCTGCAGGCCCGAGGTGATGTAGTTGTCGAGCACCGCCGGTTGCGCCAATTGACGGTTTTCCGCACACAGCGATGCGGCGACGTATTGCACGATCATCATCCCCGAGTTGACCCCGGGATTGGCCACCAGAAACGCCGGCAGACCGCTGACGTGCGGATTGACCAAACGGTCGAGACGGCGCTCGGCAATCGAGCCGATTTCGGCCATGGCAATCGCCAGCAGATCCGCCGCCATCGCCACGGATTGACCGTGCGGGTTGGCCTGCGACATCACCCGGAAATTGTCCGGCGTGCCCAGCAGTAACGGGTTGTCGGTGCAGCCGTTGAGTTCGGCTTCGACCTGTTTGATCGCATGCTCCAGTTGATCACGGGCGGCGCCGTGAACCTGCGGGATCGAACGAATGCTCAGCGCATCCTGAGTGCGAATGCCTTTGCTCGCGGCGATCACTTCGCTGCCATCGAGCAAGGCGCGCAGGTTGTTGCCGACCTGCTGCATGCCCGGATGCGGCTTGAGCGCAATGATCTCGGCATCGAAGGCATCGACCTGGCCGCGCTGGGCTTCGAAACTCATCGCACCAATGACATCGGCCCATTGCAGCAGCCGCGTAGCGTCGGCAATCGCCAGGCAACTGAGGCCGGTCATGCACGGCGTGCCGTTGACCAGACACAAGCCATCCTTCGCGCCGAGCTGCACAGGTTGCAGACCCTCCTCGGCCAGCGCCTGTTGCGCCGAAATGATCCGCCCGCGATAGCTGACATTGCCAACGCCGAGCAACGCGATGCCGATGTGCGCCATGTGCGTCAGGTAACCCACCGAACCCTGCGACGGCACCTGCGGGGTGATGCCGCGATTGAGCAGCGCCAGCAGCCCCTCGACCACACGCCGATGCAGGCCGGACTTGCCGTGGCTGTAGTTGTGAACGGCAGCGCAGATGATTGCGCGGGTCTGCTCGTCGCTAAGCACCGGGCCGACACCGCAGGCATGGCTGAGCAAGGTGTTGCGCGAGAGTTGGCTGAGCTGTTCGTCCTGCAGCGAGACGTTCGACAAACCGCCCAGACCGGTGTTGACACCATAGGCGCGCTCGCCGCTGGCGACGATGCGCTGAACGATGGCCTGAGCGTTGTCGATGCGCGCCCAAGTGTCGCTAGACAGATCCAGCGGCGCACCGTGACGGGCGACAGCGACCACGTCCTGCCAACGCATAGGGCTGCCTGTGATAACGATTTTTTCAGCCTGGGACATCTAAAACCTCATACCAATTCTGTTGATGCCGGTAACCCTGTGGTGAGGGGATTTATCCCCGTTGGGTGGCGAAGCCGCCCCAAACCATGCCCGCAAATCCGTCAGACAGACCGCAGTGGCCGGTTTTACGACTGCTTCGCAGCCGAACGGGGATAAATCCCCTCACCACAACGGCCACTCAGTTTCAGACCACCGCCGCCCGCCGCTGCACGAACCGGTCGACATACTCGTCGGCCGGCGAGTGCAGGATCTCTCTTGGCGTACCCACCTGGATCAACCGGCCATCCTTGAGAATCGCGATGCGATTGCCGATGCGCACGGCTTCGTCGAGGTCGTGGGTGATGAAGACGATGGTTTTGTGCAGGGTCTTTTGCAGTTCCAGCAACTGGTCCTGCATCTCGGCGCGGATCAGCGGGTCCAGCGCACTGAACGCTTCGTCCATGAGGATGATGTCGGTGTCCGCCGCCAACGCACGGGCGAGGCCGACGCGCTGACGCATGCCGCCGGAGAGCTGGTGCGGGTATTTGTTTTCGTAGCCTTTGAGGCCGACGGTGTTGATCCAGTGCAGCGCGCGTTCGGCGCAGACCTGCTTGCTTTCGCCACGGACTTTCAAACCGTAGGCGACGTTATCGAGCACGGTCTTGTGCGGCAGCAGGCCAAAGCTCTGGAACACCATGCTGATCTTGTGTCGACGAAATTCGCGCAGGGCGTCCATGTCGTACTGCAGGATGTCCTCGCCATCGACCAGAATCGCCCCGCTGGTGGGGTCGATCAGGCGATTGAAGTGCCGTACCAGGGTGGATTTGCCGGAACCGGACAGGCCCATGATCACAAAGATTTCGCCGGTGCCGATGCTCAGCGACAAGTCGTTCACGCCGACCACGCAACCGGTTTCGTTGAGCACCTGATCCTTGCTCTTGCCCTGGCCGACCATGGCCAGCGCGTCCTTGGCGCGGTTGCCGAAAATCTTGAAGACGTTGCGCACTTCGATCTTGCTCACGCTTGCGTTGCTCATTTGCTCACCTCGTGGCGTGGCCGGCCGTACGCTTGAGTGATGCGGTCGATGACCACCGCGAGAATCACGATCGCCAGCCCGGCTTCGAGACCACGGCCGACGTTGAGGGTCTGAATCCCCACCAGTACGTCTTCACCGAGGCCACGGGCGCCGATCATCGAGGCGATCACCACCATCGACAGGGCCATCATCGTGGTCTGGTTGATCCCGGCCATGATGCTCGGCAGGGCCAGCGGCAGTTGCACGCCGAACAGTTGCTGCCAGCGGTTGGCGCCGAAGGCGTTGATCGCCTCCATGACTTCGCCGTCGACCTGGCGAATACCCAGATCAGTCAGACGGATCAGCGGTGGCGCGGCGTAGATCACCGTGGCGAAAATCGCCGGCACCTTGCCCAGGCCGAACAGCATCAGCACCGGAATCAGGTAAACGAAACTCGGCATGGTCTGCATGATGTCGAGCAGCGGCATCAACACCGAACGCAGGCGATTGCTGCGCGCCGAGAGAATCCCCAGCGGGATGCCGATCAGCACCGAAATGATCGTCGCGACCATCATCAGTGCGAGGGTTTGCATGAGCTTGTCCCACAGGCCAACCGCACCCACCAGAAACAGCAAGCCGACAATCACGGCGGTGGTCACCACTTTGCGCGTGGCGTGCCAGGCGATGACACCGACGATTGCCAGCATCAACCACCACGGCGCCGCACGCAGCAAACCTTCGAGGCTGACAATGGCCCACAGCAGCGTGTCGGAGATATGCCGGAACACGTCGCCGTAGTTGGTCACCAGCGAATCGACCCAACCGTTGACCCAGTCGGCGATGGAAAAGGTAAAGCTTTCGGGAAACATAAGGGACTCTCAATCAAGGGGTTGCGATCAAGCGTCCGGCTGCCGTGCTGGCAGCCGGGAAACCTGACCTACAAGGCCGCGTCGATTTTCTTGGCTGCGTCGTCGCTCACCCATGCGTGCCAGACTTCAGGATGTTCCTTGAGGAAGATTTTCGCCAGTTTTGCCGACTCGATACGTTCCTTGGCCATGCGCCCGAGGTTCTGATTAAGCAGATCGATCGGCAGGTTGACTTTCTCCAGCACGGCGACCAGTTCCGGAGCTTCGTCGTGGAAGGTTTTCGACAGGCCGACCTTGATGCTAATGGTCTTGTTGCCCTGCGCCTGGTCTTCAAGCCTGACCGCGTCGATCTGCCCCATCAGCGGCGTTGGCGACCAGTAGTAGAAAAGGATCGGCTCGCCACGCTTGTAGCTCGACAGCACTGCCGCATCCAGCGCAGGTCCTGTGCCTGGGCGGAAGTTGGTGTAGCTGTTTTCCAGGCCGTAGCTCTTGAGCATTTCGCTGTTGTCGAGCTCGCAGGTCCAGCCGGCCGGGCAGTTGTAGAAGCGGCCCTTGGACGGCTCTTCGGCGTCCTTGAACACGGCGGAATACTTGCCCAGGTCAGCGATGTTTTTCAGGTCCGGGGCTTTCGCCTCGAGCTTGCGCTTGGCGTCGCCTTCGATCACGTAACGCGGCACGTACCAGCCTTCGACCGCGCCCACCACCGGTGCGCCGACACCGATGACCTTGCCGGCCTTCTCGGCCTTGTTCCAGACCTCGCTGCGGCCGACCCACTCTTCGGCGAACACTTGAATATCGTTACTGCTCAGGGCGTTTTCCATGGTGATGGAATTGCCCGGCAGGCTGTCGGTCTTGCAGCCGTAACCTTTCTCCAGCACCACTTGCAGCACGTCGGTCAGGAGCATGCCGCTCTCCCAGTTCAGCCCGGCGAATTTCACCGGTTTGCCCGATTCGCACCAGCCGGCGGCTTGCGTCGCACCGGCACTGGCCAACAGGCCCATGGACAGCAATGTGGTCAGCAGGGTCTTGTTCGATTTCATTGTCGTGACGCTCCTAATCATGAATGGGCTTACGGCAGTTCAAGAGGCATCCAGCCTGGTCCACGTCCAGATCAGGCCTGCGCCGCAGCGCGACCGGCCCCGCTCGTTTTTGCTTGTTGGGTGCTGTTCTGCTCGACCGGCAGAATCAGGCGATCGGGCACTGCGCTGTGCCATTTCTTTGCGCAGAAGTAATAGACGGCGGCCGGGAGAACCAGGCCGATGATCCAGGAAATGTCCACATCACCGAGGGCGGCCACCAGCGGCCCGGTGTAGAACTTGGTCGAGATGAATGGCAGCTGCACCAGCACGCCGAACACATAGACGCTGATACCGAGCAGGTTCCAGCGGCCGTAGCGGCCGTTCGGATCGGCCAGCGCCGGCACGTCGTAACGCTCGCGGGTGATGCAGTAGTAGTCGACCAGATTGATCGCGCTCCACGGGGTGAAGAAGGCGAGCAGAAACAGGATGAACGACTTGAACGCACCGAGGAACGAGTGCTGCCCGAGCAGGGCAATCAGCGTCGCCGCGCCGACGATGAACAGCACGAAGATCAGCCGCTGCATGCGAGTAACCGTCAGGTGCCCTTTGAAGCCACTGATGATGGTGGCGATGCACATGAAGCTGCCGTAGGAGTTCAGCGTCGAAATGGTCACCTTGCCGAACGCGATGCTGAAATACAGCAGCGCGGCAGTGGCGCCGGTACCGCCGAGGCCGACGATGTAGGCGACTTCATGGCCAGCGAATTGACCGTTGGCCGAAGCGGCGGCAAACACGCCGAGGATCATCGCCACTTGGGCGCCGATCACCGAGCCGGCACCGGCGGCGAAAAAGGTTTTCACCGATGAAGTGGCGCTCGGCAGGTAACGCGAGTAGTCCGCTACATACGGGCCGAAAGCGATCTGCCAGGACGCCGCCAGCGACACCGCCAGGAGGAAACTGCTCCAGCTGAAATGACGTATCTGCAGAAGTGCGCCGACGTCGGTCTGGCTCATCAGCCGCCAGAAAAGGAACACAAAAGCGATCACGCCAATCACGCTGGCGACGCGGCCGATCCAGTGGATCACCCGATAGCCGAGCACTGTGACCAGCACGATGACACTGGCGAAAATCAGGATGCCAACACTGTCGCTGACACCGAACAACTGCCCCACCGCCTGCCCGGAGAGCACTGTCCCGGTGGCGGTGAAACCCAGGTACATCAGGCACACCAGCACGATCGGAATCGCTGCGCCATAAACGCCGAATTGCACACGGCTGGAGATCATCTGCGGCAAGCCCAGTTTCGGTCCCTGCGCGGCATGCAGCGCCATCACACCACCGCCGAGCAGTTGGCCGATCAAAAGACCGATCAACGACCAGAACACATCACCGCCAAGCACCACCGCCAAGGCCCCGGTGACGATCGCGGTGATCTGCAGGTTGGCGCCCATCCACAGGGTGAACTGGCTGAACAGACGACCGTGTCTTTCCGCTTCCGGGATGTAGTCGATCGAACGCCTTTCGATCAACGGGGTACTGCCTGCACGTTCGTTGTTAACCGCCATGATTCAACCTCTGTGGATTGCTATTCGGGTTCACTGAAATTCCTCTGTGGGAGCGAGCCTGCTCGCGAATCGGGTGTATCAGTCACAGCAGTAGCGACTGACACGACGCCTTCGCGAGCAGGCTCGCTCCCACATAAACCAGAGCGTGTTACCCGCCAGTGATCATCGGCAGATTCAGCCCCTGCTCTTTCGCGCAGTCGATGGCGATCTGGTAACCGGCATCGGCATGGCGCATGACGCCGGTAGCCGGGTCGTTGTGCAGCACGCGAGCGATGCGCTCGGCGGCTTCGTCGCTACCGTCGCAGACGATCACCATCCCTGAATGCTGCGAGAAGCCCATGCCGACACCGCCGCCGTGGTGCAAAGACACCCAGGTCGCGCCACTCGCGGTGTTCAGCAGGGCGTTGAGCAGCGGCCAATCGGAGACGGCGTCGGAGCCGTCCTGCATCGATTCGGTTTCGCGGTTGGGGCTGGCCACCGAGCCGGAGTCGAGGTGGTCGCGACCGATCACCACCGGGGCCGACAGCTCACCGCTACGGACCATTTCGTTGAAGGCCAGACCGAGCTTGGCGCGCTGGCCCAGACCGACCCAGCAGATACGCGCCGGCAGACCTTGGAAGCTGATGCGCTCGCGGGCCATGTCCAGCCAGTTGTGCAAATGCGCGTCGTCGGGGATCAGCTCTTTGACCTTGGCGTCGGTTTTGTAGATGTCCTGTGGATCACCCGACAGCGCCGCCCAACGGAACGGGCCAATGCCACGGCAAAAGAGCGGACGGATGTAGGCCGGCACGAAGCCCGGGAAATCGAAAGCGTTTTCGACGCCTTCTTCCTGAGCCATCTGACGGATGTTGTTGCCGTAGTCGAAGGTCGGAATGCCCTGCTTCTGGAACTCCAGCATGGCTTTCACATGCACCGCCATCGACTGCTTGGCGGCTTTGATCACAGCGGCTGGTTCGGTCTTGGCGCGGGCGCGGTATTCGTCCCAGCTCCAGCCAGCCGGCAGGTAGCCGTTGAGCGGATCGTGGGCGCTGGTCTGGTCGGTGACCATGTCCGGGCGCACGCCGCGCTTGACCAGCTCCGGCAGGATTTCCGCCGCGTTGCCGAGCAGGGCGATGGAAATCGCTTTGCCTTCTTTGGTGTATTTGTCGATGCGCGCCAGAGCGTCGTCGAGGTCTTTGGCTTGCTCATCGACGTAACGGCTTTTCAGGCGGAAATCGATGCTGACCTGCTGGCATTCGATGTTCAGCGAGCAGGCGCCGGCCAGGGTGGCGGCCAGCGGTTGCGCGCCGCCCATGCCACCGAGGCCGGCGGTCAACACCCAGCGACCCTTCAGGTCAGCGTTGTAATGCTGGCGCCCGGCTTCAACGAAGGTTTCGTAGGTGCCCTGAACGATGCCCTGGCTGCCGATGTAGATCCAGCTGCCGGCGGTCATCTGGCCGTACATGGCCAGGCCTTTGGCGTCGAGTTCGTTAAAGTGTTCCCAGCTCGCCCAGTGCGGCACCAGGTTGGAGTTGGCGATCAGCACGCGCGGCGCGTTGCTATGAGTCTTGAATACGCCGACCGGCTTGCCCGATTGCACCAGCAGGGTTTCGTCGTCGTTCAGGTTGGTCAGGCTCTCGACGATCTTGTCGTAGCACTCCCAGTTGCGCGCGGCGCGACCGATGCCACCGTAGACCACCAATTCTTTCGGGTTCTCGGCGACTTCCGGGTCGAGGTTGTTCATCAGCATGCGCAGCGGCGCTTCAGTCAGCCAGCTTTTGGCGGTCAGCGTGTTACCGCGTGCGGCGCGGATCTGCACGTCACGAAACTTGTTGCTGTTCTGGGTATTGTCAGTCACGAAAAAGACTCCTCAGCGATCAATTCAAACCAACCCTGGCAGTGGGCAGCAGCCTGCGCGCTGTGCTGCGCGACAAGCGAATCAGTGGACGCTGCGGAGAGTCTCGACCGACTCATACGCATACGTCTTTACTTGTACATACAAGCATATGCAATCGAGCGGCCAACTTGTTGGAGGAGTGTTCAGGAAAAATCACGGGCATGGCTGGAGAGCGCCTGAATCGAGGGTTCTGGCGTGGATGAAATTTTCCGGGCGGAGATTCTGAGGAGATGCGGCTGGGCCAAGTGAGCGTGGTTTTGCGCCACGCTGGGGCGTTCGGTAACAAGTTGGTGCGTGGAGGGAAACAAGAGTGGGGATGGCTTTGGTGGCGAGGGGATTTATCCGCGCTGAGCTGCGCAGCAGACCGCTTTTTTTAATCAGGAATGGGGCCGCTTCGCGACCCAGCGGGGATAAATCCCCTCGCCACAGGGTGTGTTCAGTTCTGGAGGATTTCGATCACGCAGCATGCGGCGTTGGTGGAGACTTCGACCAGCCCACTGTTACCGTCCAGTTGCAGACAATCATGCCGACCGAGCTGCGAAACGCCGTCGCCAACACGCACGTCCATCCACTTACTGACACTGAACACCAGCACCGTCGATGCCGAGCTGAAGAACCGCTGCTCGCCGTCCAGCCACTGCAATCGCGCGCTGTAACGTTGCGGCGCGTAGATCAGATTGAAGTCGCGAATCGCACCGCCGAGCAAGGTGCAGGACACTTGGCTTTCGCCGCTGAAAGCAAACGGGTCCAGGGGTAACAATGGCCGGGTATCGTCACCGTCGACGCACAAGGTCATGCCGTCGCCCTGCAACACGGTGATGACTCGCTGGTAACCGGCGAATGTCGAGAAACCGCCCGATTCGGTGATGTCGGCAATCGACAGACGCCAGCCGAAACCGTCCAGGCCAGCGCCAGCATCGCGGGTGATTTCCTCGGTGCTGCCGCCGCCGTTTTTCCACGGCATGCGCGGGTAGCCTTCAGCGCGTAGAACCTTCACTTGATAATTCATTTATGAAAGCGCCCTTCCAGACGATGGCGGGAACCGGGGTGGATCAAACGCGCCGCCGTCACCGGTTGACGCCCCGACCAGGTTCGCCGGCGAATCAGCAGGCACGGCTCGCCCTTTTCAATCTGCAGCAATTTGCACTCCGACGGCTCGGCAAGAATCGCTTCGACCACGTGCTCGCCCTCGGTCAGCGGCGCGACCTGATTGAGATAGGCATAGGGCGTTTGCAGGGTGAAATCCTGCTTGAGGTATTCCGGCGCGACCAAGGCGTTGACGAAACGGTCTTCGATTTGCACCGGAATGTCGTTTTCGTAATGCACGATCAGCGAGTGGAAGACTTTCTGGCCTTCGCGCATGTCCAGCGCCAGCGCGCGTTCGGAACCGGCGGCCTCTTCTTCGAGGGTGATGACCTGGCAGGTGTGGCGATGGCCGCGCGAGGCGATTTCGTCGGCGATGTTGTGCACTTCGAACAGCGCAGACTGGCTCTTCGGTTCGGCGACAAACGTGCCCACGCCTTGCATGCGCACCAACAGGCCGTCGGCGGTCATCTCGCGCAGGGCGCGGTTGATGGTCATGCGGCTGAAGCCGAGCTGGCTGACCAGTTCGCTTTCGGACGGCACGCGGTAGTGCGGCGGCCAGTTACCGCTGTCGATCTGCTGGGTGATCATCTGTTTGACGCGGGCGTACAAAGGCGCCGGACTGTCGCCCATGTTCGCGGCCAACGGAGAAACTGGAGGCGGAGTCGGCACGGTTGATCCCTGTTCATTGGATGAAAGTGACTAGCTTGCCGGAGTTTACCGGGCAGGCAAACGTCTGTATATGTATATACAAATTACACACGATGGGGTGCCGAACGATGTCCGCCTTCTTTGCCGAACGCGCACTGCTGCCTGAGGGATGGGCTAACAATGTACGTCTCGAGGTCAGCGCCGATGGCCTGTTGATCCGAATCCAGGCCGATTCCAGCGCAGACGGCGCCGAACGCCTGCGCGGGCCGTTGCTGCCGGGAATGCCCAACCTGCACTCTCACGCCTTCCAGCGCGCCATGGCTGGATTGGCCGAAGTGGCCGGCAACCCCAACGACAGTTTCTGGACCTGGCGCGATCTGATGTACCGCCTCGTCGGAAAAATCAGCCCCGATCAGCTCGGCATCATCGCCCGTCAGCTGTACATAGAAATGCTCAAGGCCGGTTACACCTCGGTCGCCGAATTTCACTACGTGCACCACGACAGCAACGGCCAGCCGTACGCCGATCCGGCGGAACTGGCGTTGCGCATCAGCCAGGCCGCCAGCGAAAGCGGTATCGGCCTGACCCTGCTGCCAGTGCTCTACAGTCATTCCGGTTTCGGCGGGCAGACGCCTAACGATGGCCAGCGTCGCTTTATCAACAGCACTGAAAACTATCTGAATCTGCAAGCGCGGTTGCAGCCATTACTGGCGCAGCAGAAGGCGCAATCGCTGGGCCTGTGTTTCCACTCATTGCGTGCGGTGACGCCGCAGCAGATCAGCGAAGTGTTGGCGGCCAGTGACAAACAATGCCCGGTGCACATCCACATCGCCGAGCAGCAGAAAGAAGTCGAAGATTGCCTGAGCTGGAGCGGTCGCCGTCCGTTGCAATGGCTCTACGAGAACGCTGAAGTCGATCAGCGCTGGTGTCTGGTCCACGCCACCCACGCCAACCCGGATGAAGTCACGCTGATGGCCAACAGTCGCGCGATCGCCGGGCTGTGCCTGACCACTGAAGCGAATCTGGGTGACGGGATTTTCCCGGCGGTGGATTTCCTCGCACAGGGCGGGCGCATGGGTATCGGTTCCGACAGCCATGTCTCGCTCAGCGTGGTGGAGGAATTGCGCTGGCTGGAATATGGTCAGCGTCTGCGCGATCAGCGGCGCAATCGCTTGTATGGCGCGCAACAGCCGATGGTCGGTCGCACCCTGTATGACGCGGCGCTGGACGGCGGCGCGCAGGCGCTGGGTCAGCCGATCGGCGCGTTGGAAGTGGGCAAGCGCGCGGACTGGATTGTCCTGGATGGCAACGATCCGTATCTAGCGACGGCCAATGGCGACGGGATTCTGAACCGCTGGTTGTTCGCCGGCGGCGATCGCCAGGTGCGCGATGTGCTGGTCAATGGTCAGTGGGTGGTGCGCGATGGCCGGCATGCCGGCGAAGAGCACAGCGCCCGAGCCTTCACCCGGGTCCTGCGCGATCTTTTC